>JASFKW010000270.1:0-3011 GCA_050118435.1 Gammaproteobacteria bacterium | reverse complement strand
AATCAGGACTCAAAGAAAAATCGGGCGTCGTTCAATGAACGTAGACGATTATGAAAAGGGCGCTTATTTTTTCCTATATGCCTTCAGCCTCCCAGCAGATATTCATAGGCCAGACGCAGCAGCTGCAACTCGGTGGACGGCAGCATGCGGGCCTCGGGCAGGTCGATGAAACGGCCGCCCTGGGCCTCGGCCGCGGCGAAGGGCGGATCCTCGGTGGTGAAACCGGCCAGATAGACCGACAGGGGACCGTCGGCCACATCCACCCGGGCATGGAAATCCCCCATCACCTCCAGGCTGCCGGCCGGCAGTCTCAGGCGTGTCTCCGCATCATGCACCAGGGCGCCCGGATGCAGGGCCACCTTGCTCTTCGCCGGCGGCTCGTCCATCACACTTCGGCCAGCCTCGGAATGGGGGCGAAACCGCATACGCTGCCGGTGCCCAGCAGCAGGAAGCGGGTGCGGGCGCTGGTCTTCTGTTTGCGGAACATGATCAGGCGGGGCTGACGGGTCTCGATCAGTTTGGCGCAGGCCTTGCTTTGGATATCCCGGGACTATTTGCAAGGGTCAGGCCAGTCATCCACATACTGGACCGGTCCTTTCAGAACGGGCGTTTAGCTATAGTAGTCAGAAATGCGGAAGCCGCCTTTGTCGGCTTTCGACCGGTAATTTTTCGCACCTGGGACAGCGCAGCATGAGCAACGAGAACAAGGCAGGGGCCGTGCAAAGCCTCACAGTGGACGGCTACCACCAGCGCACCAGGCACCGACTGGCCGACTATGCCGCCGCGGGCCTCTACCGCTACCGCCCGCAGGACCCTCAGCCGGAACAGCGCTACACTTATCCGCCTGCCTTGGGTCACAGCCTGTCCGACGCTCTGCCAAACTCAGGCCATCACCGATTTCATACCAGACAACACAGGAGAGCCACCCATGTACGTAGTCGCCAACCGCGTCCCCGTCGCTGAGGGCTTCGATACCATGTTCGAGGAACGGTTCAGAAACCGCGCCGGCCAGATCGACAAGCAACCAGGCTTCGTGCGCATGCAGGTACTCAAACCGGACATGCCCGACACCCCTTACGTGGTGCAGACCACCTGGGCCCACAAGGCGGCCTTCGAGGCCTGGGTGGGCTCGGAAGACTTCAGAATCGCCCACAGCAATCCCATGCCCAGGGAAGCCTTCGCCGGCGAGAGCCGGATCGAGATGTTCGAGGTGCTGATCACCGCCGAGGCGTGAAGCCGACCCTGAGGGTGCGCCGCTCCACACATGTCAGCTGCCATTGTCGGTTTTACGACAGCAGCTCAAGCCGCGTACCGCCCTGCAAAACAACAAGATATAGCTCCGGCAACGGTTGGAACAAAGATTGCCCATCTCGCGGAAAGCATGAACAAGTGTACCAGGGGGATCGCACGTGAGCTATCGTGACATACTCGCCGCCGAGGTCGACGAGCTGCTGCGTACCGAGCAGCCCATCGTCATCGACCAGCGTGACGCACAGAGCCGGAGCAAGGGACAACTGCCCAATGCGGTCGCCGCCAGCGATGCCGTCATCAATAAGCTGGTGCGACAAAGGCGCAGCAATCCGGCGGTGCTGGTCTACTGCTACCATGGCAACCAGAGCCGTGATCTTTGCAGCTTCCTCGGCCAGCTCGGTCTGAACCGCGTCTATAACTTGAAGGGTGGTTGAGAGGCCTGGCAGAACTGGTGGCAGCAACAGCCGGTACCGAACGAGCACTGCACCAACTGGCTGCGCAGCCAGGGCTTCGACCCGGACGACCTCAACAGCCGGGTGGAATTGGGAATGTCGCCGCTGATGAAGGCCGCCCTGGCCGGCGCCAACCTCGGCATCACCACCCATGACGGCATCAGCGCCCTGGAGAGCGCCTCCACACTGCCCGTGCTGCGCTGTCTGCGGCCGCTGATGCGTGAGGCCGGCTGACCCCATCCCTTTACAAGCAGCGAGAACCGAGTTATGAAAACCACCGACAAGATCCGCCAGCAACTCAAGGACCACCCCGTCATTCTCTACATGAAGGGCACTCCGGAGGAACCGCGCTGCGGGTTCTCCGCCAAGGCCGCCGCGGTGATGAAGGCCACCGGCGTCGAGTTCGCCTTTGTGGACGTGCTGGCCGCGCCCCTGATAATGCAGGCCCTGCCCGAGGTGTCCGAGTTTCCCACCTTCCCACAGCTGTTCATCCAGGGCGAGATCATCGGCGGCAGCGACATCGTCGAGGCCATGTATGCCAACGGCGAACTGATGCCTATGCTCAAAGCCGCAGCGACCTGAGGGGGGGGAATACCATGAAAGAGGAAGATATCGTCGGTCGGGTGAAGGGACTGTATCCGGACGCCGTGGTCGACGTCGCCGGCGAGGACTGCAGCTTCGAGCTGTGTGTCATCAGCGAGGCCTGCGCCGGCCTCAACACCCTGCAGCGGCAGAAACCCATCCTGGCCCTGTTCAAGGACGACATCAGCAACGGCGACCTGCATGCCCTCTCCATCACCGTCAGGACGCCGCAGGAACAGGCTGGCCAGGGCGGTCTGGTCCAGATCACCTTCTGAGATAAGCCATGAGCGGCACGAACATCGACCGTGGCATCGCCCTGGCCCGTACACATTTCCTGAAGTCCTGCCAGGACGACTCTGACCAGAAGTTCAGATTGACCGTAAATCCAGAGCTTGTATCACTGCCCGGGATCATTCACGAGCACTTGAAGCCGCCCGCGGTTTCTTTGTGGCCCCTTTCACAGATCAAAAACAAAAGCAGGTCCATAGCTTCAATAGTCGCAACCTTTGTAGCGAGACGGGGGTATAACTAATCCACCTCGCAGGTATCACCCGGCGCGGGCTGTGCATTCGATGAAACCGGAACAAGACTATTCGCGGCGTTCCCGGGAAGGCCGCATGCTACAAAAGGCTGGTGGATTCCCGTAGGGCTATTCTGTGCAGCGGTGTTCGCACTGGGGCTGTATCTGGGCGCCGTTGCTTTATGCTGAGCAGATTGGGCCTGATA
>JASFKW010000269.1:0-3011 GCA_050118435.1 Gammaproteobacteria bacterium | reverse complement strand
CCGCTCGAGGGTGGTTATCGATCCGCGCAGCGTGTTGCAGGAGTTCGGGGTGGAGCTGGCTCACGATGTCGAAGTGCGCGTATGGGACAGCACCTCCGAGGTGCGCTACCTGGTCTTGCCGGAACAACCAGCCGGAACGCAGGACATGACTGAGGAGGAACTCGCATCCGTGGTCACGCGCGACTCGATGATCGGGACGGCGAAGTTATAGGCCGCACCGCCGCAAACAAGCAACGATTTCGAACTAGGGAACGAGCAAAATGGACGGTGTGCACGATATGGGTGGCATGCAAGGCTTCGGACCGGTAGAGCAGGAGCGCGATGAGCCGGTATTCCACCACCGATGGGAGGCGCGCACCTTCGCGCTGCGCCAAGCCTGTGGCGCGCTTGGCCAGTGGAACATTGACATAGCCAGGCATGCGAACGAGCGCATTCCGCCCGAGCAATACCTTCCTGCCAGCTACTACGAACGCTGGCTTTTAGGGTTGGAGACGCTTCTGCTCGAGCATGGCGTGTTGACGCCGACCGAATTGGCAAGCGGCAAAAGCGAGGGCCCTGCGCGCGAGGGGCTCACGCCGTTTCCGCCGGAGAAAGTGGAGTCCGTAGTTCGCAAGGGGCAAAAGTATCGTGTCGACACGGACATTCCGGCCGGTTTTCGCTCCGGAGAGAGTATCGTCACGCGCAACATCCATCCCAGCGGGGCGACTCGCTTGCCACGCTACTCCCGAGGCAAGCGCGGCACGATAGTGCGCGACCACGGCGTCTTCGTCTTTCCAGATGACAATGCTGCGGGCAAGGGCGCGAATCCGCAGCATCTCTACAGCGTGCGCTTCACGGCGCGCGAGCTGTGGGGTACGAATGCGTCTACGACGGACAGCGTCTACCTGGATCTGTGGGAAGACTACTTGGAGGGCGCATGACAGACGAGGACCCATTACTCTTGGCAGGGCTGCCGAGAGATGCAGAGGGCCCGGTATTTCGATCGCCTTGGGAGGCGCAAGCCTTTGGAATGACGCTCACGCTCTTCGATGACGGCTGCTTCAGCTGGGAAGAGTGGACACAATATCTCGGAGCGGAAATCGCAATGTCCCGCGAGCGTGGCGATGTCGACGATGGCAGTCGCTACTACGAATACTGGTTGGCCGCACTCGAAAAGCTGTCAATCGCGAAAGGGTTGACCACGCGTGGTGAGATGCTTGCACGCAAGGACGAATGGGATCGGGCGGCGCGTGCAACGCCCCACGGCAAGCCGATCGTACTGCCAGGTCACTGACAGAGGCGGACCGTGACAAAGCTCCAAGTCGCAGACAAAAAAAGGCCCACGCTTGGTGGGCCTTTTCAATGTCGGTGGCGCGCCCGGCAGGATTTGAACCCACGACCCCCTGGTTCGTAGCCAGGTACTCTATCCAACTGAGCTACGGGCGCTGTAACTGGTACATCGCGAGCGCAATGGCACCCCGATAAGGCCGCGAATTATATCAAACCTTGTTGCGCGTAAATGCCCTGACGCGGGCTTGTGGTGCATATTTGCTTTAAAATGCGAGGCTTTTTCAGGGGCAACAGGCCTTAATGGCACTTATAGTCCAGAAATACGGCGGCACTTCGGTCGGGTCGGTCGAACGCATACAGAACGTGGCCCGGCGGGTGGCCAAGTGGAAAAATGCCGGAAACGACGTGATCGTGGTGGTTTCGGCCATGTCAGGTGAAACCAACCGGCTAATCGACCTCGCCAAGGCGATCCAGGCCCAGCCCAATCCGCGCGAACTCGATGTGGTGGCTTCTACCGGCGAGCAGGTCACCATTGGCCTGCTGTCCATGGCTCTGTTGGAACTGGGTGTGCCGGCGCGGTCGTATACCGGCGGACAGGTCCGCATGCTCACTGATAGCGCCCATACCAAGGCGCGCATCCTCGAGATCGACGAGGAGAACATCCGCGCCGATCTCGATGCCGGCCGGGTGGTCGTTGTCGCTGGTTTTCAGGGGGTGGATGCGGCCGGCAACATCACCACGCTGGGCCGCGGCGGCTCGGATACCTCCGGGGTGGCGATCGCCGCTGCACTGCGGGCTGACGAATGCCAGATTTTTACCGATGTTGACGGTGTCTACACCACTGACCCGCGCATCGAGCCACGAGCGCGGCGGTTGCACAAGATTACGTTCGAGGAAATGCTGGAAATGGCCGGGCTGGGCTCGAAAGTACTGCAGATTCGCGCAGTCGAGTTCGCCGGAAAGTTTCAGATCAAGCTCCGCGTGCTATCGAGCCTGACCGAGCCCGATATCCCGATCGAGGAAGAATCCGGTTCGGGCACGCTGATCACTTTCGAGGAAGACGCACAGATGGAAGAAGCTCTCGTTTCAGGTATCGCCTTCAATCGCGATGAGGCCAAGGTCACCGTCCTGGGTGTTCCGGACAAGCCGGGCATCGCCTTTGCCATACTCGATCCCATTGCCAAAGCCAATATCGAGGTAGACGTGATCGTGCAGAATATCGGCAGCGAAGGCACCACGGACTTCTCGTTCACCGTCCACCGCAACGATCTGAAAAGGACCGTGGACATTCTCACCAAGGTCCAACAGGAGATCGGTGCGCGCGAGCTGGTAGGCGATGCGAAGATCTGCAAGCTCGGACTGGTCGGCGTTGGCATGCGCTCGCACGTTGGTGTGGCCAGCAAGATGTTCGAAGCGCTGGCCGGTGAAGGCATTAACATCCAGATGGTGTCGACCTCCGAGATCAAGATCACGGTGGTGATCGACGAGAAATACATGGAACTGGCGGTCCGGACCTTGCATAAGGCATTTGAGCTGGATGAGCCTGCCGAACCGGTTCTGCCGGTTTGACCACAGGTGCGCTCAGAGACTATGCTTTGCGCCTGCTGACCGCTTAACGGCGGTCGAGCGAGATACCGGAGAGGTGGCCGAGTGGCTGAAGGCGGCGCCCTGCTAAGGCGTTATACGGGGTCAACCCGTATCGAGGGTTCGAATCCCTCTCTCTCCGCCAAACAAAGAAAGGA
>JASFKW010000268.1:0-3076 GCA_050118435.1 Gammaproteobacteria bacterium | reverse complement strand
GGTGGGCATCACGATCAGGCCGCGCGAGACGCGCGCACCGACCTTCACTTCGAGCCCCGGCGGGGCGGCAACTGGAACGGCCAACGAAGCCGAAGGTTGAGGGCCGTGCAAGGCGCGGGGCCGCCTTCGGGGGCATTTAACATAGCGCAGCATTATGCGACGTGCCGGCCTCACAAGGGCGAAGCCCGTGCCGGTATGGCGCATAATGCCGCGTTATGTTCATTGCACACGCCCCCTAGCCCCCTTGAGGGGGTTGCGGGGTGATAGCCCAGGGGCAGTAAGGCGTGGTGTGCCTTTCTGCTCCTGGGCGGCTAAACGGGGGTGGTGTTGCTCGCGCGAGCGTGCAACACACAAGACCTTTCCACTGTCGATGAACGGAGCCACTGTCCTGTCGGTACCCGCTGCGCTAGCCTGGCGCGGCGCTTGCCGCCTGCAGACCTGAGTGCCAGCGTTGCTTGCTGGCGCGACGTTGCTTGCTAGCAAGCGACGTGACAGGCGGTCCGACGGCTACACAGTGTCAGCGTCCACCGCAGTGTCCGGGTGCGTCTTTCGTGTCGGCTTCGCGGGATGTGTCGCGGCATGGATCTGCCGCAGCTTCTCGATCGATACCTGCGTGTAGATCTCGGTGGTCGACAGGTCTTCGTGTCCGAGCATCGCCTGGATGAAGCGGATGTCGGCGCCATTCTCCAGCATGTGCGTGGCCATCGCATGCCGGAACAGATGACAGGAGCCTTCGACCTCGATCCCCGCCTGGCGGATGTAGCGCTTGATGCGTCCGCCGGCAGCCCCGCGTCTAAAGGCGATACCCTTGTCGGTCAGGAACAGCGTGCCGCTGTCCTTGCCGACCAGCAACGCAGGGCGTGCGTCGTGCTGATACTTCTCGATCCAGGCCAGTGCGCGCTCACCGATCGGGATCAGCCGATCCTTCCGGCCCTTGCCTTCGCGGATCATCAGCGTGCCGCGTCTGCGATCGACATCGTACAGCGTCAGTTTCACCAGCTCCATGCGGCGGATACCGGTCGAGTACAGCGTCTCCAGCATGGCACGGTCTCGGATGCCTTCAACGGTTTCGATGTTCGGCTGATTCAGGATCGTCTCGATGATTTCTACCGGCAGGATCGTCTTCGGCAGTCGTCTCGGTTTCTGCGGGACTTCCAGCTCACTGGCCGGGTTGTAGAGGATGTGATTTTCGCGCGTCAGCCATTTGAAGAACGTCTTGATCGGCGTCAGCATCACATGCTGTGAGCCGAACGTCAGCGGCTGTCCGTCGCTCTTGCGGTAGTAGTACAGATAGCGCTGATACCGCTCCAGGATCGGCTTGGTGATCTCCTGCGGCGTCTGCAGCTCGCGTTCATCACACCAGACGATAAAGCGCTTCAACGCGGCCCTGCGGCGTCTCAGCGTGTCCTGGCTGTAGCCTTTCACTTCGGTCCACTCCAGGAACGCCTGCAGGTAGGGGAACAGACCACTGTGTTCCACCACGTCCTTGTGGGGGTCGCGGCGCATCAGCGGGCTTTGCTGATCAGGGCCGGTCTATGGCTATGATACGATGGCGCTGTTTTCGTTGCTGGATAACTGCATCCCAGGCTGTCGCTGGCATCATCGTTGTCAGTGCCTTTATTTGTAGACGTTGACGCACCTTTTGTGATCTGACCATCCTCCGACCGATCCCCGACTAGGGGCCGACCGGACCCCGACCGTTTGGCTTTCTGCCCCGACCGATTCACATCGTAGTCATGTTTTAGATGATCGATATCGATCAGTCCCTGCAAGAACGGTTGCCCGTCCTTGCCCTGCCCGTCGTAGAGCAGTTCATAGGCGAAGCTGTTACCGCGTGTGCCGCGATGCACCAGCAGGTATTCCAGTTCGACCAACCGTTGCAGGTGGACTTTGAGCTGCGTATCCCCCCAGCCACAGTGCTCACGTAGATCACGGCGGCTAAAGCGGTAATCGCTTCGTTGCATGTCCAGGGTTTCGGTTTGTTCCTGCACCATCGCCTCGATGCTGAGTAACAGTCTGCGGGTCTGTGGCGGCAGCTCATCGAGTGATCGGCCCAGCACTTCGTGCGCCAGGCGGTTGGCCTGTTCGATATCGGACAGGGCGACCTCGATGTATTCCAGGATGTCGCCCTTGTGCTGCACGGTTTTTATGGGTCGCTGGTACTGGTGCAGCAGTGCGAGGGTGTCGATCAGGGTCAGGTACTTTTCGTGATCACGGCGGGTGCGGGTGCGGTCATCCAGGAAGGTCAGGTGTTCGGCATAGGGGTTGACCACCGCCAGCGGCCGCAGCAGGCGCTGGGCATTGCGGTGCAGTGTCAGGATGCTTTGTTTCTCGGCTTTCGCCAGCAGGCCGTCGAGGGTGCGCCGTTTGCGCTGGATCGCATGGATGGCTTTCGTCTGCTCGCGGTTTTCATCCACCGATAACACGATGCAGCGGTTCATCAGCTCTTCGTCGATCTCGATCGCGGTGGTCGTGAGGAAGATCATCACCGGGCCTTCAACCGTGTATTCATGCGTGACATGTTTGCCCGAGTCCGCATCTTTGCCCGTGGAGGCGATCTTGAGCACGCCTTCACTCTGCAGCAGCTTCAACGCATACGCCGCCTGGTGCGCGCCTTCTTCCTCAGCGATCGCCAGGATCTTGTGTTTCAGGTCCGTCTCGCCCATGTAGAACAGGCTTTGCCCGGTCATCGCGCTGTACTGCACCCGGTCTTCTTCTGGCATCAGGGCCAGCACCGCATCCATGAGTGAGGTTTTGCCGGCGGCGCTGGTCGACTGGATAATGATGGCAAGCGGGTTGTCCAGCTTGCGGGAGACGGAGGCCAGGTAGCCAACGAGTTTATTGGTTTCCTCACCGACCACCCCGCAGCGGCTAAAGTCGGACAGGATGCGATCCAGCAGCTGGGGATCGGACAGCAGATCGACGGCGGCTTGGCGTTCATTGTCGTCCAGCGTCAGCAGTGATGATTTGGGTTCCAGCGTTTTCTGGATATGCTGATCCTGCAAGGCTTCGCATTGCAGCAGCACCTTTCCCAGGTCCTTTTTGATCACCTCTTCGGTGACGCCCAGCTCGACGG
>JASFKW010000267.1:0-3078 GCA_050118435.1 Gammaproteobacteria bacterium | reverse complement strand
ACAGCCCCAGATAGGCAACCCGCACCTGGACGGGGAAGGCCGCGAAGCTCCTTTCGCGCAGATAGTAGTGCACCGACTGAAACACGGTCAGCGCCATCGCCGCGTAGAAGCCCTGCGTGTAGCCGTACAGCCCGGCGGCGAGCAGCGGCACGCTGGCCGCCCAGTACCACCAGCTGATGTCTTTCTGCGTGCTCATACGTCCGTCTCCTTTGCGTCAGTGCAGAGCAAGGACTCCGCTGCCGCACAATTGGTTCCCAGTGATTCGCGCCCCCGCGACACTTGCCACCCGACGTGCCGGCGGCCACGGACAAAAAGATCCCCGCTGGCGCGGGGACAAAGGGGGGGATCAGCTCGGAGGAGCACAGCTCAACGGGCCGGTTTTCGCGCCTGTATCACGATACTGTTGGCGCCGAACGCCCGGGCGATGTCGCGCGTTCGCTCGCTGATGCTGTGCGAGAAATAGTCGGTCTGATCGATCACTGCAACGTCTTCGAATCCCACCGACTCCAGCTGGGTCACGTACTGCTCCTGCTCTACGGCACCCACCACGCACTCGGCCCACAGGCGGGGAATGTCGCGCGCCTCTTCGAGCACCTCGATATCCCGGCTCACGGCCACGTCCGCCAGGCGCAGACGGCCGCCCGGGCGCAGCACCCGATAGAGCTCGCGGAAGGCGCCCGCCTTGTCCGGAACCAGGTTGAGCACGCCATTGCTGGTGATGCCATCCACGCAGGCCGCCGGCAGGGGGATGGACTCGGCATTGCCGAGGATGGGCACCAGCCAGTGCACACCCTGCCTCGCCGCGTTGTGACACAGCTTGTCGAGCATCGCCTCGGTGAGGTCCAGGCAGTACACGCGACCCCGTTCGCCGACCTGGCGCGCGGCGATCAGCGTATCGGTGCCGGATCCCGAGCCGATATCCAGTATGTGGTCGCCCGCCCGGAACGGCTCGCCCTGCAGCGGACAGCCGACGCCGGCGAAGGACTCGAGCACCGACTCCGGCAAGCCTACCAGCATTTCCGCGCTGTAACCGAGCACCAGACAGGCGCTGCGCCCGGTCGGAAAGTGATAGGGCTTATCCGGACAGCTGGCGACATCGGTGTACATCTGCTTGACCGCGTGCAGGATCTGTTCGCGCTGCAGGCTGGTGATTGCAACCATAGGTTTCCTCCACCGGCGTCACCCGCCGGAGCCCTGCTTCCCGTCCTTGCGCACGAACAGGGCGTCGATGCGATTTCTGAGACTGTCCGGCACCTCCTGTCTGCCGGTCTCCCGCAATCGGGATCTGAGGTGCTTCTCGAACTCGAGTCGCGAATAGCAGCTCCGGCAGGTTGAGAGGTGCTGGTCGATTTCGTGCGAGCGCTCGTCGGCCAGCTCGCTGTCCAGATACTCCAGCAGACTCTTGAGCGCCTCTTCGCAACTGATTTGCCTCACCTTGCTCATCATCACCTCGTTCGATTCACGGCTGCGGGCGGCCCTCTACCAGCCCCGCATCCTGCGCGTAACTCCACAGCGCCTTCTGCAGCAGCGACCGGCCCCTCGACAGGCGCGAGCGCACGGTCCCCAGCTCGATCTCGAGCGTCTGTGCGATCTCCTGGTAGGAAAAGCCCTCGATATCAGCCAGTACCACCACCACGCGATAAATCTCCGGCAACGCCTCAATGGCCTTGACCAGGTCCTCGGTCACGAGCCGGTCGACAAAGTCCTGCTCTGCGTTGCCCCACCAGAGCAGAAACGGCTGGTGCAGCCTGTCGAACAGCCAGAACGGCTCCCGATCCTGGTCCTCGCCCGAGGCCAGGGCGGAGAAGCAGTCTTCCGGATGCGCGGCCCGCGACCGGCAGCTCGAGTAGAAAATGTTGTAAAGAATGCGGAACATCCAGCCCCGGAAACAGCCGCGATCGCGCAGGGTGTGCAGATTGTCGAGCGCCTTGACCACCGCATCGGCCACCAGATCCTCGGCGTCGCTGCGGTTACGGGTCAGGCGCAACGCCGTGGCATACAGCCGATCGAGAAGCGCTGTGATCTCCTGCTCGCAAAAACGGCGCAGGTCAGGATCGCTCATCGCGCCGGATTGTCGGACAGAGGCTTGCATACAGCAACGACGCGGCAGGCTCTGAGAAAGTTCCAAAGGATCTCTGAAACCGGCCACTCCGGCCGCTGCCGGGCCGACTCGCGGGAGCCCAGGCCAGCCGCAGGGCAGATCACCCCCCGGGGCCGCCCGGCGGCGATCAATCGAACAGCTCCATCTGTCCGCCGCTGTCCCTAGGCGGCCGGAAACGACCCAGGTCGTAGGCGGGAAAGTCCGCGAAACCCAGGCGGCACGCCGCTGTCTCGAAGCGTCGGCGGATCAACTCGGCGAACACGCCGCTGCCGCGCATCCTTGCGCCGAAGCGGCTGTCGTTCTCACGGCCTTCGCGGATATCGCGGATCCGGTTCATGACACGCTCCGCCCGCAGCGGCAGATGCAATGCCAGCCACTCTTTGAACAGGTCCTTCACTTCGTGCGGAAGCCGCAGCATGACGTACCCCGCGCTGACGGCGCCGGCCTCCTTCGTTGCCTCGAGAATCCGCTCCATCTCGGCATCGTTGAGCGCCGGGATGACCGGTGCCACCAGCACCCCGACCGGGATGCCGGCCTCGTGCAGGGCGCGAATGGTCTGCAGGCGGCGGTGTGGCGCGGCAGCCCTTGGCTCCATGACGCGGGCCAGCGCACGGTCCAGGGTGGTGACCGAAACCGTGACGTGCACCAGACGCTGCTCGGCGAGCCGGTGCAGCAGATCGAGGTCCCGCTCGATCAGGGCTGACTTGGTGACAATGCCGACCGGGTGGCCGCACCCGGCCAGCACTTCGAGGATCCCCCGGGTGACTTTGAGCTCGCGCTCGACCGGCTGATAGGCATCGGTATTAACGCCCAGCGCGATGGGCTGGCAGCGATAGCCCGGGCGACCGAGTTCGCTGCGCAGCAGCGCCGCGGCCGCGGGCTTGTAGAACAGCCGGGTCTCGAAATCCAGGCCCGGGGAACAGTCCAGATAAGCGTGCGTCGGCCGGGCATAACAGTAAATACAACCGTGCTCGCAG
>JASFKW010000266.1:0-3115 GCA_050118435.1 Gammaproteobacteria bacterium | reverse complement strand
TCCAGGAGGATACGCGCATGCCCTGCCGGTTTGTGCCAGGGCACGCCACGCGGATACCAGTGCCAGGAGCCCCACATGCCGAGATGGCTGCGCAGCACGCGGCCGTCCTCGAGGGTGATTAGCAGGTGCTTGCCCAGGGCCTCCACCGCCTCGATACGGGAATGAGTCAAGTCGACGGGCGGGGAACCGGCGCGTGCATCGATCAGCCGGCGGCCTTCGAGCCGTGGAGCCAGATATGCCGCCACCTTGAATACAGTATCGCCCTCAGGCACCGTTCACCCCTATTTCGGCATTTCGGCCCGATAATCACGCTCCGCCACCAGGCCGCGATAGTCGCGTACGAACCCGCTTTCGAGCATAGGCTTCAGTAGCGGCGAGTCGAGAGCCGGCTCGCCATCCACCTTGACCACCGTCAGCGAGCCCCGCCGCAGCCGCCTTGGAAGCTCGGCCAGCGTTGCGACGGCCGCCCTCAGAGCCGCATCGTCCCTCGTAGCGTCCGGAAACGTCAACAGCTGGTGGAGGTTGGCCGCTAGGTAAAGCACGGGCGCGCCCCCCACCAGAATCACCCAAGCCCCCGGGACTCGCCGCGGGCGCGTGTCTCCCCTCCCGCCCCCATCCGGCCAAGGCAGCAGCGCCCCCCAGGGGCTCGCGGGATCCACCGCGGGCACCACCCGGATCTCCGACTCATTCTTCCGCTCCTCCGCCCGCAGCCGATCGACCACTCCGGGCCGGGCGAATTGGGCGCCGGCCAGGCCTTCGACGAAGTAGCCCCGCCGGACCCGGCCGCTTTCTTCCATTCCCGAAAGCACTCGGTACAAGGGGGCGAAGCCACCGGGAAGGTTCTCCGCCCCGGCCGCTTCGCGAGTCACCACGCCGTAGCGTTCGAGCAACATCTCCGCCCGAGCCAGCGCACGCTCCGTCGAGGCCCGATCCTTCTCCACCAGTTCGTCGACCAACCACCAGCGGCCGCCGCCCAGGACCTGGGTGCCACGATGCGTGCGCCGCCTTGGCGCGCCCAACCCGCGCAACGGGGCGAAGGTATCGTTGGTGAGGCGGCCTGCCCAAACCAAGTCCCAGACAATGCCCTCCCACTCGACCAGGGTCAGGGACGGAAAGCGCTGACGCACGGCGTGCTCGAGCTCCACCATGAAGCTGGCGCCGCGGCGCTCGAGGTACTCGATGACCGCCGCATGGACCTCGCCGATGTCCTCGCCGCCCCGGGTACACGGCTCGAGCAGGCGTCTGGCCTCACCGCGACGATACAGGACCACCCGACCGTCACGGGTCCCCAGTGGGGCACTCCCGACCCAGATCACCTGGCCAGTGGCCGCCAGCATGTCCAGCATGTCCAATGAAAACCCAGCGACCCGGGCGGGCAGCAGCTGATCCCGCAGCGTGGACCAAGGCAAAGACAAGCCTTCGAGCTGTCCGATCGCTTCGGAAAGCCGCTCCATCCCTCCGCGCCGGTCGTCCAGCCCGTGCCATTGCCAGAGAAACCGTCCAAAGGCCGCCTCGTGCACGGGCGTGATCTGATGGCGCAGCCGCGCCAGGGTTCGGCGCTTGACGCTTCGCAAGACCCCGGCGTCGCACCATTCGGGCTCCACGCCACCAGGCCTGATCTCGCCGCGCACCAATATGCCCTCGCGCTCGAGCAGCTTGAGTGCTGGCTCGATCTGCCCCTGGGACAGACCGAATCGCCGCCCCGCCTGCAGGGTCGTGAAGGGACCGTGGCTTCGGGCATAGCGGCGCAGCAGCTCCTCGAGCGCGTCGGGACGCACCGCGAGAAAGGATTCCGGCAGACCGGACGGGGGTACGGCCCCGACCGCATCGCGGTACAGCGCCGCGTCCTCGGCCGCGATCCACCGGTGTTGCCCGGCAATGCGGACGGCCGCCACGCGCCGCTGGCCCTCCAATAAGGAGAGCAAGGCGCTGGTATCGCCGAGGCTGCGAGCCGCCAGCTCCCCGGTGTTCAGATCCCCCAACCGCCGCAGCAGATCGTGCAGCTCGTCGGCGTCGCGGGCCCGCCGCGCCAGCTCGAGACCTTGCAGCTCCTCCTCCAGCTCCGCCAGGGCCCCGGCGTCGATCAGCTCCCGCAGCTCCGCCTGCCCGAGCAGCTCGCGCAACAGTTCCCGGTCCAGGGTCAGGGCCTGGGCCTTGCGCTCGGCGAGCGGCGCGTCCTGCTCGTAGATGTAGGCCGCCACGTAGGCGAAGGCCAGGGAGCGGGCGAAAGGCGACGCGGAGCGGGTCTCGACATCGTGCACCCGGATGCGGCGGCTGCGAATGTCCCCCAGCAACTGCTGCAGCGCAGCCAGGTCGAACACATCGCTCAGAGCCTGACGAAAGGTCTCCAGGACGATCGGGAAGCTGGCGAACTGGCGGGCGGCCGCCAGCAGGTGCTGGGCCTTCAGGCGTTGTGCCCACAGGGGGGCCCGCCGGTCGGGGCCGCGGCGCGTCAGCAGTAGCCCCCGCGCCGCGTTCTCCCGGAACAGGCCGGCGAACAGGGAGGTGTGCGGCAACTGCTCGGTCACCAGCTCTTCCACATCTTCTGGCTCCGGCAGCAGAGCGGCCGGGTCCGGCAGGTCCTCGACGTCGGCGAAGCGCAGCACGATGCCGTCGTCGCTGTACATCACCTGGACCTGGAACCCGCCGTCCAGCGACAGGCGCTGTTGCAGAGCCATGGCCCAAGGGGCGTGGACCCGGGCCCCGAAGGGACTCAGGATACACACTCGCCAGTCGCCGAGCTCGTCGCGGAAGCGCTCGATGAGGATCCGCCTGTCGCTCGGTACGGTGCCGGCATGCGCCTTCTGGTCGGCGATGTAGGAGGCCAGGTCCGTTGCGGCGTTGGCATCGAGGGGCGTGTTGGCCGCGAGCCAGGCCGCCGCTTCGGACGCCCCCATGGCCGCGAGCCGGCGCACCAGGGCGCCAAGCTCGCGGCCCAGCTCCACCGGCCGCCCGGGGCCCTCGCCGCGCCAGAAAGGCAACTTGCCGGGCTCACCCGGCGCTGGGGAGACGATTACGCGATCCCGGGTGATATCCTCCACGTGCCAGGTCGAGGCACCGAGCAGGACGTTGTCTCCTTTGCGTGTCTCGAATACCATCTCCTCGTCCAGCTCCC
>JASFKW010000265.1:0-3117 GCA_050118435.1 Gammaproteobacteria bacterium | reverse complement strand
TGCTGTCTTCCAGCTAATCACACGTAGTACCACGTATTGCCCCCGCCTTCTGAATCTATACACTTGGCCATCAGGTGAGTGGGCACTTTCGCCGCGCCACTCCATGGCCGCTGGCCTTACTGTTGCCGGCGGCCATGTCCCGTTGCCAGAAAGACGCAACAGACCCGGCCTTCCTATAGGACTCGGCTGGAAAACGAAGAGGGCCCCAACCCAAACGCCCTGGAGATGCTTTCGATGAACGCACTTGGCTCTATTTTTGTCGTGACCCTTGTCGGCGTAGTGATAGCCGCCTGCCTATGGGGTATTTACTCGCTGGTTCTGGACAGGCCCGACCGATAACCATTTGCGCTGACCAAGCCCTCACCGCGAGCATTGACTGGCTCCCGCCGGTGGGCTTCTGAGAGGCTTGGCCTTGCTTTCTGCACCGCATAGACTCCGTCACGGCTGGCCTGCACCCTGCAGATCGGTGACTTTGCTACTCAAAGAGCACAACTTTGCCGGCAAACGCTGTTATCTGGTTCTGCAGCAGTTGTGACAAGTCGACCTGCGACGCCGTCACGGCTTTGCGCACCAGTCGCCTCGTTATGCCGGCCAGAAACCTGAAGGTCACCAGGATAAGGGAAAAGACGATTATTTTGAACAACCAGCTCGGCCCATTATCGAGGATCCAATCCTTGCCGTTCTCCAGCCATCCCTGAAGCAGTCCGAGGGCCACCTAACCCTTAAAGATATCCTCGGTGAGTTCACCGGTGGCTTCGATTAGCTGTTGCGTGTAGGCAGCGGTTTCGAGCTCGCGGTCCTTCACGGTCGCGACCGTCGCATTGAGGTGTTCAGCTGCCGCCTGGATTGCATTGTTAAGCCCCGTCACCTCCATACCGTGGGATTTTTTTTCCTCTTCACTGCCACTCGGTGAAACCGCACCGATCGACGAGCGTTTCTCGGTTAGGACCTGCAGCACACCGCTGAGACTCTCAGCACGTGTTTTTATGGACGTGTCGAGGAACTGCAGCTGGGCACCGGCATCCATATCCTGCTCGACTATGATTTGCGTTACAGCGAAACAGGCGGTGAAATCATCGTCCTGCGCTGTACTAATTTCCTGAATCCTGTGGTTCAGAGGTTCCTGCTCTTCCGCCGGTACCGAAGTTCGTTACTCGCGGAGCCGGGTGCTTTGCTCCACATTCTGCTCCATAGTACGGCGGCTCGCACTCTACAAGGGGATTATTCAAACCCGGCACAGAATCAAACTGGCACAGCGGATTGCTTTCTGCCAAAGCGGCATGTTAACGCGCCATTTTAGCCGCCACGAGGGGTGAAGACTCTTGCCCTTGCTCGGCTAAATTGTAAGACTTCGGGACGGAGTCAGGACCGGGAGCAGCGCCTGCGCGTAGTTACAGAAAGACCCCAATCACGCACAACGATACCACTGATCGCAATTTCGGGCTGGCTCTGTCCGGCGGAGGCTTTCGCGCGGCGCTCTATCACCTGGGCGTCGTTCGGTTTTTAAGAGACGCCGGCTTACTCTGGAGAATCTCGAGAATCACGTCCGTTTCGGGTGGAAGCATCATCGGCGCCCATATGGCATTGAATTGGGACCGCTACTGTGGTCCCGCAGAGGGATTCCAGCAGGTTTCCGACGAACTGATACGCTTGGTGCGCGTCGACGTTCGCAACCGGATCCTCCGGCGATTTCCCCTTCTGGCGATCGTCAATGGCCTGCACCGATTGTCACTCCAGGGGACGGCTAGACAATATACCCGGGCAGGACTTCTGGAACGGCATTACGAAGAATTCCTTTACGGCGACACGGCGCTGCGGCTGCTCCCGGAATCACCCCACCTTTATATTCTGGCGACAAATCTGAGTGAAGGCTCATTGTGCGCTTTTTGCCGCGAAGGACTGATCCTGCAGCGTCGTTCCGGGCCCGGCAGTTCCAGGGAGGTGCAGACCGTTCAGACAGGGCTGGCGACCGTCCCGATGGCCGTCGCCGCATCCTCGGCCTTTCCGGGCTTCTTTCCGCCACTGGAGTTGTCAAGTAAGGATGCAGGCGCAACCGAAGGGGAATTTTCCCGGCACGCGTTCTCGGATGGCGGCATTTACGACAACCTCGGCCTGAGGATGTTCCGGTATCTGCACGGACTCGACTTGCTGCCTGAAGAATTAAACTCACAACCTGAGTCGATGGCATCCAACCGGCTCGAACGGGTCTTCGTCAGTGACGCAGGCGCCACTTTCAAGGTCACGTCCGACAGCCGGGCCGGGGGTGTGCTGCGGACGGCGCTTCGCTCCACGGACATCTTGATGGACAGGGTCAATCAACTGGAGCTGGAAGCGTTTGCGGATACATCCGGTGCCGTTTTCTTCCCGATCACCCGCATCGTCGAGCCGGCGCAGGACCCGAAGGCGATCCATCCGGATATCCAGCGGCAGGTCGCGCTGATCCGCACCGATCTGGACCGCTTCTCGCAGCTCGAAATCTCGGCGTTGGTCCAACACGGCTACTGCGTGGCGCGCCAGGTTGTGCAGGAGACCCCACAACTTCTGGACGGCGATATTCCGGTCGGTCCACCGTGGGATCCATTTGCTTGCCGCGAAGCAAAGGAAAATTCCTCGACCCCGTCGTTCAGTGATCCATCCGGAGTGCTCCCTGTGGCGCGCAAGCTCCAGCGCTCGTCTGTCCGAAGACTTCTGACCACGTTGTTCAGCGCGCGCGACTGGCCCACCTACGTCTGGTTGCCACTGATTGTCCTGACACTGTTTGCCGTGCCGACTTCTCTGTATCAAACACGTAAGACAGCAATTCAGCAACAGCAGGTGTTGTCGGCAATTGCAAAATCAAGCCCCCTGTACGGCGATGTGCTCCACCTGCTGAAGAGTAACCAGCCATACACGATTGCACCGATCGAATTTCACGAAGTTGATTCAATCGAGCCGCTGGACTTCACAGGGTACGACGTTATATCCGATGATCGCATTTACGACCTGCGGGGCTGGACGTCAAGCAACCGACCCCGATATGAGGCCTAGTAGTCCTTCAAGGTGATATTTACGGATTCAGCAAGGCGAGAAGCGGTCAGCTGCAAGGCGCTTGCCCGCCGGGGTAGCCATTCTACCTCA
>JASFKW010000264.1:0-3206 GCA_050118435.1 Gammaproteobacteria bacterium | reverse complement strand
TCACGAAAACCGCTCGCGTCGAGCGTGTCCTTCCGCGTACCGAGACCCGCGGACAGCGTGTGTACCTCTGACAGGTAGAGGTCGTTCTCGAAGCTTAACTCCAGAGTATCGCCCAGATAGTGGACCTGCTCCAGGGTCTGCGCGGGGTCCTGGCGGTCGTTGTCGGTACGCCGGTCGTAATGGGTGTAGGAGACGGCGAGCAGCGTCTCCCACAAACCCTCCAGCAGGGAGAGCCGAGTGTCGCCCCGCAGCAGGTATTCCTCGTTGCGAAGCACGGCGTCGGGATCCTCGGCGGTATTGAAGGCGAAGCTGGGGGGATCGAAAGGTCCCACCTCCGGGTCGATATCCGTCCTGCTGTCGATGTAGCGTCCGAACAGATTGACTTCCAGCACGTCCGTGAGGCGCGTGCCGAAGCGCCCCGAGGCGCTGTAATTGCGGTACCGGTCAGCCTCTTCCGGCTTGCCCTCACGAAGACGCTCCGGTGTCACCGAATCCCCATGGGTCTTGAGATGGGTAAGACTCATAGAGTAGTCGTTTCTCGGCGTGGCGCCCTGCGCCGTCAGATACTGGTTCGCGGTACTGTTGCTGCCGCCTTCCAGGGCAACGCTGGCGCTCGGTGGACCCTCGCCTTTGCGGGTGATCACGTTGATCACACCTCCGATGGCCTGGGAGCCGTAGAGGGTACTTTGCGGCCCGCGGATGATCTCGATGCGCTCCACGTTATCGACCGGCAGATTGGAGAAATCGACGGCCCCGGAGGGGTTGCTGGGATCGGCAGCGTTGCTGCCGTCGATGAGCAGCAGGGTGTGGGACGAGCTGGCGCCGCGGATGAACACCGAGGTCTGCTGGCCCGGCCCGCCCAACCGGACCACTCGCAGCCCGGGCACCGAGCGCAGCGCCTCGGCCAGGCTGCGGTACTGGCGCCTGGCGATCTCCTCGGCCGTGATCACCGTCACCGAGCTGCCGAGCTGCTCGCCCACCGTGGGAATTCGTGTCGCGGTGACGATCACCTGGTCGGCGGTCATCGCATCGTCGCCCGAGGCGGGCACCGCGACGGCCGCAACCAAGATAGACAGAGGAATTGAAGCCGAGTAGTGAAGTTTCGATGGCATGCCTGCTCCGGGACCCGCTGCACCGCAGGTGCAGAATGACTTGTGTCCGCCGGGTGGAGCAGGCTTGCAGGAGCAGGGCTGGTCAATGCGCCAGCGATACTGACAACCGACACCGTTTCGCCCCACGCGACAGGTCGTTATCCCACCAGGCCGGTCTCCGGGCTCGTGAGTGGCTTGCGCCTGCAGGTCACCTTCCCGCGCGACGTGCGCAGTGGTGTGCTGACCTGCTTTGACTCACCTACCGTTGCGGGGGCAGCGCCGGCTTTTGCTGCTTCGATCGCAGCACACCGGCTTCCCGTTTCACTCTCGCGCTGAAGGCGCGGAGAGCACCTGGTGGATGGCAGGCGACTTTAGGCCAGCGGTCGCCGGCAGTCAACCGCGAGCGACGGCGGCGCGAGGGAGCCGGGATCGCCCTGCCCGCGCGCCGGCGCAACGGCGGGCTTATTCGGAGAGTACGCGATCGTACTCGGGGCTCGCGGCAATCCGGTGGATGCTCAGGTCGGCGCCCTGGAATTCCTCCTCCTCGCTGAGACGCAGGCCGATCAGCATCTTGAGGATGCCATAGACCAGCAGTCCGCCGAGCAGCGCAATGACAACGCCGAGCAGGGTGCCCGCCAGCTGCGCGCCGAAAGACACCCCGCCCAGGCCGCCGAGCGCCGCGGACCCGAAGATACCGCAGGCGATACCGCCCCAGGCGCCGCACAGCCCGTGGAGCGGCCAAACGCCCAGGACATCGTCGATCTTCCAACGGTTCTGGGTCAGAGTGAACAGCCATACGAACATGGCGCCGGCGATAGCGCCCGTGACCAGGGCACCCAGGGGATGCATCACGTCCGATCCGGCGCACACGGCAACCAGACCGGCCAGGGGACCGTTGTGCACGAAACCGGGATCATTCCTGCCGGCGAGCAGCGCCGCCAGTATGCCGCCGACCATCGCCATCAGCGAATTGGCAGCCACCAGTCCGCTCACCGCATCGATGGTCTGTGCCGACATGACGTTGAAGCCGAACCAGCCGACCGACAAGACCCAGGCCCCGAGCGCCAGAAAGGGGATGCTGGAGGGCGGATGGGCCGTCATCTCACCGCCTTTCTTGTAGCGGCCGTGACGGGACCCCAGCAGCAGCACGGCGACCAGCGCGATCCAGCCGCCCATGGCGTGCACCACCACCGAGCCGGCAAAATCGTGGAACGCGACACCAAAGGTCGCAGTGATCCAGTCCTGTACACCGAGGTTGCCGTTCCAGGTGATGCCCTCAAACAGCGGGTAAACCCCGGCCACCAGAAAAAAGGTGGCGATCAGCTGTGGATTGAAGCGCGCGCGCTCGGCGATGCCGCCGGAGACGATCGCGGGGATGGCCGCAGCAAAGGTCAGCAGAAAGAAGAATTTGACCAGCTCATAGCCGTGCCTGTCACTCAGCGCCTCGGCGCCGGAAAAGAAATCCACGCCGTAGGCGATGCTGAAGCCGATGAAAAAGTACGCAATGGTGGACATGGCGAAATCAGCGATGATCTTGACCAGCGCGTTGACCTGATTCTTGGCGCGCACCGTACCCACTTCCAGAAATGCAAATCCGCAATGCATGGCCAATACCATGACGGCGCCCAGCAAAATAAACAGGACATCGCTGCCCGCTTGGTAACTCTCCATTCCACGTCCCCTGGTTGGTGTAATCGCCGGCGGCTCGCCGGGTCGGTGTGCGGGCTAAACCTTAATGATTTTCGTACTTTTATCAAACCTGTCCCGGCGCGTCCCCCGGCGCCGGACGCCTCCTGTCAGGCTCCGGTGGGGGGACAACTGGCACGGCTGATGCTTCTAAGTTCTTCGATGGACGGAAATTCGACGCAGGGACGCGCCCCGGGGCGCCCCGGCTTTTTGCTGACGAGGTTAGGGCCTGTTAACACTTACCAGATCGCCGCGTTGCTGCCCCAAATGCGGTCAGGCAAGGCAGGAGGAGTGAACTTTGGTGATTCCAAATGAACGACGAGCAACGTGGCCTGACCGCATTTGGGGCGCAACCCGAAAGGACGGGGCCATTTTCCCGCAATGCGGCGTTGCCGCTCGCTTGTGTAGACTGGCTACACGGCGTTCGCG
>JASFKW010000263.1:0-3233 GCA_050118435.1 Gammaproteobacteria bacterium | reverse complement strand
TTGGTGACAGGTGGTGTGGATATGCGCTACCAGCCGCGCCGGGATCTGACCGGCCTGCTTGCTTTGAACCCCGACTTCAGTCAGGTCGAAGACGCCGTGACAGATATCAGCTTCTCCTATTCCGAAAAGGCGGTCGCTGACAATCGGCCCTTCTTCGTCGAAGGCGCAGGCTATTTTGGCTCCCAAAACCAGTACTTTTATTCCAACAGCGTGCCGGATTTCAATGTGGGAGCGAAAAGCTTTGGGCGCATGGGAAAAACTCAGTTTGGT
Organism: Gammaproteobacteria bacterium; assembly: GCA_050118435.1. Lineage (GTDB taxonomy): Bacteria > Pseudomonadota > Gammaproteobacteria > DSM-19610 > DSM-19610 > Thiogranum. Next base: position 2,963 of record JASFKW010000263.1, on the reverse strand, counting down.
CTGTTGATGACGGAGGCACCTGATGATCGTTATGATTTCGTGGGCAGGGCGCTCTATGAGATCGATGCGACGAATTCAGCAAGCACGGCCGTGATCGGAAGCAGGCGAGAGGATTTCAACAACCTCTTCGCTCTCGCTCAGCTTGGTGGTCGCCAGCGATTCGGCCTGAACTACGCCTTCGATGCGGCGGTGACCGAGACCACAGACGTATCCGACGCCTCGGTTCCACGAGGTACCGGCGGCCATTTTCAGGGCTCACTTGGCTGGCAATGGGATTATGTATACGTAAGCGCGAAGGCTGATAAGTACGATACAGACTACTTTCCGGCAGACGCGCTTCTTGACAGTGATTTACCGGGAACCAAAGGCGCGTCTCTTGCCACCGGTTATTATCGGGAAATGTCACATCCCCTGTGGCACGTGGTAGAGGCGTCAATTGGTGAAATCTACAGGGAAACAAACGAGGACAGGACGCAACGGCGGAAAACTTTTGTCTCGGGCAGCGTCGAATTCAATGTCGATATTCGCGTCAGTGCATACGCGGAGGTCGGCCCCTACCGCCCTGTCAGTGATACTCGCGGCGTTTTTCAGTCAGAAACCAACGATGACCGATATTACAGCCTGTACACCGATTTCAATACACGAAGCACCCGATATTCGGGGGGCCTTGGATACGAGTGGGGGGACCTGGGGGGCGGCCCGTACAACTACTATACGGCCTACGGCTGGTGGCGCCCGGTGAAGCCCCTGTACCTCGAGCTTACGGCTGAAAGAGTCGACAGCTTTGGCACCAATGACCAGGTGATCCTCGTGAGCTCATGGTCCATAACGCCAGAGCACTCGCTGGCCGGCCGGTATATCTACACGGACGATGTCAAATTTTACCGCCTCGCCTACGGTCACCGCCCGCGCAAGGGCTTGGATATCTTCGCCGTCTATGACGACGACACGACGAAGGACTGGGAATTTTCGGTGAAAATTGTCAAAACCTTCTGAGCGGCTGGTTCCCGGGCGTTCGGCAGCATCTCGTCGACCGGCGCGCACGTCCTGGCTGTCTTGCACAATGATTTCGTTGTGGATAAAGGTACTGTATACGATATTGGTCACCGTCCTCATACCTGTCTCTTGGGTGGAGCGCCGGTTTTCCACCAAACAGAGCCGCCGGGTGTCGAGCTCCCGAAGCATTGGTACGGCCTGCAAGACACTTCGTTATGGGGCCGGCAGGTCTAGATCGCGATTTGGTCCCTTCGCCAGCCAGGAAATAGATCTGCGGTGAACCTGAGGCGATTCACCGGGCCTGTGCCATGTTCGTGGAGCATCTGCGTGAGGGCATCGGTGACGCCCCGGACGGCCCGGCGCCCCCGGGGAAAGCGGGACAGCTCATCAGCCCAGCACCGCTGGGCGCGTGTTACCGTGCAACAGACTGCCGGCTGACCAATCGTTGGATTAGGACCCACAATTTTCGCCCTCGACGCAAGAATCCGGTGCGAACCAGTTCTGGCAACTCGAACCTTTCTCTACTATTAACAATAGGTTGCGACACACTGCGAGCGCAATCGAAGCTTCTGGCACGCCCCCTGCAATCTCCCCGGCATCCACCGCATAGCGACTCAAGGCCACCAAACGCTCGACACAGCGCCTGACTGACAAATGACGGAGACCAGCATCATGAGCACACTCGTTATCAATGACCTGGCAGAAAGCAGGGAACTGGACCAGGCGGCGGTATTGAAGATCTGCGGCGGCTTCAGCCTGGGCTGGACGGTCGCCCGCCGCAAGCAGTCAGCCCTCGGCAGCGTCCCGCCGGGCGGCAGTTACAACCAGACCAGCATCTACAACGTCACCAACAACTACATCGATTACGACTACAACGTGATCAACCAGAACCCGACGATATTCAATGTCCACAACGGCGCCGGCAACTCGGGCACCATTGTCAACAGCTTCGAGACCCTGTCGGTCTCGGCGGCCAGCCCGGCCCTGATCCAGGGCGGCGTCTGACGCCCCCAGACAGCACTCCTCCTCCGATGTGCGGAGCTCCTCGCGAGCTCCGTTTTTTTGCTCAGGCACACGGTGGCTCCGCGAGGTCGCGCGGTACCATCAAGCCCTGTAGAGCCTGCCGACACGCATTCACCATCCGCCATTCACGCACCGACCCCTGAGGGCGGTTTCATCCGGAAGGGTAGTCGTCCGTTGCCCGAACCTTGTCAATCGAGGGAGCGGGAGCCAATTTGCTCAGTGCATGAGCAGTGTCAAGCCACACGCGATCTTCGGATTTTATCTCTTGAGGCCAAAGCCCGTGAAAGTGACCGCCGCAACTATTAATAGATTTGTGGCTCGGACGGGACGGTATTAGTAGCCTCAATTATCATTCCTGGAAATAGGAACTAGACTTCTTGGCGTCATGATCAGGCCGCCCCGCATTTCAGCGAACGATCCCGATACGTGCGGACGAAGGTCGAATTGTGGCGGTTGTTCATCTGGGCGGCGGCGATGAACGTTTTTTTCTTACATGCGGCCTAGTGAAAGGAGGTTGTGACATGATCAAGTTCGTGCTTTTGTTTCCCAGGAAAAAGGGGCTGAGCCGCGATGAGTTTATGCGACAGTGGAGGGACGTGTGTGTGCCGATGGTCCGTGAGTTGCCCGGTCTCCGTGGCTTGGTTATCAGCCCCGTCATCGAGCAACTTAGCGCTGAGGAGCCCCAGTACGATGGCATCGCAGAATGGTGGTTCGACGATTTGGAAGCCGGCAAAGCGGCGCTCGAATCGCCCCAGGCCAAGGCGGTGATTGACGACATGCCTAACTTCGTTGATATGGATAACTTTATCCTTACAATGACGGAAGAAATAACGCTCATCGAGCAGGCTGGAAGTCCGCAGGTTGCCTGACCACGGTGAGAGACGGGACGAGTATCGTCATCGCGGCCGTATAACTGAGGACGGCAGCGTTTGATTGAGAAGCTG
>JASFKW010000262.1:0-3256 GCA_050118435.1 Gammaproteobacteria bacterium | reverse complement strand
GGTGCAGATGGTCATGGTGGAGACCGAGGAAGAAGCCGAGTCCATCAAGGGAAAAATCGAGGCTGGCGAACTGACCATGTACCGGGCTGCCGCCGACCATTCGGTGGCGCCGGACGCGAAGCAGAACCTCGGTGAGCTGGGCTGGATCGCCAAGGGCAAGACCAAACCGCAACTCGACGAGGTGATCTTCGCCCTGCAGCCGGGCGAGATTGGTGGGCCGGTGGAGGCCGGCGGCCTGTGGCACCTGATCAGCGTGCAGGATATGCGCGACGCCCAGTACACTCATCTCGATGAACCGGCCACCCGCAAGCAGGTGCGGCGCAGGTACATCCACGACAAGCTGGACGACTACGTCGTCGGGCTGAGAAAGAACGACTTCCCGGTACAGGTCTACGAAGACGTGCTCATCCGCCTGGCGCAGCAGGAAGCGGACATGGTCAAGACCCTGGCGGCGCAGAGCAAAGAGCCCGGATCGGCGACCCAGGAGCACGTCAAGGAGCTGCAGAAGTTTCTCAATCCCTGAGAATGCACGAAGGGTCGCGGTGCTTGACTGCAGCTCTGGTAGTTTTGTCTAAACCGGCACGGGCGAGCTGTCTGTCCGGAATAACCGAACTTTGACGGCGGTCCGCTTGGGTAACGAATCAAGCAGCAAGCCGTAGACCATGATTATGAAGCCGGCGCGCTGGGGACGTATGGAAAGCTGATCCGGTCTTGTGCGGAGTCAGGCGGCGCGGGTCAAGCGGATGAAGAGGAGATTGGCCATGCATCTGGAACGGGAGTCTGAGCCTGTAAAGAAGCCGAACGCGCATGAAATTAGGAAAAGTCTGCTCACTCTGGCGCTTCTGATGCTGGTTGGTATGGGCTTCACGCTGATGTCTGCCACCGCATTCGCTGTCACCGGCGGCTGAACCAGGAGGGGGTCGGTGACAAACTAAGTTATACTTGTTTGTCACAGGCCCTTTTCAGGCTGCAGGTCTTGGCGTCAGAGTCTTCTCGATCATATGCGGTTTTGCCAGTTTAAATGGGTAGTTAGGAGGACCGGCATCGCCGTGCAGATTTTTCTGCTGGCACTCTTTGCGGCGCCAGTGTCGGCGTCAGACTTTCAGACCCCGGCGATCACCGCGCAGGAGCTGCACGACCGGCAGGACCGTGAGGCCCCGCTTCTGGTGATCGACGTTCGTGACGTGGGCGAGTACAGGTCCGGTCACGTTCCCGGCGCGATCAATATTCCGCACACGAAGCTCGATAGAGATATCGACAAACTGAGCGATGCCAACGGCGTTGTCCTGTACTGCATCAATGGAAGGCGGACGCGGCTCGCCGAGCAGACCCTGATCGAGCATGACATCCCCGACGTGTTTCATCTGGAGGGTGGCTTGATGGGCTGGCGTCAGGGCGGATTTCAGGTGCGCACCGGCTGGGCGCCCTGATATCAAAGCTGCCTTAATGTCTGGGGGCGAATTACCTTGATGATTCCATTCATGGCGCGTCGTAGCAAACGTCGGGGCGGCTCCGGCTTGTCGCTGCCCTTGCTGGTTATACTGAGCCTGAGCCCGCTGCTCGGTGCTTGTGACCAACAGCCGGAGGATTCGTCGGCTGAGCCCGCGGGTGAAAATGCTGAACCTGCGCCGGCACAGGCCGCCGTTGCCGAGGCTCCGGCAAGCCCAGGCGCGGTGCAAAAAGGCGTGTTTTTCGCGCCCGATCTGGAGGGCTTCACGCTGGAGAATGAATACGACGACGATGGCGACGGGGACGGCGTCAACGAGACGCACGTGCGCCGCTACGTCGATGACGCGGGCAATTCCGCTTTCAGCATGACGACCAATGACATCGCCTGGGCCTGGAGTCTCGACACCCAGGGCGACGACGACAGCGACATCCACAAGAACTACGTCGTTCGTGACAGCAACTGTGACGGGGTGATCGACGAGCGCTACAGCCTGGATGCTGAGTTCCATGTGCCGGATTGCGTGAGACCGGGCGGGGCAGCGGAGAACTGACGACGCACCAGCGTCTCGATTGACTTCTTAGCCGGTCTCGATCTGACGCCGCAGAAGTTGTCACTGAGGCTTCTGCCCGCTCTGTTGCTGGATCATCTGCTGTAATTCCCCGATGTTTTTCTGCAGGCGCTGCATGGCGAGGCGGTTGCGCCTTTCCACCAGCTCGGGGAGCTGCCTGATCAGCTTGCGGCCGGTGGGCGAGGCATAGAAGGCGTTTATCTCGTTGATTTCTTCCTCCGTGAAGGTTTCCAGATACATCTGCGTGAGGTCATCCTCGAGACCTTCCCAGCCGATGGTCTTCTCCAGGAAGGCGTGCACCACATCCTGATGTTCCCGCAGCGCCGGATTCTGGCTCAGCTGCATGAGCATCACGTTGTCGACGCTTTCCGCGATCTTCTGCTGCATGTCGGTGAGCTCGAAGAGTCTTTCGACTGCCTGCCGGTGGCTGGCCTCATCGGGGACACCAGCGAGTGGCCAGGCGGCGGCAGCGAGCAGGAGCAGCAGAGCCGGTACAGAACGGCTTTTCATGTGAATACTCCTCGACGTTGATGGCTTGATCGTTGCGACGGGCAGTGACCGCTGACTGTCGTTGGCGCTGGTTCGGGGCTACGGCCGAGTATCCTGAGTCGCATTGGCAATTGGTCGATTCGGGAAACGATCCCGTTGGGCTTCGCGTTGCTCAGCTTAATCTACCTTGTTTCGCAGATCGCGTTGGGCTTCGCGTTGCTCAGCCCAACCTACCTTGTTTCGCGGTGACGGGCAAACGCCTGGTCATGGGATGATGTTTCTAATTCAGGATGCGCAGGCTGGCCGCGTTGCGTGCGGAGGTCGCCGGACGCTAACGGCGTTGCAGCCGCAGGTAACGGGCACCTTCGACCAGCGGCAGGGTGAAGCGTCGCTGGTGTTGATCCACCCTGAGGACGTCGGGTAACGGCCGATAGGGACCCACCGGCTGTCGGGACCAGGAGATCGCGTAGGCGCCGGGGCGAAGGACGCGGGTGTTCAGCAGCAGATGGTCGTCTTCGCGCTGCAGGTCGTAGCCGTCCCAGGGTGCGGCCAGCGGCTCGCCGATGAAGATGCCCTCGCCGGGCTGCTGAACGCTCTGCCAGTAGGCCTCCAGGAGGGTGCGCCCTGACGTGTAGCTTTCCATCAGCACACCGGGGTCGGGAAACTTGCCCCTCACATTGCAGGGCTCCACCACGGTGCCGTAGCTTCCGGTGGCGCCCGCCTCGAGCCAGCGCAGGGCGCTCATCTGT
>JASFKW010000261.1:0-3267 GCA_050118435.1 Gammaproteobacteria bacterium | reverse complement strand
TTGACCAGCGCCGCGTCGATCTTCTCGCGCTGCTCGGCATAGCCGTATACCAGAGCCGTATCGCAGAGCATGTTGATCAGCCGCGGGACTCCGCCGGTCGCGGCGTGGATCTGCTGGCAGGCCTGATCGGTGAACAGATCCGGCGCGCCTCCCGCCGTACGGCAGCGGTGGCGGATGTAGTCGCGGGTCTCTTCCTCGTTGAGCGGCTCCAGGTGGTAATCCACGCCGATGCGCTGCGCGAACTGGATCAGGTCCGGACGCCGCAGCGTGGCGCGCAGCTCCCGCTGTCCGACCAGAATGATCTGCAGCACCTGGTCCTTGTCCGCGTTGACGTTGGAGAGCATGCGCAGCTCTTCCAATGTCTCGGGAGACATGTTCTGGGCCTCGTCGACAATCAGCACCGTGCGCCGGCCCTGGCCGTATTGCCGGATGATGAACTCCATGAAATCGCGGTACAGCGTGACCTTGTCCTTGCCCTGGTGCGGGAGGTCGAAGGCGAGCGCGATCCACTGCATGAGGTCGCCGAAGGTCCGGTGGGTGTTGGATATGAGCCCCACCTTGATCTGGGGATCGATCTGATTCAGGAGCTCGCGGATGAGTGTGGTTTTGCCGGTGCCGATATCGCCGCTGATAACCGTGAACCCGGCCTGATTCATCAGGCCGTACTCGAGCAGGGTGAGCGCCATGCGGTGCTTGCTGCTCAGGTACAGGAAGCCGGAGTCCGGCAGCAGGGAGAAGGGTTTTTCTCGGAAGCCGTAGAAGCTTTCGTACATACAGACGCCGGTCAGCTGCGGCCCGTCTTGTTCAGTACCGTCCCCAGAACATTGGTGCTGGCGAGCAGATCCAGCGCATGCGTGACTTCCTTGCGTTTGGTCTTGCCCTCCTCGATCACCAGCAGGGTCGCGTCCACATAGGGCGCGAAGGCCATGGCGTCGGCGGCGCTCAAGACCGGCGGCAGGTCGAAGACCACAATGCGGCTGGCGTAGCGATTCTTCATCTCCTCGACCAGCCGGCTCATCTTCGGCGAATTGAGCATCTCCGCCGAGTTTTTGTGCAGCGGTCTGCCTCCGGGGAGCACCGTGAGGTGGTCCATACCCTGAGGATGGACCAGGAGCTCATTCAGGGGTGTGTCGTCGAGGAGGTAGTCGCTCAGGCCCGGCTCGCCTGGGATGCCAAGATGGGCGTGCAGGCTCGGGTGACGCAGGTTCGCGTCCACCAGCAGCACCGTGTAGTCGACCTCCATGGCCAGGCTGGCGGCCAGATTGAGCGCCGTCAGCGTCTTGCCCTCGTTCTGACCCGGGCTGGTGATGGCCAGCACGTTCCAGCCGTTTTCGTTCAGACGCTGGAGCACCTGGGTGCGCAGGATCTTGTAGGCATCCGTGAAGGCGTTGGGTTCGAAACCGGTTACCACGCGGTTGTTCCTCAGGGTTTCATCCGAGACCTCGATCTGGCGGGTCTGGGAATACTGGATGTCCTGGGTAGCAGGGGCGGTGGCAGGCGCAATAGCCGCCGCCGCGTTATCGATAGCGACCGGCGCCGGGGCGGCCTGTCCCTGCCGCTCTGCGCGGGCGCGCTCAAGAGCCTGCTTGATGCGTTCCATAGGTGCGAAAACCTGTACGTTACCAGAATCTCAGGTGTTTATAACCACATCCGCCTTTCGGAGCGCCTTGTACCAGAGTACATCCAAGGGCGTCCAGAACACGTGCAGCGCTACGATCACCAGAACAACTGCCCCGACGGCGGCGGCGGCCCGGGTCGCCAAGCGACGCTTGCGCTTTGACATCTCGGTTTCGTTTTCGAAATAGGGGATCGCGGCCAGGGGCGCCGCACCCAGCGTCGAGGCAATCGATTTGCTGCCGTGAACTGAGTCGTCCATGCTCTCCGCAACCGCGGCGAAACCGATGCCGGAACCCAGTGCCAGCACCAGGCTGAGGAAGAGGATGGCCGGGCGGTTGGGGCTGACGGGCTCCTCGGGCCGGATGGGCGGTTCGACGATTTCGAAGCGTTCGCCCTTGCTGTCCTTTTCGAGCTCCTGGGCGAGTCGCGCCTGCATTTCCTTAGCCCGGAGCTCCTGATACTTCTGCGTCGCGTTCCGTAGCTCCCGAGCCAGTGTTCGGAACTCCCATTCGCGTTGCGGGGCTTCCGCTAGCCGACGTTCGTAGTCTGTGAGTTTCCCTTCCAGAGCCCCGCGCTTCCGCTGCAGCGACTTGATCGTTACGCCTATGGCTTCGGTCCGGGACTGCAACTGCGTATACGCTGGATTGGTCGGTGTGGGAGTTACTGATGGCGCTGGTTTTGGCGTCGAAGTAATCGAGGATTCCAGAGTATTGACCTGTTGCTGAAGTCGTGCGACGTCAGGGTGGTCGCTTGAGTATTTATTGCGCAACGTTGCTAATTCACGGCGCAATTCCTCCAGCTTCTCACTCTGTAAAGCCGAGGAGCTGGCTGTCAGCCCTGTTTCCTGCTCCAGCGCTTTGATTTCACGCCTGGTCCGGACGACGTCAGGGTGGTCCTCGGAGTACCGGGCAATCAATCGGAGGTACTCGGTCCGCATGGCCTGCAGCCGTGCAGCTGGATCAAGCATTATGTTGTCACCCCGGTCATCGCCGTAGGCGGGCGTCTGCGCCAGCTGACTGCTGAGGTGGCTCCTCGTTTCTTCCAAAGAACGGATCTGGTTATCGATTTCGCTGATTTCGTCTTCGGTGCGCTCCACTACTTTGAAATTAAGGTCTGCCATGCCCGGTAAAGCGTCGGCGTGTTCCTCTTTGAAGGCCGCCAGCTTTTCTTCTGATTTGGCTATCTCAACCCTCAGGCGATCGGCCTCCTCGCTTAGAAATGTCAGCGTTTCGCTGGCCTGTTGTGAGCGCTCCTTAAGGTTTTCTTTCAGATACAGGCTCATGAGTTCGTTGGCGACCTTCTGCACCTGGCCGGGATGTTCGCCCGAGAAGCTAAGGCGAAATGCGATGGTTGCAGCAGTAGGACGACCGGAGCGGGGATCAACCACCTGCGCGTCGATCATATCGAGGGAAATGTTTTCCCGCATTTCTTCGACTATCTCTTCTGTCGTAAGGCGCTTGCGCTCATCGGTGTAGAGGTCATATTTGTCGATGATTTCCAGGAGATTTGGCCTCGCCATTACGCGTTGGCTTATGGCCTGGATTCGCTGCGATGCATAACTGGTTACTGTTGATCGGACTAGTTCCGGAGGGATATCCTGTTCCTTTATGAGGATAGTCGCCGAAGATGTAAAAGTGGCGGGCCACAGCC
>JASFKW010000260.1:0-3324 GCA_050118435.1 Gammaproteobacteria bacterium | reverse complement strand
ATCTACCGGCGAATACGTTGCAGCGAGTACCCGACCCAGCACCGCCCCATGCTCGACCAGGGCTCCCCAGCGCCCATCCTCGAGATCCATCACGAAGATACGCGAGGACAGAATCGGATCGGGGGACGTTTGAATGGCCCACAGCGTATGCCGTTGCGCCGAGAGAATGAGCAGGCTATCCGGATCAGGTCTGAAGGTGTTTGCATCACTCGGGCTCTCCTGGGCGACGGGCTCGATCGTGTAGCACTCCTTACCCTGACAGGGCACATAGATAAGCTCCAGAAGGTCACCGTCCTTCTCTACAAGTAGCTCACGCAACGACAGATCCGTTGGGCGCACCGCAACGTAGCGCAGGTCCTCAGGAGGTAGCCAGCCGCCTGGCTCTGCGGCGGCGACCCAGCGCAGATCCGGCTGCGCAATAGCCGGCAACCAGGATGGGTCGAAAGCAGGTTGGGAAACGAACGTGTCCGGACCGACTCGGACCGCTCCCACCAGGTCGGGGATCGGTGCACATGTCGGGCTGAGTATCCCCAACCACGGTGTCGGGAAAGAACCGAACTCCCCTTCCACCAGCAGCGGGCCGACCGAGCGCCAACAGGGAGCCAGGGGCACGTTGGGCAAGATCGGTGCGCTCCCGATCCGGGTTCGTCCCGACCAGAGGTGGCTAGCCAGGGTTCGCTCCCAGTCGGTCGCGTCCCCTCCGGTCGGAGGGCCTGGCGTGTGGGTCCACAAGACACCGGGCAGCCTCGCGCCGGGACTCTCCGGGATCGTCTCCCCGAAGGAGGCACGCCACCGCGGGACATCCCGGTCGCGCAGTTGCCAATCGGCCCAAAGATCAGTCATGAACGAAGCGCCCGCGATCACTGGCTCGTAGGTCAGATCCTCCTCGCCATTCAGGATCGGTGCACCGTGGTCTCCGTTCGGAAAGCTCGGGTCTGTGGCTAGCGACAGGGTGGTCCAGCGCCAGTTACGCGGCTCCTCAGAGGCGTCATAGGCATCCAGATCGAGGGGATCACAGCCCCCGATGGTCATTGGCGGTCCATCCGGATCGCCAGGCAATACTTCCTCCATCAGGCAGATCTGTCGAACCTCTACCGAATCCCGTGACGCGGCACTGCATCGACAGAATCGGAGTCCCGTTCTCCCTTCACGAGTTTCACGGGACCGGGCATCGACACGTACCGCGTTCTGTACATTCTCCTCGTGCAACCTCAGGTACTCCGAGCTCACACGTGTCGATCCGCAGGGCGTGTCGTCGCAGACATCGCCCGCCAGGAAGTCTTTGACAGGGCAGACCGGCTCTCCCATCGGGTCGGGCCAACAGGCCGACCGCCACATCGCACGTTCGACGTCGAGATTGCAGTTCTCTTGCAGGGGATTCGGTTCCCCGCAGTTGTCGCAAGCATCCGGAACGCCGTCGTGATCAGAATCAGCGCTGGTGGAATAAATATCGGGGCAGCCATCGCAGGCATTGCCGAGCATGTCCGTATCGGAATTCTCCTGGGCCGTGTTCTCCTCATTCACGCAGTTGTCGCAGGCGTTGCGGATGAAGTCGTGGTCGGAGTCTCTTCGTCCATCAGCTATTCCCGGATGGCAATCACAAGCGTCCGTGAGGCCATCCCCGTCCTCGTCAGGAAGTCCCGGACTGCCTCTTTCCTCTGAAACAGAGAGCTCGTTCGGACAGGCGTCGCAGTCGTCGTCAGCGCCGTCGCCATCGACATCCGTTCTCACCTGACAGGGGTTGTAGGTCTCAGGGCAACTGTCGAAGCCGTCAAGATAGCCATCGCCGTCCGCGTCGTTGGCCGCGTCGGCTGTCGGGTCAACGCCGTGTGTGCCGCGCACACAGAACGTGTCAGGACGACCGTCTCCATTCCCGTCGATACGCGACTCAAGCCAGGACCGGGCAAACTCGTCGGACAGGATCGCCCAATCGTCCTCGCTCGAGGCTACGCCGACAATCTCAATGTTGCCGCCGCCGCGGTTGATGAACAACGGCCCCCCGGAATCACCATGGCCCAGAGTGCCCGTCGCCGAGATCGTTCCGCTTCTCATTGTCAACGAGAGGTGCTTGATCCGCCGGATGCCGCCATCGGGGACACCATGTCCCGCACTGTAAAGGCCGGTTCTGTATGTTCTGCCATAGCCGACCGCGATCGCGTTGAATGTCTCGCCGGGATCAGGAAGTGTCGTTGCGATCGAAACAGGCATCGTGAAAATCTCTCCTGCATCCGCTCGAGCCGCATTATAAATTTCGTGGGGAACAGGACGCTCAAGCTGCAGCAGTGCGAAATCCACGGTCGGGAACAACTCCGTGGTTTCCCTCATAACCCCACAACGGTCTCCGAGATCCGTATCCCTGAACTCTGGCTTGGCGTGGGTCGCGTTGCGTCGATTGTAAGTGGGGTGTGTATAACAGTTTGCGACGTCGAACGTGTTGTCGGGGTTTTTGTCACTGTCCCGAGCAACGAAGGAGACAGAAGACGGGATGCCTACGTCGGTACAATGTGCAGCTGTCAGCACGTGATTCGGGGTGACTAGGGTTCCGGTACAGTCGCCGCTGGTCAGCACGAAAACCACGAATGGATAGTCGTACGGTGGGATTGTATCCTCGTAGTCGGCATCGATAATGGCCCACGCCGGAGCAAGGAATGCCCCAAGGATCAGGACTGCCACGGCGGCAAGGATACGACTGCCACAGGCAAAAAATCGCGTTTGTTCCATTATGCCCCCCTTGTACTATCTTCAGCGGAATCCCCGCCTGCAAGATCCGCGGGTGGACGCTGAGGAACACGTGTCGCGGTAAGTGTGCTGCTCAACGCGAGTCAGGCAAAGATACCGACCAGTGTGTAGGACAATTTCATCCTGGCCGTCCCGGTCAGATATCTGGTTAGTATTTTTCTATATGCCGCTGCAAGTGGACGTCCGGACTTCTTAACTCAGTCTAGACAATAATCCGTCACGTGCCAGCCGATAGGCGGGCATTTCCCGTCTGACAGGACATATAAGCCATTACTTAATGTCCGACCTCAGTACTTTTGAGACAAGCCTAGGCCGGCGCGTTATGTCCGTTTTTTCCGAAACCGGACATTTCCAACCGGCAGGTATTACGACCGTAATGCGCAAAAAGCGACATAGAGTCACGATAAAAACTGCGTTAGAACAAGCCTTTTTGATTTACTAGACCGACTTGGATAATCAATCCTGACACAGGATGTTCATCTTCATCTGAGCGGCTTTTATCGCCTCTTCTGTTTGTGCATCGAGTAGTTGCTGTTTGGCCTGGGCGCATTCGTTTGCCTCTTTGTCATGTTCTGCTTTGTACTG
>JASFKW010000259.1:0-3332 GCA_050118435.1 Gammaproteobacteria bacterium | reverse complement strand
ATTGCCGAGCAGCGCGCCGAGCTCGCCCGCTGGCTGGGCGACGCGGCCTGGCAGCCTGTCCAGAGGGCGTTTCCTGCGCTGCCTGCCCTGCCCCCCCTGGCGGAGATCAAAGCAACTCTGCAGCATCATCCCGCCATAAAGATCGCATCGGCGCGGGTGCAGGCCAAACAGCAGCTGGTCAAGGTGGCGCGTGAACAGTACAAGCCCGGGTGGGACGTGGGTCTGGAATACCGCAAACGTTTCGCCGACGAACCCGACGGCAGCGACCTGCCCGACATGATGGCGGCCACGTTGACGGTGGACATGCCGCTTTTCGCGGGTAACCGCCAGGACAAGCGCCTGGTCTCCAGCCAGCACAACGCCGAGGCGGCGCGCCAGATGCGCGAGCACCGGCTGCTCGAGCTGCACCGCGTACTGGAAACGCAGTATGCGCGCTGGAAACGGGTTGGTGCACAACAGACGCTGTATGACAAGCAGCTTATCGCCGAGGCATCGGCCAACAGTACCGCTGCGCTGCATGCTTACCAGAGCGGCGTCGCGGAGTTCGACACACTGATGCGCGCGCGTCTGACCGAGCTGGACGTCCGGCTGCAGGAGCTGCGCCTGCGCGTCGAACGGGCCAAGGCTCAGATCGAGCTGCTGTTTCTCGCCGCCGATTCGGATCTGGGTGCCGCGAGCCCGGAGGGGGTGACACCATGAACTGCGCGACGGCTTTGTCACTCGGATCAATGCTTGCGGCAGCGGCGCTGCTCAGCCCGGGCCTGCCCGCGGCGGACAGCGAGGCCGACCGCGAGATTCTCTACTGGGTCGCTCCCATGGACCCCGGGTTCCGCCGTGAGCAACCGGGCAAGTCGCCCATGGGCATGGATCTGGTGCCGGTCTATGCGGACGAGGCGTCCGGGGCGGCCGACGTCGTGAGCATCAATCCTGTGGTGGTGCAGAACCTCGGCGTGCGCACGGCGGAGGTGGAGCGCGGGACCCTGTGGCGACTGATCGAGACCGTGGGCTACGTCTCGTTCGATGAGCGTAAGCTCAGCCATGTGCATTTACGCACCAGTGGATGGATTGAAAAGCTCAACGTCAAGTCGGACGGCGAACGGGTCAAGAAGGGCGACGCTCTGTTTGCGCTCTATTCCCGCGAGCTCGTGAACGCGCAGGAGGAGTACATTCAGGCGCTGCGCGGCAGCAATGATTTTCTCAAACGCGCCGCCCGAGAACGCCTCGATGCCCTCGGTATGAGTGCCGGGCAGATCGCCGAGGTGGAGAAATCACGACGGGCCGCCCAGCGGGTGCGGGTTCTCGCCAGCCAGGACGGTATCGTACACGGCCTCAACGTGCGTGAGGGGATGTACGTCGAGCCGAAGATCGAAATCATGACACTCGCGGACCTGTCCAGTATCTGGCTGCTGGTCGATGTGTTCGAGCGCCAGTCGGAATGGGTCGCCGTCGGTCAACCGGCCGAGGTCCGACTGGACTATCTTCCGGGACGCGTGTGGGAAGGCGAGGTGGAGTTCGTCTACCCCACAATCGACCCGAAGACCCGCACCCTGCGGGCGAGGCTTCGCTTCGACAACCCTGACGAGGAGCTGAAGCCGGATATGTACGCCGATGTGCGCGTGTATGCCGGACCAAAACGCGACGTGCTGAGTATCCCGCGCGAGGCATTGATCAGAACCGGACATTCGGAGCGCGTGATTGTGGCGCTGGGCGAGGGCCGCTTCAGCGCCCGGGAAGTGGTCGCAGGCATGGAATCCGGCGATTGGGTGGAAATTGTCAGCGGCCTGGCCGAGGGGGATGAAGTCGTCGTGTCCGGCCAGTTCCTGATCGACTCGGAAGCCAGTCTCGCGGCGAGCTTCCTGCGCATGGGCGGCGACCACGCACAGCCGGAACTCGCAGCAAAGGATGAAGCCGTCACCGGCACAGGCCTTGTCAGGGAAGTCTATCCGGACCAGCACAAAGTGCATATCGCCCATGAGCCCATCGAGGCACTCGGCTGGCCCGCCATGGCCATGGATTTCCGCGTGAGCGAGGACGTGAATCTGCAGGATATCGAAGCCGGGGAGCACGTGCGATTCAGCCTGCTGCCGGCCGGGAACGGCGGCTACCGCATCGATTCCATCCAGAGTCGGGACTAACGCCGTGATCGCCAACATCATCTACTGGTCGATCAGGAACCGGACCCTGGTTTTGCTGCTGAGCATTCTGTTGACTGGATGGGGCATCTACGCGGTCAGGAACACCCCCCTCGATGCGATACCCGATCTCTCCGATGTGCAGGTCATCATCAAGACCAGCTACCCGGGCCAGGCACCGCAGGTCGTGGAGGATCACGTCACCTACCCCTTGACCACCACCATGCTGTCCGTACCCAAGGCGACGGTCGTGCGCGGCTACTCCTTTTTCGGGGATTCCTACGTCTATGTGCTCTTCGAGGATGGGACCGATCTGTACTGGGCGCGGTCGCGGGTGCTCGAGTACCTGAGCCAGGTGCAGAGCCGGCTGCCGCCGAGCGCCTCCACTGCGCTGGGCCCTGACGCCACGGGCGTCGGCTGGGTGTTCGAATACGCGCTCGTCGACCGAAGCGGGAGGCACGACATCGCCCAGCTGCGGGGTATCCAGGACTGGTTTCTTAAGTTCGAGCTGCAGACCGTGCCGGGGGTCTCGGAGGTGGCGAGCGTCGGCGGCATGGTAAAACAGTATCAGGTGGTGGTCGATCCCGACCGCCTGCGCGCCTATGGTATCCCGCTCGCCCGGGTAAGGACGGCGATTCAGCGTGGCAACCAGGAGGTCGGTGGATCGGTCATTGAAATGGCGGAAGCCGAGTATATGGTGAGGGCGACCGGCTACATCCAGGGACTGGAGGACCTGCGCGAGATCCCGCTGGGCATGAACGCCAACGGTACCCCGGTGTCGCTGGACGATGTGGCCGAGGTCCGGCTGGGACCGCAGTTGCGGCGCGGAGTGGCCGACCTGGACGGCGTCGGTGAGGTCGTCGGCGGCATTGTGGTCATGCGCTGGAAAGAAAACGCGCTGTCGACCATCCAGGGCGTGAAGGCCAAGCTCGAAGAGCTGCGCCAGGGCCTTCCCAAGGGCGTGGAGATCGTAACGACCTACGACCGCTCCAGCCTGATCGAGCGTGCGGTTCATACCCTGCAGGAGAAGCTCATCGAAGAGTTTGTCGTCGTTACCCTGGTGTGTGCCGCGTTTCTTTTTCACCTGCGCTCCTCGCTGGTCATTATTTTCAGCCTGCCCGTCGGTATTCTGATCGCCTTCATCATCATGTACGCCCAGGGGATCAACGCCAACATCATGTCGCTCGGCGGCATCGCCAT
>JASFKW010000258.1:0-3358 GCA_050118435.1 Gammaproteobacteria bacterium | reverse complement strand
AGCCGCCCGTCCTTTACGCAGACGCTGCGTTGGCCGCGGCACATCGCCCGCAGCTCGCCACCGGCCATCTCGCGGCGCCAGCCACGCAGCACGCCGAGGTCTTCCTCCCCCTGCGCCATCGCCAGCAGCTCCCTGCGGCTGGCAATGGTCGCGCCGTTGATCTTGAATTCGTCGGCCATCAGCCGCAACCGGGCCTGCAACAGATCAGCCAGAGCCTCCTCCTGGGCCGTCGGCCTGCTGCGCCGTTTCCAGGCCGGCCCCGGCTCCGGCTCGCGCTGCAACCCTTCCCGAACCAGCCGCAGCAGCGTATCACCGTAGCGATCCGCAGTCTTCGCCGGAAGGGTGCGAAGCTGTCCCAGCGCCTCCCGATCCTCCGGCGCCAGGCGCGCGATGTCGACCAGGGCGTCGTCCTTGACCACCCAGTTGCGGGGCAAGTCCCGTTGCTGCGCCACCTCCTCCCGCCACCGGGCCAGCAGCTGCAAAATGGCGAGCGCCTTCGGCCGCAGGCGTTCGGCACCCCGGATCCGCAGCCAGGCGCGCCCGGGGTCCGGCCGGTAGCGCTCGATCTGCTCGTAAGGCTCGAACTCCGAGCGCAGCCAGCCCAACCGACCGAGCGCTTCGAGCTTCTTCACCATCTCGGGATAGATGTCCACCAGGTAGCGTACGTCATCGGCGGCGTAGCGCAGCTGGGCCTCGCCGAGCGGCCGTCTTGACCAGTCGGTGCGCGCCTGCCCCTTGTCCAGGGAGAGTCCGAGCATTTCCTTCACGAAGGCGCCGTAACCCATCTGTTCCGGCAGACCGAGCAAAGGCGCAGCGAGCTGGGTGTCGAAGATCGGCCCCGGAACCTCGCCCCGAAGATGCGCGAAGATCTCGAGGTCCTGCGAGCAGGCGTGCAGCACCTTCAGGATCGCGCGATCGTACAGCAGCTCCAGCAGCGGTGTCAGGTCCTCGATGGCAAGGGGGTCGATGCAGGCGATCCGACCGGGGACCGCGACCTGGATCAGGCACAGGCGCGGATAGTAGCTCTTTTCCCGGATGAATTCGGTGTCGAAGGCAATCCAGGGCGCGCCCTGAAGGGACGCGCAGAACCCGCGCAGGTCATCCGGGCGGTCAATGAAGCTGAAGCCGCCCGGGGCGGCAGGGTCGGCGGGCATCACTCAGTGCACGGGCAGCTTGGCGCGCAACTGGTCCCGATCGAACCACCACTTGTCGCCGACGAGCACGTCCACGATGGTACCCAGCCGTTTCAGCAATTCGGGCACCTCGTTCAGCTGCAGCATCTCGACCCAGACCTCCAGCGTCTCCTGGTCCTCGATGCCGCGGTGGCGCTTGGCAACCCGGGCGATCATCTGGGTGGTCAGGAAGTGCAGGTTCTTCTTTTCCTGCTCGTCGGCGGCGCGCAGATCGGCAATGTAGTGCGCGGCCATGGCCGCCACGGCGGCCCCGTCCGAGTCGTCCGGCGTCTCGTCGATGACATGGTCGAGCAGCGCCACGGTGCTCTGGGGCTTGACCGGATAGGTGACCGCCAGCCAGATACCGTGGCCGAGCGCCACGATGGAATCCGGCTGCTCGCACTGGTAGAGAATATCCGCCGCCTCCACGGCCTCCTGCCAGTGCTCGTAGTCGACGAAAACCGAAAACGCCTCGCGAGCGTGCATCCAGGCATCGGCGCCCTGGCTCAGGCCGAGCAGCGGCCCGGCCATATCCAGCAGCGCCCGCGCGCGTTCCACCGGATCGCCATCATCGGGCATGCTTCTGAGACGCTTCCGGGCCGCATCCAGCGCCTTTCGAGTCTCGCCGATCGACTCGTTCTGGTCGATCGCCCGTATACCTGCACTTTCACCTGTCACTGAATCCTTGTCACCCATTTATCCAAAACCTGATTACGCAATAAAAAGGGAGCAGTTTACCAGACTTGTTGCGCCGATACCGGAGCGACTCACACAGAACTGGCTGAAGATACCCCAGCCCGAAAACCTTCCTGATCCTGCCAAAAAGCGCCAATGCTGAGGGCGCGCACCTCGTTCTAGTCCACTGTTTTATAGACATTTATTGAATCTCGAAAAAGGCATCGCCCAAAGCGCGAACCCGTTCGCGCCCGCGCTGTGACCATCAACACGAAGAACTTCGCCAGCATTCCGATGATTCATTTCAAGCGATGCACTTGCCTTGGAGTGCACTCAGAAACAGGAGTTTGCAGAGGTTGAGCATGATGCGCCCTATTTACCGGCTCGCATTCACGGCCCTTTCGGCAATCCTATTGGCTTCGCAACTGTCTGGTTGCATCGACGACAACGACAACAATGATCCCGTTCCACCCGAAGCGGTCATCAGCGGCAGCGTTGGGGATGGCCCGATTGTGGGTGCAACGCTGAACATCTATGACAAGGACGGGAATCTGATTCAGACCGAAATGAGCGACGGCAGCGCCGGTTATTCCGCCCGCATTAAGGCGAAGGGCAATGCATATCCGTTGACCATAAAGACGGCAACCGGTACCGACCTGGTAACCGGACGAGCCCCGGACTTCGGCCTCGTTTCAGCCCTTACACATCCCTCGCAGAAGCAGGTCAACATCAATCCTTACACTACTTTCATTGCTGACGCTGCGCTCTCCATGGCCGGAGGCCTGAATGAGCAGAATATGGCCCGTGCAACAACCGCCATCCTGGATCAGCTCAACTTCGGGTTGGATCCCGCGCTGTTCGCCGACCCCATCGGAACGGAAATCACCGACGACAACGTTGCCACCATCGTCAAGGCCAGCGAAACGCTGGGTGAGATGGTTCGTCGTACGCGTGACAGCCTGGTGGTCACCAGAACGGTGAGCGACGCTGACGACGTGGTCCGCGCCATTGCAGACGACATGTCCGACGGCACTCTGGACGGGCATGGCGGTGAGCGCGCGAATATCCGGATAGCCGCCGTCGCCACACTCACTTCGGCACAGGTGCTGATTGAGTCTTTGAGCAACAACCTCAGGGTCGACGGCTTGAGGGCAACCGAGGCGTTGGACAACGCCGTCCTCACAACCCATCCGGGCGCGGCAGGAGACGGTCTGACCGGGAACGTGACCATCAACCAGGAAATGCTCGATCAGGCGCGACTCACAGTGGCCAAGGCCCGCGTGCTGGCGCCAGCTATCGAATTGACGACGATATCGGAGATTCTGGATCGCATCCAACCCGGCAGCCTCCCGTCTGAAATCGAACCGCTGTTACCCGGCGACAGCAGCCAGGATCTGGATCCGGCCATTGCTTTCGCGGTTTCGGCCACGGACGAACAGTTGGCGGCGATCAATGGCCCTCTGAGCTTCGACGACGGGAGCAGCACCAGCGACCCCGTCAGTAGCACGAAC
>JASFKW010000257.1:0-3379 GCA_050118435.1 Gammaproteobacteria bacterium | reverse complement strand
ACGTGTTTTCGCTGTCCGATTTCCCACAAGTCTGCTGGGGGAGGTGAGCAATGATATTCCGACAGGTTTTCGATCCGTTTTCCTATACCTATACCTATCTCGTTGCATGCCCGCAGAGCCGTGAAGCCGCGCTGATCGATCCCGTCCTGGATTCGGTGGAACGCGACCTGGAACTCGTTCAACGGCTGGAGCTCAAGCTGCGGATGACGATCGAAACTCACATTCACGCCGACCACGTCAGTGGTTCGAGCCTGATCAGGGACCAGGCCGGGAGCCGTATCGCGCATCCCGCCCTGGACGAGTTGCCGTGCGCCGACATCGGCATCCGCGAAGGCGAATCCGTCACCATTGGCAGTGTGGAACTGCACCCCTTGTTCACGCCCGGACACACGGACCATCACTACGCCTATATGATCGATAACGATACACACAAAATGGCGTTCACCGGGGACGCTCTGCTCATTGATGCCTGTGGCCGCACGGACTTTCAGTCGGGCGATTCCGCCACGCTTTACAAGAGCATCCACGAGAAGTTCTTCACCCTGCCGGACGAGACTCTGGTTTACCCGTGCCACGACTATGATTTGCGCCGGGTATCGAGCATCGCCCAGGAGAAGGCCCGCAATCCGCGACTCGGGCACGGGATCAAGCTGGAGAAATTCATCGAGATCATGGATGAACACGAGCTGCCCTACCCGACCAATCTGGAATTTGCCGTAGCCAGCAACCGACGTTGCGGCGTGTGCGCCGGCCGTATCCCCGAGGAGTTCGAGGAACCCTGCGCCCTGCATCATCAGGGCTGAGGGCGGCGCGGCCTGTCCATGTCGCCCTGCTGGGGGCCGAGCGCCGTCGAAATCCGGCGAAAGTTCGCCGTCAGCGGAAAGCCGGATCAACACCGGTTACTGTGCAGTCTCTTCGTGTCTCGCTCCCTTCCGGCATCAGACTCCTTGCCTGCGCCGTAGCGCATCGCATGCGGCGGATCCGGCCCGAGGCACAGGCAAACGCCATTGGGTTGTGACCAGCTGAACGCCCGCACCCCAACCGGCTCACTCCGCTTCCCACGACTGCAATGTGGTCTCTGCCCACCAGCATCTCCCCACCCCTGCCGAGAAGCCTAGCGGTCACCACGGCGTGGACCAGGCTGGCGTACTGTGAACCGCGCGCTCCGACGCCAGCTCCCCCGCATGTCCGTTGCCGTCAAGCCGCACGCGCCTTCAGGTAACCGATCAGACTGCCGGCGATCAGCAGATCGCACTGTCGTCCGCTGAGCTGGTGCCTGCAGTCGATGGTGGTGCCTCTGCTCGTGTTGGTGATCTTCAGCGCAGGTCCGGCTCTAAGCTGCTGAGCCAGCTGCTCGATGACGAGCGCGTCGTCCTGCTCCAGTTGGTCGTAGCCTCTTTGATCGGCAAAGGTCAGCGGGACAATGCCGAAGTTGACCAGGTTCTGCCAGTGAATGCGCGCAAAACTCCTGGCCAGGACCACGCGCACGCCCAGAAAACGCGGCGCCAGGGCTGCGTGCTCGCGGCTGGATCCCTGCCCGTAGTTGTCTCCGGCAACCACGAAGGCGTCCGTGCCGCGGCTGGCCAGGGCGCGCTCATAGAAGGTCTCGTCTAGGGGCTCGAACACAAAACGGGCAATCGCCTGGATATTGCTGCGGTAGGGCAGGACCCGGGCGCCGGCGGGCATGATTTCGTCAGTCGAGATGTCGTCGCCGAGCTTGAGCAGTACCGGCCCGCTGAGGAGCGCCGGGAGGGGTTCGAGCTCCGGCAGGGGCCGAATATTGGGCCCCTTCTCAATGGGCGCGGTGGCGCCCTCCGGCTCGGGTGGCAGCAACATCCCGGTGTTGACCACCGGATTGTCGGGCGCGACGAAACGGGGATAGCCCATGGAGAGCGTGCGCGGATCCGTGATCACCCCGGTCAGCGCCGAGGCGGTTGCGGTTTCCGGGCTGCACAGGAAGACCTGGTCTTCCCGAGTGCCGGAGCGACCGGGGAAGTTGCGCGGCACGGTGCGCAGGCTGATGCGTCCAGTGGCGGGCGCCTGCCCCATGCCGATGCAGCCGTTGCAGCCCGTCTGGTGCAGTCGCGCTCCGCTGTGCAGCAGCTTGTGCAGCAGTCCGAGCCCGAGCAGCGTCTCCAGCTGTTCGCGCGAGGTGGGATTGACGTCGAAGGACACGTCCGGATGGACCCGTCGGCCCTCGAGCATCAGGGCGGGCACTGCAAAATCGCGCAGCCCCGGGTTGGCCGAGGAACCGATGTAGGCCTGATAAATCGGCCGCCCAGCGACCTCGGAGACGGGTACGACGTTGCCCGGACTGCTCGGACAGGCGATCAAGGGCTCCAGTTCGGACAAGTCTATGGCGTCGCGCTCATCATAATCGGCGTCCGCGTCGGCCGCGATCGGCTGCCAATGGGCCTCACGCTGCTGGGAGCCGAGGAAGAGCCGCACCTCGTCATCGGAGGGGAACACGCTCGTTGTGGCGCCCAGCTCCGCACCCATATTGGCGATGACATGACGGTCCATCGCACCGAGCCGATCCAGCCCGGGCCCGGTATATTCGATGATCCGGTTAAGCCCGCCTTCCACGCCGTGGCGGCGCAGCATTTCCAGGATGATGTCTTTGGCGCTGACCCAGTCAGGCAACCGCCCGCTCAGTCTCACCCCCATGATTTTCGGCATGGTGAGATAGAAGGGCTCGCCCGCCATGGCCGCCGCAACCTCCAGACCGCCGGCGCCGATCGCGAGCATCCCCAGTGCTCCGGCCGCGCAGGTGTGGCTGTCGGATCCCAGCAGGCTTGCACCCGGGCGGCCGAAGCGTTCCATGTGTAGCGGATGACTCACGCCGTTGCCGGGACGGCTGAACCAGATGCCGAATTTCCGGCAGGCGCTGAGCAGGAACAGGTGGTCGTCGGCATTGCGGAAATCCGTCTGCAGCAGATTGTGATCGACGTACTGTGCGGACAGTTCTGTTCTGACACGCGGAATGCCCATGGCCTCGAACTCGAGCATGACCAGCGTGCCGGTGGCGTCCTGGGTGAGTGTCTGGTCGATTCTGAGCGCAATCTCCGCGCCCGGTACCATATCGCCATGCACCAGGTGGGACGCGATGAGTTTTTGAGCGACGTTCATAGCCATGTCCATGGCCCCCTCCATGAGGGCATGTCGAGATGAGGTCAGCGTCGCAAACTCAATACCGCCTGGGAGTATGAAGGTCATTGCGATATCTCAATAGCCCATGCGACGCTGGGGCTTTGGGGGCAGAGAGCCTGCAGACGCTTATCCTGTCGGTGTCCCCTGCGTCCTCGGACCTCTTGGTTGGCATCTGCTCAGGCGTTGTGCTGCAAGCCGGGAATGCGCCGCCGCCCACCGTGAATACCTC
>JASFKW010000256.1:0-3418 GCA_050118435.1 Gammaproteobacteria bacterium | reverse complement strand
CACAAAATTCCTTTTCCAACCTATTTGTTCATTGTAGTTGGATTTGTTTTTTTTTCTTACCAGAATGAAATCGCCGTATGGTGCAAATATTCGAATGATGGATATGCTATTGTAATAGATCACTATTACGGATAATTAGATCGCGAGATGGCGTACGTCTTACGACCGTTCCAGCTTCTCCTGATTGCTCTGGCGGGCTGGTTGAACCGACACCAACAGACGGTCATTGACTATCTGATGGAAGAGAACCGGGTGCTCAAACAACAGCTCACCGGGAAGAAACTGAGATTCACTGACGAACAGATGATTCGGTTGGCGGGGAAGGCCAAGCTCCTCGGGCGCCGGTTACTCGCTGAACTCGAGACGCTTGTCACGCCGGATACGTTGCTTGCCTGGCACCGCAAGCTGATCGCCAAGAAATGGACGTATGCTAGGAAGGGGCCGGGCCGGCCGCGCGTCTCACGAGAGATCACCGATTTGGTTGTACGCATGGCGAAGGAAAATACGTCCTGGGGCTATGATCGAATCCAGGGCGCATTGGCCAATCTCGGCTATGTCATTGCGCCCAATACCGTCAAGAACATCCTGAAAGCTCGGGGAATAGAGCCAGCGCCCGATCGGGCGAAACGGACCTCGTGGACGGGTTTCCTCAAAGCCCATTGGCACGTCATGGCTGCGACGGATTTCTTCACCGTCGAAGTCTGGACTGCGCGTGGACTGGCGACCTACTACGTGCTATTTATGCTTCATCTTTCAACGCGTTCAGTCCACATCGCCGGGGTGACTCAGGCGCCTAATGACGGGTTCATGGGGCAGGTGGCGCGTAACCTGACAGACATAGAAGATGGCTTCCTTCTGGGTAAAGCTTTTCTCATCATGGATCGCGATACCAAATATACGCAAGGTTTCAGGGGCGCTCTGGACCGAGAGGGTATCAAGCCGGTGCGGTGCCCGGTGCGAGCGCCGAACTGTAATGCGTTCGCTGAGCGCTTCGTGCGCTCGATAAAGGAAGAATGTCTGGATCGCATGATTCTCTTCGGTGAGAAGTCACTGCGCCTGACGCTTAGAGACTATGTTGCGCATTACCAGGCGGAGCGCAATCACCAGGGCATGGGGAATCGACTATTGGAGCCACTCGCCAGGATCGATTCAACCGATGGGCCAATTCAGTGCCGCGAGCGGATTGGAGGCATGCTCAATTTCTACGATCGGGAAGCAGCTTGAATATGCTCAATCAATTTTTTGTACCCTACGGGCGCAGCTGGCTGACGCGCCCGCCTGGATGCCCTACACCCTGATCAGCTGGCCGGAGTTGCTGCGTGCAACCGGATCGGCGGATAAGAGTTGAGGCTCTGTTGAGAAGTCAGGATTGCCTATGCGCGCGCACTACGTGCAGCATGTCCCCTTTGAAGGTCTTGGCAGCATTGAGTCGTGCCTCAAGGCAGGTGGGTACGACATCACGCAGACACGGTGGTTTGAGTCAGTCGAACTCCCGGCTCCGGACGAACTTGATCTTCTTGTCGTGATGGGTGGCCCCATGAGTGTCAACGACCAAGCCGCGTATCCATGGCTGGCCCAGGAAAAGCAGTTTGTCCGGGGTGCGATAGAGGCTGGCAAATCGGTTCTGGGTGTGTGTCTTGGTGCACAACTCATCGCGAGTTCGTTGGGCGCTCGAGTGTATCCGAATCGCCATAAGGAGATTGGCTGGTTCCCGGTGCACGGGATTCCGCAAACCGACGATTCAATTTTCCGGTTTCCGGCTGCTCTGGAGGTATTCCATTGGCATGGGGAAACCTTCGATCTGCCGCCCGGCGCCGTCCGCCTTGCCAGCAGTGAGGCCTGTGAAAACCAGGCCTTTCAGATCGGGGCATCGGTGATCGGTCTGCAGTTTCATCTTGAAAGCACGCCGCAATCGGCGCGAGAGATCGTCTCCAACTGCCGTGATGAATTAGTTCCGTCACGATATGTACAAACGGAAGAGGAACTATCGTCGGCAACGTCTGACAAGTACCAGTCAATCAATCGGGTCATGCAAGACGTCCTGTCTTTCTTGCAATAGAAGAGTTGTTTACAGAGTGAAACCTGTTTATGGCGAATTACTGTTCACGCGGTTGCGGGCAGGTGATAGAGTCCACGGCAATGAGATTTCCAGTGGAGATTGTTGAGGGCAGCGCGGTGGGTGATAGTCTCACCGGAGAGTTCGGATGCCGTAATGCCATCAAGCGCGGTGTGCACACGATGTGTGTTGTAGTACTGTCGGAATTCATCCAGTTTCTGCGCAGGATCTGCATTTTCGCAGCGAGCGGAATCATCAGGGTGTAGGTAATCGATTGCCGGAGCCATGTGCCACGGGAAATACAACCGATGGGCCGATTCAGTGCCGCGAACGGCTCGGGGGCATGCTCAATTTCTACTATCGGGAAGCAGCTTGAAAGCAAGGATCTTGTTTTTGCACGATACGGGATCAGCTGCCGGAGCTCTACGGGTATCGGTGGACGCCCAGGTCAGGTCGTGACTTCCAGCGCCAGAACAGGAGGAAGCCCTGACGGTGTCATCGGATAAGAGTCTGTGGCTGGACAACCACCAGTGCCTCACCCAGTTGAACAGCCTGGAAAGGAGAGTGAGAGTTATTCGGATCGGTGAATCAGGGCGGCGGGACTTCGCTTCACGCTCCTGGAGCATGGCCAATTGTTTGCGAAGGAAGAGATTCTCGGCAGCGAGCGCGTTCGGTGGCCGCAGGGCAAGCCAGAAGAATGTGGCCAGGTCGCCGAGCAGTGTGATTGCCGTTTTTTGACACCGTCCATGAGGGGCAGTGTCTTGCCATATGAAGGGCAGCGCGATTCGAAGGTAACTGTATCCTTACGGATCAATAGGATTTAATTCTTGCGGACGACAAGTGCCTTGCCATAGTATGAAGGGACGCGCGATCTGAAGGCAACTGCGTCCTAGCGAATCAACAAGATCCTATTATTATTGCGGAGGACAGGGATATTGTGCTGATATGTCGTGAGCACCCCGATCAGGGCAGCTAAAAGCTAACAGCCAACTTCCAATTGATAGGAAGCCTTTCATGGTTCAGGTCTGACGCGGTTGGGTGTAGCGATCGAAGAAAACACGCACCAGATCCGAACGGGTGATCATGCCGAGCACCTGGCGCTTTTCGTCACAGACGACGACGCGCTTGACGCTGTTACGCTTCATTACGTCGATAACATCATGCAGATCCTGTTCGGGCTGTACGCAGACTACGTGCTTCACCATATGCTCTGTCACCGGCGCATTCGGGGTCTCGGGTTCGCCATGGTGTGTCAGGTGGCTGAACAAGGATTCCAGGGTCTGCCATAGCGTGTGATGCGGTTGATGCGCTGGTACCCCGAGGGCGCGCAGGAAGTCTGCCTCGGTGATGATACCAACCAAA
>JASFKW010000255.1:0-3448 GCA_050118435.1 Gammaproteobacteria bacterium | reverse complement strand
TTGGTTTGCGATGCAAACCCGACAGGTGCGTTCACCAGGAAGTATCAGTGCTCATCACGGCGGTTGGCTCCGGGCCGAACTGTTGTTCCTGACAACCTGCAGCAACTCGATGAGGTAGACCTTCTGCCGGGATGCCAGCCTGTCCCGTGCCTTTTTTGCACCCCTGGGTGAAAGTCTTGCCGGGACATACACTTCCCATTCCGCCCCCTCCTCCATCTTCAGCAAGGCCTCCCGCAGGTGCGGTTCCATGGTGTTCGTGTCAAGTGTCGCCGGCTCCCCACTTGAATAGGTTTCCGCGAGTACCTTGCCGTGAGGTGTTATTGTCAGGTAATTCACCCGCACCTTGTCACCGTGTGCCGGGGATTTACCGTTGCCGTTTTTAACGACGCGGTATTGCGTTCCACCCGGCAGGGTGATCAGGGGTTGATCAGCGGTATTTTCCTCATTCGCAACGGACTGTCTGTCACGGTTAGCCTCCCTTTTGGCCATGATTTCCTTGATGTAAGGCGCCACCACCTCACTGCGATTGCCCGGTGCTTGCCAGGCGCGCGGCAACGCGCTGCTCAGCATGTAGTGATTTGTGGGTTGTCGGCTGGCGGTGGCGGCCGGTTTTTTTCGGGATGTGGCGCTACTCGGGCGGGTGATTTCCGGCTCCCGCGGAAGATCCGTTTGGGGAATGTCTACTTTCGTGGTCACATCGGGCAGCCTGGCAGGCTCCTCGACCGTGGCAAGCGGTTGCATCGCCGAAGGCTGCTCGAAGGCAGATCTTAATTGGTCGACATCCCTGCTCATGTCGGCAAGGATTCTTGCATTTTTCCTGGCATCCCGGATGAGTATCCCTCCGGCCACCGTACCCAGCAGCATGGCAAATACAGCGGCCATCATGGTCCAGCCCAGACGCTGATCCTGAATGCGCACCTGTGACTGGACTTCCTGGACCGTGTGCATAGACAACCGATGCTCCAGGTCCAGCTTGTTTTTCACTTTTATGATCTCGCTGTCTGCTGTTTCCAGGCGGGTCGCGGTATCGCGGTGCCCCTATTACGTCAGGGCTTCATCAGCTTCTGGAGTTCCTCGATATGCTGTTCGGTCTTCGAGCCCGGCTGACTTCCCTGCTCGGCCAGCTTGCCGACCATATCCGCCTCCTGCTGGGCCAGACGCACCATATTGTCTTCATAGACCTCCACTGTGAAGTCGTTTTTGCGCAGGTCAATGACATAGGCATCCAGCTGGTCGTGGATGTAACGGCGCCTGGCCAGCTTGCGGGTTTGCCTGTCCTTTAAGTTGTCGAACTTCGCCTCCTTGACGTCGAGCACCCTGAACAGGTGCCAGCCCTCCGTGGATTCGACCGGCCCGCCGATCTCGCCGGGCGCCAGTTTGAAGATCACCTCGTCAAGCGCAGGCTGGGCGCGCCCCTCGGCCACCCAGCCCACCTCGCCCAGCTGCTGCCTGGCGCCAGGGGCGATGGAATAGCCGGCGGCGGCCTGGTACATGGTCAGTTCCCCGGACTCGATCCTGGCCTTGAGCGCCTCGGCCTCCTCGCGGGTTTTCAGCAGAACCTCCTGGGTTTTACGCATCTCCACTTGCATGATGGCGTTGCGATTCGCCTCGTAGTAGGTCTTCAGCTGCTCATTGGAAGGCTCTCTCTCCCTCGCCAGGTTTTCCCGGTGCAGATTCACCAGACGGGTTTTCTGAAATTCGCGCAGACGCGCCTGGTACACGGGGTCCTTGTCCAGCCCCGCCTTGCGTGCCTTCTGTGCCATGAGGCGCTTGTCGATCGCTTTCTGCAGGGCCGCGAGCCGGGCATCGGCCTCCACGGCCTGAGGATTCAGGGCGGTTGCCCCCCTGCCCGCGGCGATGAGGAGGACCTTGACATCGCCCCAGCTGATGACCTCTTCGCCGATCGTTGCGACCGGCGCATCATCGGCCCGCGCGTCATCCCCCGCCGGAGCCATGTTACCCGTATAGAGGTCAATCCCGATTCCCTGACGCAGCGCTTCACGCTGCGCCGCCAGGCGCTTGTGCAGCTTGCGCTTGCGCAGCGTGGCCTCGATCTGGGTGTGCAGATCCTCGGTCATTTCCGTATCCGGCGCCATCGTCTCCTTGAAGAACGTCTGCACCTCTTCTTCCGACACAGGAATCTCGCCCGCCATGACCTGGCGCAGGTACTGACCGGCCAGCATGCCCGTTGCAAACTTCCGCAGCTCACGCTGATAGCCGGGATCCTTGTCGAGGCCCTGGCGTTTGGCATCGAGATACAGCAGGTTGGCGCTGATCACCTTGTCAAGCACCACGATACGCGCCGTGTCGCGTTCCGGGGTACCCAGCGCCGGCACCGATATGCCGACGACCGCGGAACTGTTCAGCATGGTGTTGATCTGGTTGAACGTGATCGACTGGTCACCCACCCTCGCAATCACATCACTCGCAACGACCGCCCTGGGCTCCTCGGCCACTGCCACGGCTGCTGAAGCCCCCCCCAGCGCAATGGGCAAAACGGTCAGTACTGCCAGTATGATTTTTTTCATCAGTCACCTCTTCAAGACTCTGTACGCTGCCTGCCCTGGCGTCTACATCAGGCTCAACCGGTGAGCCCCACGGCACACCTGAGGCAGTCATCTGTTAGAACGGTTCCCGGGAGATATGAAAAATGGAGGGGAACCGGGTTCCCCTCCATTGGCACGAGAATCACCCGCCCCAATCCACCGGAGCGGGCACCGTCTCTCCCTGTCACTTACCAGCCGCAGGTACCCAGTCCTGCAATTGCGGATTCATCTTCCCATGGGGTCTCGGAAACGCGGCCCTCGATCAGATGCCTAATCCATACCTGGTTGCAGTTGTTGGGCGCTCTGCGTGTTCCATTGTTATGGCAGTTGCTGCACAAAGCCTCACGCTGGGCACCCGCGGTTTCACCGAACACCTGGCCGTTGTTGACCGACCGCTCGGCGTTGTCCATGGCGACACGCGAGACACGGTTTACCATGGCGTGCTCCAGGTATTCTTCCTCGCCGATTTCCGGCACTTCAGGACCATGGCAGTTGGAGCACACATCCTGTGCAGGATCGGCCTCGGCCGTGTAGGTGTGCATCCACTTGACCGCGGTATCGAAGCTACCGGCGACCGGGATGTTGTCGTTGCCCGGCGTGGTCGGATCGTTGTAGGTCAGGCTATTGACCCAGGTCGGGATCTGGTTGCCATCCACGTGCGTGTGACAGGCGGCGCACTTCAGCGGACCGTGGGAGCCGTCGTTGTTCAGCGCCGCGGCCTGGGCATAGCTGGTAGTGTCGATGGCCGGGGTCACCGGATAGAGACCGTGGATCGACTCGTGACAGCCCTGGCAGCTGACGTCCTGGTGGCCACGTGTGTAGCGCATCAGGCTGGCCTTGGCCGGGTAGTTGAACGGCGGATACGGACTGAAGTTGCCGCTCTGCTCGGTGAACGGCGCCTG
>JASFKW010000254.1:0-3452 GCA_050118435.1 Gammaproteobacteria bacterium | reverse complement strand
TTTTTATTGGCGCGCCCGGAAGGATTCGAACCTCCGACCGCCTGGTTCGTAGCTCGCATCGCGAACTGTAACAGATTGTTTTCATTAACCTACTGGCGGAGATGCCCGTTGCATTTTGCAGGACTGTGCATAACCGTGGCGAACTGGCTTCGGCAAAAATTCGGCAGTATATTCCCTCACCAATTGATCAACTGCAGCGCTCTGCGCTGGATCACTGAGACATCACCGAGGTTAAACTCCCCATTCGGTACAGGCACTCCATTGATCAACGGCGCTACGTCGCCATGATCCAGATACTCCTGATTCGTCGAGTGCGTGACAGCCTCCCTGTGTTTTCTGAGCCACTAGCCGCGGCTAATGGCAGTATCCGCTGAACGTGAATGAGCGACCCTAACCGTAAGCGCAAAATTTCAGCCTTGACCTGTGTTCATCCATTCATCCACTGGAGCAGCTTGTCAGTCTAGCTGGCTAAGCCTGACCGCCCATATCGGTGGTAATGCCGTCAATTTCCTCCCAGGTCAATGACAACCTCTTCCCCAGCTTTTACTTCCATATCGACCTCATAGCCGGCGTAGGCTTTATCTCTGAGCTTGAGCTTGTAAGCACCTGGCAGCACTGGAATTGGCATTGTTCCCTTGCGACATCCCTGAGTTACGCACTCAGCAAATTTTTTTCCCGTGTTCGCATCGAAGAGATCAACGTAATCTGGAGCGTTGCGAACTTCGATTAGACCTATCAGTTCCTTGATATCAATAACCTTATTCTCGCCGCCGCCCACATCGAAGTCGCCCACCTCAAACCTCACTCCAACATCCCAGAACTGGATTTTGTATTTACCCGGTTGTACCAGCACTGGTTTTCCCTGTTTACGACAAAATCCGTTATTGCAGCTTCCGGCCTTCTCGTCCGTCATTGTATCTAGGATCTCAATGTGCGGACCTACAACGTTTTTAAAAGTAATTCGTCCTGGCTGCGGTGGCTTGACGCTAATTATCCGTTGTGCCGGTGGCTCGGGCTCAGCAGCTTTTGTTGCCGCGACAACCTCCTGTCTGACCTCCGTCAGGGCACCTTTCAGCTGGTCGGCATTGTCTGCACTGAAATACTTCCCCCCGCCCGCATCGGCGATGCACATCAGCTGCTCGCGCTCCGTCTGGCTGACATCGAAGCCCACCACGTGCACCCGCACGTTGATCCCCTGCTGGCGCAGGTCACGGACCCGGGCACAGGGGTCGCCGCCGCAGGTCTCCTCTCCATCGCTGATCAGGACCACCGTCGTCTCATCTTCCCGATCCTTCAGCCGTTCGCCTGCCAGCTCGAAGGATTCGGTGATCGGGGTCTTGCCCTTGGGCACGATGCCGTTGATCTTGTCGACCACGTCCGCCTTGCTGCTGGCGCCCACCGGTGCCAGCAGCTCGATGTCTTCGCACTGGCCCTTACTGCGATGGCCATAGGCCATGAGGCCGACCTGAATCTGATCGGGCAGTTCGCTGACCAGCTCACCCATAACCTCCCGGGCGATGACGATCTTCTCCTTACCCTGGACTCGGCCCCACATGCTGCCCGACCCATCCAGGATGAACAGTACACCGCCGCCGCCGGGGTCGGTTTGTCCGAGCGCCACATTATTGGCGCATGCGAGAGCGGTAAGGCAGACGAAGATAAGGGTTTGCGCTGGAGCGCAGTGAATACGTGTCAATGGCTGCATGACCGACCTCCCTGGTTTCGTTCATGACCCGGTCAGCCTTCTTCCGGTTAACTCATTTCTGCGTGGTCACAACTCCGCCAATACATTGATTTAGTTCGGCGGATTCACGCATTTCGCCTCCGCTGCCTGCCACATAAGCGCTCTTCTTATCCTGCTGGAGCGGGTATGTGATTAACCCTGTTTCTGACAGGTCAGCACCGGCCCCCCACGAGTGAGCCTCCCTGGCGATCATTGAGGCATTCAACGCCACCACCGGATCGCTGCTGGTTGGAAATGATGCCCCCAATCCAACAGTAACCTTAGACCACGCTCCTTGAATTTCCAGGCAATCTGTACGAAATTCAGAATAGGTTCGGATGCTCCATACAAATCAGCACCTGCGAATTCCAGGTACAACGCGATGCCCTCAGAAACGCGCCTTAACGAACCGCCCCCCAAGATCATCTCTGGCAAGTACGAAGTCATTGAGGATCTCGGCATGGGAGGCATGGGTGTCGTGTACAGGGTGCGTCATCGGGAGCTTCATGCGGACTTCGCATTGAAAATGCTGCGTCCCGAGTATGCCGAGAATTCCGAACTGGTGATTCGCTTCCAGCACGAAGCCCGCATCATGGCACGGATGCATCACCCCAACATTGTGCGCGTCACCGACATTGACCAGGATGGGAGCCAGTACTACTTCGTCATGGAATATGTGGCCGGTCGAAATCTGCATCAGATCCTCCAGGAAGACGGGCCGCCCCCGCTGAGTGAGGTATTGCGTATCAGCGAGCAGACTGCAAGGGCGCTGGATCACGCGCACACCCGTGACAAGCCGGTGATCCATCGTGACGTCAAGCCTTCGAACATCATGATTGAGCAGGGAACCGGGCGGGTTGTGCTCACCGATTTTGGGATTGCCAAACTGGCGGATCCGGAGCTTACCCGTATGACCCTTACCGGTCGCGGGGTCGGGACCGTACGGTATTGTTCGCCGGAACAAATGCGGGGCGTGCCTGATCTGGACGCCCGTGCGGACATCTATTCGCTCGGGCTGGTCATGTACGAGGCACTCACAGGAAGAAGATTTTTCAACGAGGGTACAGAAGAGGCCGTAATCGGCCATGTGCTTAACGACACGCAAGAAAATGAGCCCCAATTCGATCAACCGGTGCCAGCGAGCTTCCGTCGACTGATAAAGCGCGCAATCGCCAAGGATCGTGACCGCCGCTATCCGAGGATGGCGACGTTACTCGCCGATCTGCAGGCCGTTGCCGCCGAAACGGCGAAGAGCGCGGTACGCAAGCGGATCTGGTTTGCGTTGCCGGTGCTTGCTGTGGCATCGCTGGGCGTCGTGCTGGGCGTCGCGGTGTGGACGAAATGGCCGGCACTCCCTGAGGAGGACGATTCGCCGAGACTCGCTGTCACGACACCGACCGAGGAGAGGCTGGAAATCGAGGAGCAGCAGGAGCTCGAGTTCAGCGTCGAGGGCTCCGAGGGGATCCAGAGCTACAAGTGGTACCTGGACGACGCCGGCCCCGTTGCATCTGGTTTGCGATATGTCTATCGACCAGAGCCCGGCGAGGGTGGACAGAAACACAAGGTCCATGTGGTGGCAACCGGTCCGAACGATAAGAGTATCCAGCGCGAATGGGAGATCGCCGTCGCCAGCGCCAACCACCCACCGGAGCTCGCCGGGGTCATGCCTGAAGAGGAACAGGTCATCGCACCACGTGGCAGCGTCACCTTCCGGGCCGACGGTCAGGAT
>JASFKW010000253.1:0-3466 GCA_050118435.1 Gammaproteobacteria bacterium | reverse complement strand
TGCTGCGCTTCCTGCTGGCGCTGGGCTTCCTGCTCCGCTCTTTGCTGGGCTTCCTGCGGGGCCTGCTGCTGCGCTTCCTGCTGAGGCTGGGCTTCCTGCTCCGCTCTTTGCTGGGCTTCCTGCGCGGCCTGCTGCTGCGCCTCCTGCTGGCGCTGGATGGCTTCCTGTTGAGCCTGCTGCTGTTGCTGCATCGCCTCCTGCTGGGCTCGCATGGCCTCCTGCTGGCGCTGGATGGCTTCCTGCTGGGCGCGCTGCTGCGCCTGAATGACCTCCTGCTGTCGCTGCATGGCCTCCTGCTGGGCGCGCTGCATCGCCTCCTGCTGAGCCCTCTGCTGTGCCTGAAAAGCCTCCTGGCGTGCTTTCTGTTCGGCCTCCATGGCCTGCCGGTGCGATTCCATCTGCTCCGGGGTCATGGTCGGAGGGGGCGCGGGCGGCCGATACGCCGGACCCGGGGCCGCTTCGGCGGAGGCGCCCTGGGAAAGGCCGAGGGCTGACAGCGCTAGGAGCGCTGAGAGTAGGAGTGAATTGCGCATTGTTGGTCTCCTGAGTGTTGTGTGACGGCGATTACTCGCAGCTTTGGTCTAATTAATGTGGCGTCAATTTTGCCGGTCCAGAGTCACCGGGAGTGGCAAGGTGCAGCCGCTCCCTGTCGATTAACTCTAGTCGTATAGTCGCCGCGACGCCAAGCGCCGGAGCTACTATCCCGGGCCCTGAGGCGACCTTTCACGCCTGTCCTGGGGCGACAGTTGAATATTAGTGAAATCTAATATACAGTAATTACCATCGATACACCAGACTGAGGGGTTGTCGAAGTGTATACATTGAAAGATATTGTTGTTAAAAGCATTATTGTTCTTCCGCTGCTGTTGGCGAACCCTGTCGCCGGCGTGGCGGAAGAGGAATTGTGCGCCGCGTTCAAGCACAGCGCCGTCGACCCGTCGCTCATCAACATGATGCTGGACGCCGCTGAGGAGGGCGGTCTGTATCGCATCGAATCGTCCAACTCCAGCGTCGGATTCTGCGCCAACAGCGCCGTCGGGCGCATCAAGGCCGAATTCACGGCGTTTCAGGGTGGTGTCTCTCTCGCGCCCGGGCAGGCGAGTCGGGCGCGCTACGGCCAGACGCTGTTCCGCGTTGATGCACGGAGTCTGGATACCGAGGGCAGCATTCTGAGCCGCCTGCTCAAGAGCGAGAGTTTTTTCGACGTTGAGCGTTTCCCCGAGATCCTGTTCGTGAGCACGAGCCTGCACTGGGAGACTCCGACGCGAGGCGTGCTCGAGGGGGACCTGACCCTGCACGGGGTGACGCGCCCCGTGAAGTTCAATGTCGAGATGCTGGGGATGGACGGCAGGCCGGTCGAGACCGCCGAGAAGGTTCGTGTCAAGGCGACTACGATCATCCGGGCTACCGACTTCGGAATGACGGCGGTGCCGCGATTTGCGGAGGACGCCGTCGAGCTGTGCATGACAGTCGATGCGGTCCGTTATTCCAGCTGAGGCGCGGGCGCTGTCGTCCGCGCACAGCGCTTCCGGCCGGTCCGTCAGTGGCCGTTGCCCAGCACCTGCTGCCAGGCGGGGTGGATGCGCACGAGCCGCAAGGCCCGGCCCAGGAGCGCCTTGCCGGGCGGGGTGCGGTGCCAGGTCGACGCCCCCGAAGGGTGCGGCAGAGGGACGATATCGGTCGTGCGCCCGTGCAGCTCCAGTGACCATTGCTGACCGATAATCTCCTTGAGCGCCGCGGCCGGCAGAAACTGCCCTATGGCGAGCTTTCCCACGGGAATGATCAGCTTCGGCTGCAACAGCCGAAGCTCTTGTTGCAGCCAGCCGCTGCAGTTGCTGATTTCCTCGCGATTCGGGACGCGGTCGCCGCCGCGGTGTTTGCCGGGAAAACAGCGGCACACGGCGGCCATGTAGACCCGCTCGCGAAACTGCGGCTCCTCCAGGCCGATCTGCCCAAACCAGCCAAACAGCGTCCTGCCGGCGGTCCACGCGAACGGCCGGTGCTGCTCGATCTCTTTTGCGCCCGGAGCCTGTCCGACGATCATGACCGGCGAGACCACCGGATTGCCGGTGACCGGGGGACCCACCATTCCGGGGCAGCGGGTGCAACGCCGGAGCAGGGTCTGATGGCGTTTCACCATCGGCAGGGATGCGGCCATGTGCTCATTATGCAATCATTCCGGACCGTGTCGAAACCGCCGCGGCGGGCCGCATTGGGCCCGGCTCGCCCCTCGCTGCCCGGAACCAGCCGATGAAGTCCGACGCCAGGCAAGTGCACAAGGCCGACCTGCAGCGGGACGCCCGCATCGCACAGTGGCGCAACAAGGCCCGGGCTGCGGCCAGGGCCGGGAAAGGCCGCAACCTGTATATCATCACCCTGCATCCCGACGTGCTGGATTGCCGCGACTTCCGGGCCGCAAACCCGAGCTACGTCACGGGCATGCCCTGTCTGTACGTTGGCCTCAGCATCCACTCGCCGGGCGACCGCTATCAGCAACACAAGATGGGATACAGGAGCAGCAGGTATCCGAAAAAATACGGCGTGGAGCTGGCCATGGAGCTGATGGAGGGCTTCGATGGCCGAGGATTGACCGAGGAAGATCAGGAGTATGCCCTGGCCGACTGGCTTCGTGCCCAGGGCTACGGCGTCTGGCAGAACTAGGCCGCCGCGACCGGCGCCGCATCCTGTGCAAGCGTGTACCGACGATGCGCCCGCAACCGGGCCCGGCGCGCTTTGCGAAGGATTGCGCCTCAGTAGCGGAAAAAGAACTCGATGGTCGGATTGTCGTAATGCCGCCGGTGCTTGCGGTTGTAACGGGCCACGGAAATGACCATCACGCCGGTCACGATCATGAATGCGGCCACGATGATGGAGAGCAGGGGCGGATAGACCACCAGCAGTATCCCGGCGATGATCAGTGCGATGCCAGCGACCATGGTATTCACCTCTGTATGCAAAAGTCGGTATCCATTTTGTATGTGGGTGCACCGGCGTGGATAATCAAGCGGGGGTTCCGCGGCCTAGGAGCCCGTCGGATTTGGGCGATCGTCGCGAGCATGGTGGGAAAGGCGACGGCGCCGGACAGCCGTTCGACGAAATCAGCCGCTGCCTACGAGTGTATTGATCAACAGGATCGCAAACAGAGCCAGGGCCGCGAGCAGTGCGGCGTTCGCGGGCCAGCGATTGCGCAGATCCCCCAGCCAGTCACGGTATCCGTTCATGTAGAGCAACAGCCCTGCGAGCAACGGCATGAAGGTCGAGCCGGCCACCGAGTAGATCAGCACGACCCACACGGGCTTACCCAGCCACAGCAGCACCATGGGCGGGACGGCGAGATAGGCCAGATAGGCGCGGTAGGCGGTTGAGCGCGTATCGATTGCCTTCGCGTCGCCCGGGCGGCGCCACTCGTGCATGAAGTCGGCAAAAAGATAGGGGACCCCCTGCCATACCCCCAGCATGGAGCTGA
>JASFKW010000252.1:0-3478 GCA_050118435.1 Gammaproteobacteria bacterium | reverse complement strand
CGTTGCTCAGCCCAACCTACCTTGTTTCGCGGTGACGGGCAAACGCCTGGTCATGGCATGATGTTTCTAATTCTGGGGACGCAGGCTGGCCGCGTCGCGTGCGGAGGTCGCCGGACGCTAACGGCGTTGCAGCCGCAGGTAACGGGCACCTTCGACCATCGGAAGCATGAAGCGCCGCTGGTGTTGAGCCACCCTGAGGACGTCGGGTAACGGCCGATACGGACCCACCGGCTGCCGGGACCAGGAGATCGCGTAGGCGCCGGGGCGAAGGACGCGGGTGTTCAGCAGCAGATGGTCGTCATCGTGCTGCAGGTCGTAGCCGTCCCAGGGTGCGGCCAGCGGCTCGCCGATGAAGATGCCCTCGCCGGGCTGCTGAACGCTCTGCCAGTAGGCCTCCAGGAGGGTGCGCCCTGACGTGTAGCTTTCCATCAGCACACCGGGGTCGGGAAACTTGCCCCTCACATTGCAGGGTTCCACCACGGTGCCGTAGCTTCCGGTGGCGCCCGCCTCGAGCCAGCGCAGGGCGCTCATCTGTCGGCTGTCGGTCAGCCGCCCGCCCGCCGAGGTGACGTGGTCGGCGGCGGCGCCGGGAACGAAGCGCAGGGTATCGAGGTACGGCACACGCAGCTTGCCGGTGAAGTAAAACAGCACATCTTCTGCGTCCTTCAGGGCTTCCGCCTCGACGATTTCGGTATCCAGCCAGTTCCGCTGGTGTCGCGCGATTGCGGCGAAGGCGGAGGCGCGCACGTTGCGCGCCTTGTCGGCGGTGCTGACCAGGTAGGCAGTTCCCTCGGGTTGCGTGTTGTCGGACCGGACCCCGCGATCGATCAGGGCGCGGGCCTCGTCGAAGCTCGCAGCCGCGATCGCCATCGTTGGGCGGACGCCGTGGTCGTGCCACGGTGCCGCACTGCCCGAAGCGAAGTAGGGGCTGCGCCGGGTGGGGGCGCAGCGGCGACTGGAGCACCAGGCCTTGTCGAAGCCGAGACCGATTGCCGAGGTGATGGACATGCACGTTACGCGGTAGGGTGCGGCCCAGGTGATCGCGTAGGCCTGGATTCCGGGCGGGGTGTCGCGGTCGAGGATTTCTCGGACGCGACGAAATTCCTGCGGTGTCATATCGGAACGTCCCGGCTGGAACCGCAGGTGCAGGACGTTGCGCTCGGGTATTCCCCGCGCGCGCCGGTAATAGTCACCGATCTGTACGCTCAGGGGATCTTCGTCGTTGACGATCAGCGCCAGCTCGTCGGCGTGGAGCCGATGCTTTGGAAATAGGATCTGGAGCCGATCGGCGGCAGCGGAGGTCCACGGTGCAGTGACGAGCAGGGCACACAGCAGAATGACCGAGCGGCTTGTATATGTGCACAGGGCAAAGCTCAAAATAACAGACCCGGGTCGTCTCGACTCCGGGCCATGCTACGTGCCGCCGCGGCAAAATGAAATGTCAGCCGCCGTTGCTGACTTTGCGTGGCTCTTCGCCGAGCAGGTCCTGGATCTTCAGGGCCCGCTCGAGTTGCGCATGGAACGCGTCCAGGCAGACGGGATCGAAAATCCGTCCCCGCTGGCTGTTGAGGAACTCGAGCGTCTTTTGGAGGGACCACGCCGGCTTGTAGGGACGGGCCGATGTCAGCGCATCGAAGGCGTCAGCAACGGTTACGATACGTGCGGCCAGCGGGATGTCCTCGCCGCCGAGCCGGTGGGGATAACCGGTGCCGTTGA
This sequence comes from Gammaproteobacteria bacterium, assembly GCA_050118435.1. GTDB lineage: Bacteria > Pseudomonadota > Gammaproteobacteria > DSM-19610 > DSM-19610 > Thiogranum. Next base: position 1,762 of record JASFKW010000252.1, on the reverse strand, counting down.
AGCGTTCGTGGTGGCTCAGCGCGATGAGCGCACCCATCTGCAGGTACTCCGAAGGGCTGTCCTTGAGAATTTCATACCCGATCTCGGTGTGCTGTTTCATGATCGCGAATTCGCGGTGCGAAAGGCGCCCGGGCTTGCGCAGGATCTCGTCGGGTATGCCGATCTTGCCGATGTCGTGCATGGGCGCGGCCAGCTCGATGATGTCGCACTCCCGCTCCGACAGTCCCAGCTGCTCGGCGATCAGGTGCGCATACTTGGCCATGCGGATGATGTGGTCGCCGGTTTCCACGTCACGGTATTCGCCGGCCTTGGCCAGTCGCAGCAGAGTCTCGTGTTCGCGAAGCCGAATTTCGCGGGTTGCCTCGGAAATACGTTGCTCGAGCCACCGGGTGCGCTCCTGAATGATATGCTGCTGCGCACGCTGGGTGAGCAGATTCTTGCCGCGGGCCCGGAATTCCAGGTCATCGACAGGGGACCCGAGCAGATCGGTGGCGCCGGCCTCGAGCACCTGCCGGCGGGTGTCCCCGGCATCCAGGGGAGCCATCATCAGCAGCGGAAGGCCGGCGCAGCCGGGGACGGCCCTGATGCGTCTCACCAGCTCAGGACCGTCCATGCCGGGGAACAGACTGTCGGCCACGAGCAGATCGACCGTATGCCACTGAAGCCAGCCCAGGGCCGCCACGGGAGTCGTAAAGGTTTCTACAGCGATGGCAGGATCAATCTGCTTTACCACTTCTACCAGATGTTGTCTTCGCGACGAATCCCGGTCCAGCAGTACCACCGTCGGCATATGCGCCTCCTCTCCTTTCAATCCTTCACGTTCGAAGCATGTCGCCGTGCGTCCTTGCGAGGCATGGGAGCAAGGCCTTATGATTCTTCTAACATCCTGATAATATATGACTTTGATTTTGAAATGCTCCCTGGCTTGGCTAACGGCACCACCGATTGAAAGTTAAGAACAGAAATTCAATTTAATTCGTGAGAGTGTCAGCTATTTGACTGATTTGGCACTCACACTGTCGAGGAGTTCACATGTCTCAGTCAGACAAGACACCCCCACCGCGCCGACAGTCCATTTTCAGCGTGTTCCGCAGTGTCTTCGCGTCCATGTTCGGGGTGCAGAGCAGCCGGAAACACGAGGAAGATTTCGGCCACGGCAAGGTGTCTACCTACATTGTCGTCGGTCTCGTCGCGACCATTTTGTTCGTGCTGGCGGTCTGGGGCGTGGTGCAGCTGGTGGTGCGTTTCGCAGCGTCCGGCTGAGATCGCCGCACCCGGCATGAATAAATTCCTCCGCGCACTGTTCAGAGCGTTGGCGGGCAGTGTGAGGGACCTGCTGCCGGTGGTTTTGGTCGTCGTGCTTTTCCAGCTCGCGGTTCTGCAGCAGCCGCTGCCCGCTTTCATCCAGCTCGTCACCGGTGTTCTTCTGGTCGTTCTGGGGCTGACGTTTTTTGTCAACGGGCTGGAGATGGGCCTGTTCCCCATCGGGGAATCGGTGGCGCACGCCCTGGCGCGCAAGGGCAGTCTTTTCTGGCTGATACTGTTTGCTTTCGCCCTCGGGTTCGGGACCACGGTGGCCGAGCCCGCGCTGATCGCCATCGCCGAGGAGGCCGCCGAGATCGCTGCGGAGGGAGGTGTGATCGCCGCCGGCGAGGATGCGATGCACACTTATGCCCAGGGGTTGCGGCTGACCGTCGCGCTGTCGGTGGGGATTGCCATCGTCGTGGGGGTGATGCGCATCCTCAAGGGCTGGCCCATGCAC
>JASFKW010000251.1:0-3488 GCA_050118435.1 Gammaproteobacteria bacterium | reverse complement strand
ATACGATCCTGAAGGGGACGACAGCCAGGGTGAATACGTGCTGATCTACAATCTGAGCCACAGTCCCATGGATTTAGACAACTGGACCCTGCAGGACAGTGACAGTGGCCTGACCTACCTTTTCCCTGACGCCAAGCTGACACCAGGGGCGTATCTGCGGGTTTGGAACCAATCCGGCACAGATAAGAACGTCGAATACTACTGGGGCGCGGATATCGAGATCTGGAACAACAACGGTGAGTGCGGTACCCTGCGGGACGTAGACGGCAACATAGTGCACGTGTACTGCTACTAAGACCCTCAACACCCTGAAATTATAGAAGTTTTATATACACTGCGGTGCAGTTCTCGAGCGGTGTTGCGAGCAACTTCTGGGATGGGGAGCAGCTGGGCCACGCCGCCGGCGAGCAACCGCTGGCGCAGCTCCTCCTCGCTCACACCCAACGGGCCCAAAACGGTCGCCCCGGCCCGAATAAGCAAGGTGATATAGCGGCCTACATCGACCGCATCGGGATCAGGAGGCTTCGGAAGATCCCAGGCATATACCCCGGGCTCGCCGAGCGTGTAAAGAAATCGGATTCGCTGCCCAGGGCGCAGGTGCTTGCCCACATCGCGCAGCTGCATGGCGGCCCGCGCCGCCGGGGAGGGAACGCGGTATTCATCCAGATCCCGGCTCAACTTTTGAGATACGAGCATCTTCTTCAGGTCAATACGCCCGCGGCGCAGATCGGCGAGTGTGCGCCGCAGGGTGGCGAGCAGAGACGGCAAACAGTCGGTCAGCTGGTCGGCTAACCGGACGGCCATTTGAGCCAGCATCTCTTTCTGCAGTTCAACCAGAAATACCGGCGTATCCAGGCGGCGGGTCTCGATGCCGCGCAGCTTGAGAGATCCATCCTGAAAGGCGCCGAAGTAGCGATTGGCGACCGGCACGCGCGGGTCGAGGCGCGAGGGCAGGAATGCGATCCAACGGTAGACTCCTTCGAGAGAAATAGGCAGATGGGTGCAATTGGAGACTCTATCCAACAGAGGAAAGAAATCTTCCCTTTCACGGGCGCCATCCTTGCGCACCCACAAGCCGTCCACGTACATGTGCAGTACCTCAAAACCCATCTCTTCGGCGACCTCCTTGGCGCGCAGCAGCGCCTCACGCCCGTAGGCTGTGACCGCCTGGTGAGCCTCAATGCGCCCAAAACGGGCGTTCTTGTAGCCCAGGTAGCCGAAGCAGGTCACCAGCAGCCATTTGTGGGCTGAGGCGCGCGCTTCGTAAGCAGGTCGGCGCGGGTCCCAAGCCGGCATCTCTCCGAGGGCGTTTTTGATGGCGATGCGCTTATCGAGCAGCGGCTTCAGCGTCTTGGGGATCAGGCCAGTCTGGGCGTGGTCGATGGTGATATCCAGTTCGGGCACCAGTTCGGCCGTCTCACTGCCGGTGTCTACCGTTTCTGGAGAGACGTTGAAATTGACCATGATGCTGGGATACATGGAGACGAAATCGATCTCGGCCACATCGCGATGCAGCCCGATTGAGGGTTGGTAAACCAAGCCGCCCTGGTCGGCTGTGAAGAGGCCGGCAGCCGAGCGAGGGCTCTCGGCCTGCTGCTTGTGCCAGGGAACCAGCACACCTTCGCGCAAAGCAGTGACGATCTGCATGGCGGAGATGCCGCTGCCTGGCGAAACCCGCCCGGCGGTCTGGGCCGAAAGACCGCTTACACGAGCCATCTCCAGCACCCCTTCAAGGCCATAATCGTGATAGAGCATGGCGTTGTTGCCATCCACATGCCAGCGCCCAAACAGGTGCACCTGCTGGCCGCGATAGATCACCTGACCATAGGCGAAGTAAGTGCGTTCGGGACGGCTGGCCACGCCACGCCCGCGCTCGCGGTTGAGCGGCAGGGGGATGCCCCAGCGCTCGCCCAACTCCACCAGATGCGGAATGAGCCAGGTGTCGCCCCACACGGTCAGGAGCAGGTCTGGGTCATGACGCTGGAGAATAGCGCGCAGGTTGACCAGAAGCGGACGTTGAGGTTCAAGCGCCAGGCGATAGCGGGCCTTGCCCGGGCGCACGCGGATCAGAATGTGCTCGGGGAAGGCGTGGGCAGGATCACAGTTGGGCTCGATGGAAAGTATGCGTAAAGGCACGTTCTCCGGCTCAAGATCCCAGGGGTCCGTCTCAGTCTCGATGGCTACGATGCGATCCCCGGAGTCGCAAAGCACGCGGCAGCGCGCCAGCGGGTAGGTTGCGTAGCGGGCCGCGTGGCGCAGCGCCACGGGCAGATCGGCGTCGTAAAAACTCAGTTTGGGGAAGGCCGCCGCGGCACGGGCAAACAGGCGCGGCTGCAGGTCGGCGCGCGGGACACAGATCGCTAGCACGGGAATGCTCCGGCGCTCGAACAGTTCAAGACGCTCTACGTACTCAAGGTGCAGAGGGAAACTGCGCTGCGTGGGCTGGGACTCGAGGAAACGCTCCAGGCGCTCTAGCCGGGTCTGCGCCCCGGCGGCGTAAAATGTGACCGGAAAATCCTGGCGTAAGCGGCGGCGGACGCCATCTTCACCCACCAGCCAAAGCACCAGATCATCGCCGGGATGATCGTAGGCATCCAGCAACCAGCCGGTGTATTCAATCATGAGCAGGCGGGAGTGCGTTTTCCAGCAGCATGCGCAAACGCATGACCTCCTTATGTTCTTCCAACAGCATGGAGAGCAGGAACACCTCAAACGGCAGGGCATGGGAGGCATAAGCTGCAGCGGAGAGATGCCTGTGGGCCGCGGCGAACAGATCGTCGAGAACAAGCTGGTCGCTGCGCCGCAAAGCGCGCCGGAAGCGAGCGAAGGACTCCTGTTCTTTGAGAAAGGCTTGTGTGATCGAAGGCAGTGTGCGTCCCATAGGATCTCCTCAAGGCCGGGAAGAAGGATCGGGGAAAAAGGAAAGCTGGGTCGCCGCGGGCGGCACAGGCTCCATGCGCCAGGCGCCATCACAGGCGTCTTCGAGGGCGTTAAGCAGCATTGCGCCGTCCGGAGTAAGCGCCGGCGCAACGCTCACCGCCAGCGGAGCGCGGAGGCTCAGGCGGCGCAGTTGGGCGACGGTTTCCACGAGCAGGCGCTGGCGCTCTTCCAGACGCACGTTCTCATCCTGAAAAGTATCCAGCAGTTCCAGCACCAGGGTCGGAACCGGTGTGGCAGGCGTGTTCGCCAGGAGCGCTACCACTTGATAGCAGGTGAAGGCGCGGGCGACCACGATGTTGTTGAGAACGGCATGCAGATCTTCGGTCTGGCTGCGCAGCAAGCGGGCGATACGGTGCGCCTGGAAGCTGTTGCCGCCGTCGAGGACGAGCAGCGGACCGGCGAACGCCAGGCGCGCAATCGCGGCGTTGACCAGTTCACGCCGGATAGGCAGATCGGCCTGGATCAGGTATATCCGGCCGCGATGCAGGGTGGGAAGCTTTTTCATGTCTCCAGGGTAACAATATTCGTCTCTGGGGACAATCACACGC
>JASFKW010000250.1:0-3520 GCA_050118435.1 Gammaproteobacteria bacterium | reverse complement strand
CCGCCTGCCAGCACCAAGCCAACTGCAGTTGCAAGAAGCTTTTTGTTCATGAGAGTACTCCTCTTGACCTTACTCTTAAGCTATCGAAGTAAACAGGTTAGTCGTTAGGGGACTATTAGATTAGCGCACCTTCTGACAGGAATGCAACAGTTTTTTCAAAAAAACCACATGAACAGGCGTTCGATGTTTTTTTGCAACATATATGGAAGAAGCACAAATTAACTGCTTGTAGCGATAAGAATTGCTAATCACACCGGCCAGCGCACTTCGTCGAATTGTTGACGCAAATTTGCTCTAACCTTTGCAAAAAAACAACAAATGCGACACCTGTAGTAAGATTAGCACAGAAAACCCGCCTTGCAGCGGGTTTCTGCTCTTCTATTGGTGATGGGTTAGGATTCGCCAGCCTTCTTTCACTGACGGCCCGAGCTCCGTCACGGCTCGTCCAGCCCGTTATCCGCGAACCGCCCGGCAACACCTGCTGCCGGCCGGAGCGCGGCTAGAAGTTGTGCCGCGCGCCAATGCTGAACAGATCGAATTCGCCACCGGCATCGGGATCATTATTCGAATAACCGCCGTAGACACGGGTCCGGTCACTGAACTTGTGGTAAGCGGCGATGCGCCAGGCGGTGTAATCGTCGGTGACGATCGCCGCGTCATCCGCCTCATCGCCCTGACCGTAGTCGAAGCCGATCAGATTATTGCCGATGGTCCAGCTGGCACCCACGCTCCAGATATCCGCCCCATCGCCGCTGCCGTCGTTGATGCTCCCGGCGGCGGGCGAACCGTACTGGCGCAGGGTGATCAGACCACCGTCCCATTCATAGATGCCATGGAACTCGAGCGAGCCCAGCGTGTACTGCCCGCCGAGCTGGATCGCCTCGTCATCCTGACCACCGTTAGTCGTGACGTAAGACGCAAAGGCATACAGACCGCCCAGACCGCTGAAGCTCACACCCGCGCTCCAGGGATCGTCGTTTTCATCCAGTGCAGGATCAGGAGGATCAAAGTCGTTCCCATCATTCTCGTCGCTGTCGAGAGTGTAGGTGGCGATCAGACCCAGCCCTCCCCAGTTTGGGGACGTATACCCAACAGTGTTTGTCGCACGGCCCTGACCTTCCTCACCCTTGCCGCGGTGCAGCGCCGACTGCAAACCCACGCGACCGTCACGCGCCTGCAGGCTGGTGCGGTAGAAGGGATCGAGCTTGGCCGCCTGAGCCTTGTAGGCGGTGGACATGGTACCCAAGGCCAGCTTGCCGGCGACTTCGTGACCCAGCCCGATATACTGGTCGCGGCCGGTCCAGCCGTCGCCGTTCCTGTCATTGGCCAGGTCCGTCTGATACTCGACCTTGAAGAAAGCCTCCAGGCCGTTGCCCAGGTCCTCGGAGCCCTTGATCCCGACGGCCGAGGTGTTGGAGCTCATGTTCACGTCGTCCGAGCCTTCCAGCACCCGCACGCCATTGACGTCGATGCTATCCTGATCGACGGCATCGATCGACAGGTCGAGCTGACCGTAGAGCCGCACCTCCGAGGCAGCCAGCCCCGCACCGCCGGCCAGAGCCAGTCCGACTGCAGCTGCAGTGAGTTTCTTGTTCATGAGACCACTCCTTTTGACCTTATCGTGGCAATTGAGACCCAGGTTAGTCGCTGGGCGAGTAGGGTAACGCACTTCCCCGCACGAATGCAGCAAATTTTTTCAAAAAAACCACATCCCGGCGTAATTTGTATTTTTTGTGCAACAAAAGCGCCCGAAAATTGATTCAACTTACTGGGCAGATGGGAAATTGCGGTCCCTGCCCTCAGGTCCGCAGGTAGCCCCAAGGACGGGTCCGGGAGCACCGCCACGGAAAAGACAACAGCCTGAACCGGGTCGGCCGGCAGACGAGGTTGGCGGCGGTCGCGGTGGCCCGGATGACTCGCCGGAACGCCTCGGGCCTCCACTCGTAGCCAAATGGGGGGCCTGCAGGCGGAACAGCGCCAGTCAAGGCGCTACGCGCCATGCCGGGCGCACACAACAAAAACCCGCCTCACGGCGGGTTCCTGTTGTTTGGCTGGGGGACTAGGATTCGAACCTAGGTTGACGGAGTCAGAGTCCGTTGTCCTGCCGCTAGACGATCCCCCAATTCGAACAGCAAGGATAGCGTGTTGCGCGAGAGGATCAAGCCGGACAGGGGCCGGCGGATCAAAGGCGCCTCAACGCTTGCTGAACTGGGTCGCGCGGCGGGCCTTGCGCAGACCCACTTTCTTGCGCTCGACTTCACGCGCGTCGCGGGTCACGAAGCCCGCCCTGCGCAGGGGAGTGCGCAGCTCGCCGTCGTAATTGATGACGGCGCGGGTGATTCCGTGGCGAATCGCACCGGCCTGCCCGGTGGTGCCACCGCCCTTGACGGTGCAGCGCACATCGAACTGATCGCTGAGATTCACGGTCTCAAGAGCCTGCCGCACGATCATGCGCGCGGTCGGACGACCGAAATACTGGTCCAGCGGACGGTCGTTGACGGTGACTTCGCCGCTGCCTTTCTGGATAAACACCCGGGCCGTGGAACTCTTCCGGCGGCCGGTGGCGTAGTAGGATTCACTCATGTTGCTCGTCGCCTCGAAACTCAGGAAAACGCCCGTCAGGGCTCGCTTCCGTCCTGGCGCGGGAACTCACCGCGCTGCACGCCGGGACGGATGAATCGCGATCTCGTCAGATCTCCAGCACTTTTGGCTGCTGGGCACTGTGACGATGCTCGGGACCCGGGTAGACCTTCAGCTTGCGGCACATGGCCCGACCCAGCGGGTTTTTCGGCAGCATGCCCTTCACCGCGATCTCCAGCACGCGGCCCGGCGCCTTCTGCTGCAGCTTCTCGAAGCTGATCGATTTCATGTGGCCGATGTAGCCAGTGTGGTGGTAGTACATCTTGTCGCGGGCCTTGCGGCCGGTCACACGCAGCTTGTCGGCATTGACCACGATGACGTAGTCGCCGGTATCCACGTGGGGCGTGAATTCCGGCTTGTGCTTGCCGCGCAGGCGCCGGGCGATCTCGCTGGCGAGCCGTCCGAGGGTCTTGTCGGTGGCGTCAACCAGAAACCAGTCGCGACGCACTTCATGCGGCTTGGCACTGAAGGTCTTCATCACAATCTGCTCCGAAATGTCGGTCCTGCACAAAAGAGCGGGAATAGTACAGAAAGCCCCTTGACGGTTCAAGGTGTTCCTGGCGGGCGGTCCGTAGGATGGGCTGAGTGCGAGCTTCTAACGGAGCATCGAGTAAAAAAAAAGCGCAGCTGGGGGGCTGCGCTTCAAACCACCAAAGGAGGATTGGAGGAGACTGACCAGGCAGTTACGGTTGGGGGCTACCCGATCAGCTGATTAGAATATTCTTATAGTCTTTCTCTTCTGTCAACCCCCCCGTTCGAAAAAAATCGATCCGCGCGCGCGCCGGCTCGCCAGGAGGCGAGAGCGAAACCGCCGGGCCTCGAACCCCCTGCTTGTGTGGGTGGCTTGCCTGCACCTGACGCCGGAGCCGGGCAGCGGCGG
>JASFKW010000249.1:0-3520 GCA_050118435.1 Gammaproteobacteria bacterium | reverse complement strand
GTAGCTAATCGAATTAATCGAGACAGTACATTGCGATAGCGGTTCCGTAGTCGCACAACCCGCTGTGGCCAGCACGAAAAAAACAACAGTCATTCGCAGGATATACACAATCAACTTGCTCTGGGAATTGGGTCGTGCACGATGACGTTATCTTCATTATCTTCAAATATAGCTGATCGTGATCCTGTTGGGATTTCGTGAGCGTGCGCCCAGGTCCGTCTGGACAGGCTTTGGATGCGGGAAAATACTGGGTTCAGCGTGGACAAGTCACGCACAGGTGCGCATAGAATAGACGGTGCACGCCGCACCCGGCGCGTCGCAAGGAGATGTATGAACGCCAGGCTGCCGCGCCTCGCGGTATTCGGTTTCTTGGTCAGCCTTGCTGCTGCTGCCGCAGCCCAGAACAACGCGCCCCGCGTCGGCGTCGGCGTGGCCGAATTGGCCTCGATCCGCGAAGAGGTGCCGCTGACAGGGACGCTGACCTCCCCACGGGTCGCGGACGTTTCGACCTCGGTCGGCGGACTGGTCGAGCACATGGGTGTCGATGTCGGTGACCGGGTCGAGGCGGGCGATGTGCTGCTCACCCTGGACCGGGAGCTGGAGCAGCTCACGCTGGAAGCCGCGCGGGCGGCGGCTGCGCAGGCGCGGGCCGAGCTGGCGGACGTGCGCCGGCGGCTGGCCGAGGCGCGGCAGCTGGTGCCCAAAAAGCTGATGCCCGAGAGCGAGATGCTCTCGCTCGAGGCGCAGGTCGAGGTCAGTCTCGCCGAGGTGGCGCGGCTGGAAGCCGAGCGGAAACGGCAAGCGGCCCGCCTGCGCCGCCACGATCTGGTCGCGCCTTTTGCCGGTGTTATCAGCCGCAAGCGGGTCGAGGCCGGCGAGTGGGTGGAGCCGGGTACGGCCGTGGTCGAGCTGATTGCCACCGAGGGTCTGAGGCTGGATTTCCGCGTGCCCCAGCACTATTTCCCGCGCATCGATGAGGACACCCGGATGCAGGTGAGGCTCGATGCCGTGCCCGGGCAGCGCTTTGACGCCCGCATCGGGACCGTGGTGCCGGTGAACGACCCCAGCGCGCGCACCTTCCTGTTGCGGGCCTACCTGGACGCGGACGATGTCCCGATGACGCCGGGCATGTCGGCCCACGGCGTGCTGCAGCTGAGCACGGAGCGCAAAGGCGTGGTGGTCTCGCGCGATGCGCTGCTGCGCTACCCGGACGGGCGCGTCACGGTTTGGGTGGTGGAAGGCGAGGGCGAGGGCGCAACCGTGATGGAGCACCAGGTCAAGACCGGCGTCGGCTTCGACGGACGAATCGAGATCCAGGGCCTGACAGCGGGCACCCGCGTGGTCACCGCGGGTAACGAGGCGCTGCAGGAAGGACAGGAGGTGCGGGTGGTGCCTGTCGAATAGGTAGCAGCCGGAGGCGAACCGATGTCCATGTTCGAGGGCATAGTCAGACGCGGCACCCTGATGACAGTCGCAGTGCTGATTGTCTCTGTGCTGGGTATCGTCGCCGCATTCCGGATTCCGGTGCAAATGATCCCCGACCTGGAGGTGCGCACGGTAACGGTGCGCACGTCCTGGCCCGGCGCGACGCCGCAGGACGTCGAGAAGGAGATCCTGATCGAGCAGGAAGAGTATCTGCGCACGATCCCCTCGCTGCAGGAAATCACGTCGCAGGCCTCCTTCGGCGAGGCGCGCATCGAGCTGGAATTCCCCTTCGGCGTGGACCTCAACGAGACCTTGATCCGGGTCAACAACGCGCTGACCCAGGTGCCCGAGTACCCGATCAACGTCGACGAGCCGCGGATCTATGCGACCTCGTTTTCCTCGAACTCCTTCATGTACTTCCGTGTCTCGCCGCTCGAAGGCAATCCGCGCGGCCTGGACATGGACCTGATGAAGGACTTTCTGGAGGACCATGTGCGCACGCGCATGGAGAGCGTGCCGGGTGTATCCGAGGTGCGGGTCGGGGGCGGGGCCGAACGCCAGATTCAGATTCTCCTCGATCCCGCGCGGCTGGCCCAGCGCAACCTGACCATCTCCGATGTGCGACGCGCCGTGCAGGCGCGCAACCGCGACATCTCCGGGGGCGAGATCGAATCGGGCAAGCGCCGTTACCTGCTGCGCACCATCGGTCGCTTCGAGACGCTCGACGATCTGCGCGGGCTGGTCCTGACCCGCCGCGGCGACTCCATCACCCGCCTCGGCGAGGTGGCCGAGCTGCGGCTGGATCATTCGGAGCTCAGTGAGATGTCGTTCACCGACGGCAAGCCGGTCATCGGGCTGTCGGTGCGGCGCCAGACGGGCTCCAACGTCATCGACATCAAGCGGGCGATGATGGACGAGGTCGCGGCCATCAATGCGCAGATACTCGAGCCCAAGGGCATGTTCATGCGCCTGATCGCCGATGACGTCGGCTACGTCCAGGCCTCGGTCTTCAACGTCTGGAAGAACCTGCTGATCGGTGCGGTCTTCGCCAGCCTGGTGATGTATCTGTTTCTGCGCTCGGGCCGCGCCACCCTGGTCGGCGTGATGGGGATACCGATCTGCACCATCGCCGCCTTCATCGGGTTGCTGGTCGGCGGGCGCACCGTCAACGTGATCTCGCTCGCCGGCGTGGCCTTTGCGATCGGCATGACGCTGGACAATACCATTGTCGTGCTGGAGAGCATCGAGCTGGCGCGGCGCCGCGGTCTGGAAAGGTTTCGCGCGGCCGTCGAGGGGGTGGGCCAGGTGTGGCCGGCGGTGCTGGCCTCCACCCTGACCACGGTGCTGGTGTTCGTTCCGATCGTGTTCATCGAGGAGGAGGCGGGGCAGCTCTACTCGGACGTCGCCATCGCCATCTCCGCCTCGATTCTCGTATCCATGCTGGTCGCCATCACCGTCGTGCCGACGGCCTCGGCGCGCCTGCGCTTCCGGTCCGACGACGCGGGCGGCGTGGCCGACGCCGGCGGCGTGCGCGGGCGGGTTTTGCGCGGGATTTACTGGATCATTGCGGCACGGGCCCGGCGCGTGGGCGTGACGACGGCCGTGGCCGCCGCGAGCCTCGCCGCGATCGTCTGGCTGACCCCGCCGGCGGAATACCTGCCCGAGGGCGAGGAGCCCAAGGTGTTCGCCTCCATGCACGCACCGCCCGGCTACAACCTCGAGACCATGGCGGGCATCGCCGAGGAACTGCAGGCCTATTTCCTGCCGTTCCTGGGGGATACGCCCGAGCAGTTCGAATCGGGCGAGACCGACGTGCCGGCGTTTGCCTACATCAACATGGGCATCGAGCCGCAGCGCATCCGCATCATCGCCCAGCCCAAGGACCCCGCCCACATCGAGCCGCTGATGCGGGCGATCACGCGCAAGTACGAGGAGTATCCGGGCATGCGCGCGTTCGCGACGCGCGGCTCCATCATCACCAGCAACGACGGCGGCACCCGCAGCGTCAACCTGGACATCTCCGGTCCCAACCTGGCGGCCATCTACGAGGTTGCCACCGCGGCCTATCGCCGCGCACAGGCGGTGTTCGACCGGC
>JASFKW010000248.1:0-3545 GCA_050118435.1 Gammaproteobacteria bacterium | reverse complement strand
CCCGCGACATAGGCGCCCATTCTGTCGTTGATCCGCCGTCCCGCCAGAATGACCTCGGGATGATACCCGATTTCCTGCGCCTTGTGCGTGAGGTAATAAGGATCCACTCCGACGCAGTGCCCACCCACCAGCCCGGGACGGAAAGGCAGGAAATTCCACTTGGTTCCCGCCGCCTCCAGCACCTCCAGGGTATCGATCTCCAGGCGATTGCAGATCAACGCCAGTTCATTGACCAACGCGATATTGACGTCGCGCTGGGTGTTCTCTATCACCTTGGCGGCCTCGGCAACCCGGATACTGCTCGCCTTGTGTGTGCGGACCTTGATGATTGTGCGATACAGGGCATCCACGAAATCCGCGGCCTCGGGCGTAGAACCGGACGTCACTTTCACAATGTCGCCGAGACGGTGTTCTCTGTCGCCGGGATTGATGCGCTCGGGGCTATACCCAACGAAGAAATCCTCGTTGAGCTTCAGGCCGGAGACGGATTCCAGGATTGGCACGCAGACCTCCTCCGTCGCACCGGGATAGACCGTGGACTCGAAGACCGTCACATCCGCTTTCTTCAGCACCTCGCCCACCGTACGAGCGGCTGACTCGAGCGGCGCGAGATCCGGCCGTTGATACCGATCGATGGGGCTGGGCACCGCGACAATAAACACGTTGCAGGCACGCAGGCTGTCGAGCCGGTCGGAATAACGGAGCTTGATTGCACTCCTCAGCTCGCCCTCCTCGACCTCCAGCGTGCTGTCTCTGCCGCCTTCCAGCTCTCTCACCCGCGAAGGATTGATATCGAAGCCGACGGTAGGCACACGCCGGCCGAGCTCAACGGCGAGCGGCAGACCGACATAGCCGAGGCCAATGACGCCGATTTTCAGGTTTTCCAGTGAAAACACGTTACACACCAACCCAAACAATCTTCGCGCACTGATGCGCCCCAGCGTGGACCTTCACCGGATCAGAACAGAGGCGTGATTGCCGCGCACTGTACTCGTCCTTGCGAGGGAAGCGCGGCAATCGCATAACCTGGAGTCAGGGACTTGGAGATTGCTTCGTTACCGAAGGGTATCCTTCAGGACGTTGCGCTCCTCGCAACGAAGAATTAATCAGGTGGTTGTCTTCCGCCTGACGTCCATGACGCAACTCCAAGCGAGTAATCGCACCGGCATTACGAAGACAATGAATCGGCGAGCGCTCTCAGCAGCGCCGCACCGTCACCGCGCCAGGCACTGCCGTGCATACAGGCAAGCGTGGTGGGCTCGGTTGCAACCAACCGCTCCAGCAGCGTGCGCGCATTCCTGGTGTGTGAAAAATAATCCATGCGCTGCCGGAAGGCTTCGCTCGGCCCGAGAATATCCGCTTCTGTCAGCGGTAAAAGACCATCGCCGCCCTGTGTGAACAGGTCCCCACACAGGAGGGTGCGGGTCGTCTCCTCGGTGAGAAAACCACAGTCCCACCCGTGCGGCAGGTGCGGGGCATCGAGCCAGCGCACGCGGTGTTTTCCCAGAGACACCACCTCACCGTCCGCGAGACCGCGGGGGCTCCGATCGGCAAGATCCTCGATCGAGACCATGGCCGCAACGCTCCCACACAGTGGTGTGGACCGAGGAGCGATCGCCAACCACTCGTTGAGCGAGCCGCATTCGTCCGCCTCCACATGGGAAAAGCCCACGTAGCGAAGCTTTTCGACCGGGAGCACGCTGGCGACCGCTTCGCGCACCAGGGCAAACATCTTTCTGGGACCGGTGTGAAACAACAGCGGCTCGTCGTCGACAATGAGGTACTGGTTGAACGAGAAGGTGTTCCCATTCTGGAACACAACCGGAGTATTGATTCGATAAATCCCGTCGGAAACTTCGTGCACGTTCGTCCCGGACTGGCTGTTGGTAACGGTCATTGTCTTGTTTTCCGTTGAAACCGGCCAATGGCCGGCCTTCCCTTACGGCCTTAAAAGGAAATGAAATTGCGCCGTCTCACCCGAATAAGCCGAGCAACAGATCATCAGGCCGGTCGGGTGGCAGCTCGTAATCCTTAAGCCAGCTCTTTACCTTACGAACATCTCTGAACCGCTCGATGTCCTTCTGAATCTGGATAACCGCCAATTCCAATTCTCGTCGGTCATTTCTCAGAGCGGATATGAGTTTTCTAGGCGTGAGTGATTCGAATGGCGCGAATCCTCCAGCGGCCTTCAGGTGCAGCTCGACTTCCTCGATTTCCTGTTTCAGCTCCTGCGACTGGCGCTGCAGGATTCTGTTGAAGTATTTGAGACGGTCTTCGCCGATCGAGTCAATCGCATTCTGGTCTATTTGCTCCACCACGAGCTGCAGCTCGAGCAGTTGCAGCAGATCGCTTTCTTTGTAGGCGACGGTGACTTTTTGCATCAAATCTGTTTTGCGCTTGCGCTCTTCCGGATCTTGTTCCCTGTCCGGATGCAGCGCCCGGACCAGTTGCCGGTAGACCGCCTGGATCGACTGGCTGACCCTCCTTTCTTCTTCCTTCTCGCGCTGCTCTTTGGCCAGTTGGCGGGCGGTTTTCTTGCGCCGGCTGCGCTTTTCTTGGGCCTGCCGTTGCTGTTCTTCCAGAATGGCACCCAGTTTTTCCGCGGTGCCATGCGGGTCATCTATGTCCAGCTCGACATCATCAAGATCGAGGTCAAACCCCGCCTCCAGCATCTCGCGGAGCGCGTCCTCACCCATCCCCTTCACCAATTCTTGCCGGTGATCAAAATCAATGTCGCTGTGACGGTTGTGGATGGTTTTCAGGTCGTCCCGACCATGATCGCGAATCAGCTCTTCACAGATATTCGAGATGATATGGCTGAGCTTGTTCTTTTGCACCCGTGAAAAACGATTCTTGAGGTAGTGGTCGTCGAGCAGGGAAACCATCTCCGCCTGGAAACCGACATAACTGTCACGCAGCGGCTGGTATGTCCTCACGACTTCTTCCTGGTAACTCGGCATGATCTCCTGCCATTCCGCCAGCCGTCGGCGCTGGCGGTCGATCCTCTTTGTCAGGCTGTTGAACTTCTTCTGAGCAGGCGTAAGGCTGTCCGCTTTCTTGTCGGGGCTGATCCGCAGCAATTGAGAAGATTCGGTCACCATGGGAAACTGTCCAATGTCGTGAATGGTCCTTTACCGTACGTGCCTCGAGGCTTTTGCAGCGCGATCACCGAGAGCACCTTATCGCTCGACGCTTGATGGAGCTCCAACTGCAACCCAGGGGCTGCAGCCCGCGACTGGCTGTTCAAGGAAGTGTGTCGGCTATATGGTTACACCCTTCTACGCACACGTGTACGAACACCGCGCTTTGCGAGGTCGGTGCGCAGAACCGTCCCCGCAGGGCCGTGCCTTTGATGCAAACGTCGTAAGGGTCTGACGCGTCCAAGGCGCGCGGGTTATGTAGCAGATTTCGATGCGGCATGTTGCTCATCCATATCTTTTGTAATGGTACGCTTGGCGAGTATTTGCTCCCACCACACTGCCAGTGAGAAGACTTCGTAGACCAAAGGAAACTTCCGGTCATTCCCCTTGAGAAAGTCGCGAACT
>JASFKW010000247.1:0-3596 GCA_050118435.1 Gammaproteobacteria bacterium | reverse complement strand
CATTATTTACCAATACCGGTGACGTGGCAATCGGCCATTTCAGTCCCCTTGTTACACCCGCCTTCGGTGTCTGGCGGGCGCAAGGCTCACATGGGGGATCGCTCACGCGGCGGTCAATGAACCAAATCACCCGTGTGGATTTTTCGCTGCGAAAATGCAATATAATCAGCCGGCAACAATCCAAGGCGGGTTGATCCCGGACGTAGGGGGACGCGGCCGGGTTGCCTCTAATGCGCCCTGTGGCGCCGTTCAGCGGGACCCTCAGCGCGATGCGGGCATTTCGATAACCGGCCTTTGATGGCACTGGAGTGGCGTAGCATGATTTCATCGAATGAGTTGACTGCAAAAATGGAGCCGTTCGATTCGTTCTGGGAAGGGCCCGAGAACGTCGACAAGGGATACGACCGCTTCTACAAATTCTACAAGCACAACTACCTCAAGCGCATGCCGGAAGACCGGAGCGCCCGTATTCTGGTGGTCAGCTGCGGCCCGGGATATTTCGTGAACATGCTGAACAAGGAGGGTTACAGCAATGTCTTGGGCATCGATTCCTTTCCCGAGAAGATCGAGCACGCCAAGAGACACGGCTTGAATTGTGAGGTTGCGCGGGCCTTTGAATTTCTGGAGCAGGGCAGCGAGCCGTGGGACGCGATTTTCTGTGAGCAGGAGCTCAATCACCTGACCAAGCAGGAGATGCTGCTGTTCGTGGATCTGTGTTGGAAGAAACTGCGTGAAGGCGGGTCGCTCGTCACGCACGGACTGAATGGCGCGAATCCGATCACCGGCTCGGAAGCGCTGGCACAGAATTTCGATCACTACAACACGTTTACCGAGTACACCTTCACCCAGGTGCTCGAGCACGCGAATTTCCAGGACATAAAGATCTTTCCTTTGAATCTCTACGTATTCTGGACTAACCCGCTCAATTATGTGCTCATGGCGATATCATCGCTGTATACGCTGTTCTTCCGGGTGAGCTTCATCATGTACGGAAAGAGCAACAAGCTCTTCACCAAGAAGATCGGAGCGGTCTGCCGCAAAGGTCGCGGTTGAGCTCATCCGCCTTTAGGTCTGTCGACTCTGCAGCAGGCCCTGTTCCCTGTACCAGGCGGCGGTCTGGGCGACGCCCCGGCGAAAGTCGGTCTTTGGGCTGAAGCCGAGAACCGAGGCGGCTTTCTCCTGAGAGAAGAAGAAGCTCTTGCGGAAAAAATCCAGCCGGCGCCGATGCAGCGGCGGCTGAATGCCGAGCGGTCCCAGGGTCTTCTCCAGCACCACTGCTGCGGTCAGGAAAGGCAGCATCGGCGCGTGCAGCCGGCGGATACGCGTTTCCAGACAGTCGGCGATGGTATCGACCATTTCCCGCGTGGTGAGCACTTCCTTGCCGGCGAGCACGAACACCTGTCCTGTCGCCTTCGCATCGTTTGCCGCGAGGTACATGCCGTCGATCAGGTCATCCACATAGATCAGCTGGTGTTTGTTGTCGCCCTTGCCGATCACGAAGAACACGTTCTTCTGTATGGCCTTGAACAGCTTCAGCAGCCGCCGGTCGCCGGGGCCGTAGGTTTCGGAGATCCGCACGACGGAAACCGGTAATTTTTCATCGAATGAAAGCGCGAGCTGTTCGCCCTCGCGTTTTGTGACTCCGTAAATATTGTTGGGGCGCAACGGGGTATCCTCGTCGATCTCACCCTCCATCGCCGAGCCGTATACACCGATGGTACTGCCGTGCACGAAACGCCTGACCCCTCCCTGCACACTGGCCTCGAGCATATGGCGGGTACCTTCCACATTCACCTTGTAGAAGTGCTCGTCCGGGACGTTCGCCTCGTGCTGTGCTGCGGCAAGGTGAAACACGATGTCGCAGTCCTTCGCCAGCTCAATGAGCTTGTCTTTCTCCAGCACCGAGCCCAGGGTTGTCTCGATGCCATGTTTTTGCAGTAGTTGATGATTCTCGCGCTCGGCCTGGGTGTTCGTCTGACCGAGCAAGACCACCGCATGGCCTTTCTCGCGGCTCGCGATAGCCAGTCTCGAGCCGATGAAGCCGGTGCCGCCGGTGATGAATACTTTCATGGTGCTACCTTCAATCCTGTTATGAGCTCATTCGGGAATAAAAAGACAGGCTGAGCTTGGATCGGCTCTCAGGCGGATATGCTTTCAGCAGCGTCGGCCACGAATGAAGGGAAGCGCTTGTAGACTTCCTGCAACTGGATCTCCTTCTGGGCATTTGTCCAACCGAGCTCGCGGGCGGCGAGTTCGGCGCATTCCCGCATGGTGTGGTCTCCCGGGTTCCCGCCGGTCGCAAGGTCGGTGCGCCGGAAGACGATATCGGCGAGTGTGATGGCCATTTCGTGTTGAATGGCATTGATCACTTCCGCTTTGATGACAGTGGTGTCACCCAGCGTCTGCGCCAGACCGGCGTCTTTTTCTGCATAGGCAAGTACTTGATCCATGCCAGTGCCGTAGTTGTGTGCCAGGGCGCGCATCACGCTGTCGTTGATTCCAAGCCTCTGTTTTTGGGTGATGGTACGGACAAAGTCTTCGAAATCGGGAATATCGCCGCCCATGATCGGTATGCGGCTGGAGTCCCGACGGGGCGCCCGTGCGCCGAGCTTGCCGACAGCGATATCGATCGCCTTGGCGGAATCCGCACGCGCCGTCGTGTAGCGGATCCCGATCAGTGTGACCAGACCGTCAACGCCGTGTGTCTTCCGATGGTCGATCAGATTCGACCGTTTCCCGTAGCTCAGGTTGACCGCGCCCGGCTCGTTGATGCCGAATGGCACCAGGCCGGCATTCCACATCCGTACGTCCTCCAGGCTGAGGTTGAGCGATGGATACGCCCAATTGATCTCGTCGATGAAGGATTCCAGGTCCTGCGCCGGTACGTCGACCTCATCCGGGTGGCGTTCGTAGACGACATGCCACACCCCAACGAGCGTGAAGTTGCGCCAGGGCACGAGAAACAGGTGACGCGCCGGCCGGCTGAGCACGGCATCCGGGTCGCGGGTGCGGCCGAGGACCGCCACCGCCTGCTTGCCGCGGAGGCGTCTGTTGACGACGAAACAGGCATCGCGGGAGTACGAGCCCTTCGATTTCATAGGGAGCTTGGCCGCATCGCTTACAAAGTGCTCAGCCCAGGGGCCAGCCGTGTTCACGACCACCTTGGCGCGAATCGACAGCCGATCGCCGGTGAGAATATCGCGCGCCTCCACCCCCGTGACCCGGTCGCCGGAACGTGTCAAGCCGACGGCTTCAAGGTAGTTGGCCGCCTCGGCGCCCGAGGCGACCGCGGACTGAATGAAGGCCAGGACCAGGCGTGTCGGGTTATACATCTGGCCATCACTGAACATCGCGCCCCCGGTGAGTCCATCCTGCTTGAGGTCGGGAAACAGGTCGAGGATCTCTCTGCGACTGAGAAACCGCGTCATGGGAATCTTGCGCTCATCGTCGCTGATACCGCGATTCCGGCGGAGCGTCAGCAGGTCGTAAAGGTACAGGCCGGCGCCCAGGAACGCCTTCCCGGACGCCCCATGACCGTAGGTCGGTATCACAATGGGGAGCGGCTGAACCAGGTGCGGCGCGATGCGTAATAGCGC
>JASFKW010000246.1:0-3600 GCA_050118435.1 Gammaproteobacteria bacterium | reverse complement strand
ACGGAAGCCATGCTAACGGGGCAGACGCTTGACGGTCTGCCGATAGCCGGAACGGATTCCGTCGAGACGGTGGGCTGTAACAAGTAAAGATTAGCTTGGCGCTTTACAAGCACATTCACCGGCGACCTTCGGGTTGCCGTTTTTGTGCGGACTGTAGGTCCGGAGCTGGCCGGTTTCCACAGTTGCCGACCCACCCTATCGATAGTGGGGATCCCTGGACAACTTGAACGGTAGGTTACGGGCCCATCCCGGACATTTAGCCAACGCTTATACTAGCCGGTGCCAAACGGAGAAAGACGACCCGAATATGACCTACATGCTTTCCTAATATTGGCTTTCTCTAACATACACGAGCCGACCCAATGTTGTCGTTTAGCCGTCGGCCATATCAACGATCATTGAACGCGTCACGTTGGCCGGTACGCGACTTACGCGCATGCCAACTATTCGATATCGCCGGAAGACTTCGAACCCGCGCCAAGCGTTCTCCGAGTCAATTGTACAGTAACTCCGGGGTGATCGCGTAAGGCTTTACGATGGCACCAAGTCACTCTGGTCTTTTGCTAAAACGAGTTGACTCTGGTTATTAACCCACATTCTAAAGTTGCAGCCGCTATCGTTAATCCATGTCGAACCATTTCTCTTGGAATATTTTCTCGATTAGTGCCGTCTACAAGTAGCGGCGAATATAACCGCGATTTCCGCACACCGGCTGGCTCCCGCAGCTAGCCGGACTCTGTGCTTACGGAGTCAAAACGCAAGGGGTTCAGCGGTCTTTACCGGCGCTGCCATGCGGCTGTACCGCCCTGCTAGTGAATTCAACATACTGATGAGGCTACTCTGGGAGGAGACACCAAATGCATCGAATGTGTACACGCAGTCGAGGACTTTCTGCTGCTACCATGGTTTTTGGAGCGGTCGTTTTTCACAGCGCGCCGATATCTGCAAAAGAGCTCACCTTACTGATGAGCGGCGACTGGCATGCGACCCTCGAGCCGCACGCCGCAGTATTCCGCGGACCCGAGTTCGGCGATACACCCGTCTACGCCACGGAGGCCGGTGGCCTCGCTAAGGTCGCTAGGGTCATCACGGACAACTATATCGTGGGTAGGACCCTGTACTTAAACACCGGTGATCTCACCCATGGCAGCGCTGAAGGCCTGTTCACGGTAGGCGATGCTGTGATGAAGGTCGCCAATGCCGTGGACAAGGCCATCGTGGACATCGGCGGTGCCGGGATCGACGCCTTCACGCCAGGCAACTGGGACTATGGCTACGGACCGGCGGTATTTCGCAACCGATTCACAACACCCGGTGGACCAGGCATCCCGGCCAACATCGCGGTCATGGCGAGCTACGAAGGTGCAGACGCGGACAACAGTGAACGCAACGGCATCATCCAGGCGAACTTTCCCGTCGTCGCCCTGAACCTGAAAAACGCGGCGAACGGCTCGCACACTCTGCCGTCGTACGAGATTATCGAGCGCAATGGTCTGAGCATCGGCGTCATCGGCATCACCGCCGCCATCGTGCCGCAGCAGGCCGACACCTTCAACATTGGCTTTCGTTTTGAGCAAGTCCAGGAATTGCGTGACGCACTGGGCAACGTGAAAGACGAAGGGGTCGACTTGATCGTGGTGCAGTCCGAACTTGGTTTGGCGCAGAACATCGCCATCGCGCGCAGTTTCAGGAACATCGACGTCATGTACTCCGCACACACGCATGAAGTCACCCATGGCGCCCTGATCGCCGATGGGGAGAAGGTCACCCGCACCGAACCGGGCGTGCCCCTGAGCGGCGAGGACGTCAGCCGCCTTGCGCGTGGCGCCGCGGTCGTGGTCGAGACCGACCGCGATATGTATGTCGGGCGGCTCGACGTGCAGGTTGCGGGCAAGAAGATCGTCGACTTTGATTGGCAGGCCATCCCGGTGGATGACAAAGTGGTGCCGCATCCCGATGTCGCCGCTGTGGTCAAGGCCGTGACGGATCCGTTCAAGGCGGATGACAACGGCGACGTGATGCGCCACACCTTCATGCCTGGGGGGTTCTGTACGCCGCCGTCACCCTCTGATTGCGGGGATACGGCGATACGCGGGCTGCAGCTCGTCGAGGACTTGGATACCGTCGTCGGCTTAACCGAAGTGCTGCTCGACCGCCATCATGTGCTCGAGGAAGTGCTGAACAACTTCATCGCCGACGCCATTCTGGAGGTCACCGACGACGCAGGCGTGGTCGCAGGAGCGCAGCCGAATTGGAGCGGCGTCGATATCAGCATGACCAACGGTTTCCGCTTCGGCACCGTGGCGCTATCGGAAAAGGAAGTGGCGCCGGGCACCAAGTTCTACGACGGCCGTGACGTCGGAGATATCACGCTGCGCGACCTCTATACCTGGTTCCCAGTAGGACCTGCCGTGAACGTGGCGGACTTTGCCGGCCAAGCCGTCGTCAAGAGCCTGGAAGAGATCCTCGATGCCATCTTCAGCCGTAACCCATATCTGCAGCGCGGCGGCTGGTATCTGGGTCTCTCCAACATGACGCAGAGGCTCGACCTGATCAACCGCCCCTACAGCAGCTCGAGCGGCCGGATCATTGAGACGAGGGTTGGCGGACAGGCGATCGATCCCAGCAAGCGCTATGTTTTCGCTTCCTGCTATGCTCACGGTGACCCGATCGACACCGTCTGCCGGACCAACGGCGGCGCCAACCACATGTTCTTCACCCTCTCGGATGTCGACGATCCGATCGTCAGCTCGATCGGGCTCGTGCCACCGAAGACGCTGGGGCCGGTGATCGAACCGCCTGCGAAGGTAAACCAGGTAGCCCCGGATAACTTCCTGCATCCGGTACACATCCTGCAGCGCTACTTGTATAAACATACGATCAATGAGACTGACCATGGCGTCGGGCGCATCGTCGAGGTCAACGGCCTGAATCCCGATGGGACGCCAGCCTACACCTCCAAGATCGATCAAACATTCGTGCAGCCGCCGGAAGGCGCGGGCCCTGCGTTCTTCTCTGGTCGTATCGGCGACTAGCCATTCCTTAGCCGTAGGGGAAAACACGGGGCGGTGATCTCATCGCCCCGTTTTTCGGAGAAAAAGCCTCGTTTCTGCCGCAACTGAGACCTTCCTAGGAACACAGCGAAGGTCGTGTTCTGGGCGGTTTTCCCCGTTGCCGACTGATCGGTAAACCGCTTCCGTGATGACATCGAACGGGAGATTTTGCTCCAAAGTGGTCCTACAGGGTTTGCTTATATAGGGTTTGGCTAAAGGACAGAAGACGACCCAGTCATTCGTCGTACACCATGTTTTAAAAGTACTGTAAACGTGGTTCGCGGGTCAGACGCTGGCCTAACACCCATGCAGACATGTTACACGGTGCGGGCATCTTCCAGTACGCGGCTGGGCCTGTTAGGGCTGCGAGCGGTGTAAGTAATCGCGTCAACTATTATGGTAGTGTTCGTGGTTTCGGGCACCAATCAGAGGTTCTCCTGCATTGGCGAACGACCGGCCTGCCGGTCCGCACGGGGAAAATTGAGTGGAGCGGCGTGTTTACTTTCTTGCGGGCGATGTAGCCGCCAATGGTGGCGTAGGAATGGCC
>JASFKW010000245.1:0-3627 GCA_050118435.1 Gammaproteobacteria bacterium | reverse complement strand
CTTTCGCCAAGGTGGTGTCGGCCGCGGCCGCCGCGCTGCAGTCGAGCGGCGCCACCGACGCCCTGTCCTATCTCACCGAGCTGGACGTCGAAGGTCGCGCGCTCGGCTGGAAGGCCCAGCGCTGCGTGGAAGCAACGCGCGAGGCGCTCTACCGCTTCGACGAGCTGAAGAGCGAACCCGAGCCACCGAAGCGACCTCTGCGCCGGCTCACCCTGGGCGTCGCGGATCAGAGCGATCTGCCGGTGGCGAAGGGGGGAGTGCGCAGCGGTATCGCCGTTGCCAACGGTGTCGACCTGGCGCGTGTGCTGGGCAACCGGCCGGGTAATCTCTGCACGCCGAGCGACCTGGCGACTCAGGCCCGGGAGCTCAGAGAGCTTCACAAGGCGCTCAGAATCGAGGTGCTGGAGCGCAAAGACATGGAGAAGCTGGGCATGGGCGCGCTTCTGTCCGTGGCTCGCGGCAGCCGCCAGCCACCCAAGCTCATCGTGATCAGATACGCCGGCGGTGAAAAGAACGAAAAACCCGTAGTGCTGGTCGGCAAGGGTGTGACCTTCGATTCCGGGGGCATCTCGCTCAAGCCCGGTCAGGCTATGGACGAGATGAAGTTCGACATGTGCGGCGCGGCGAGCGTATTCGGCGCGATGTCCGCCGCCGCCGAGCTGGAGCTGCCGATCAACCTGATCGGCGTCGTGCCGGCCACGGAAAACCTGCCCGACGGTGACGCCAGCAAGCCGGGCGACGTGGTCACCAGCATGAGCGGTCAGACCATCGAGATCCTCAACACCGACGCCGAGGGCCGGCTGATTCTCTGCGACGCGCTCACCTACGCGAAGAAATTCGATCCCCACGTCGTGGTCGACATCGCCACGCTCACGGGTGCCTGTGTGGTGGCGCTGGGCAAGCACGCCAGCGGCCTGCTCAGCAATGACCAGGACCTGGCGAATCAGCTGCTGAGCGCCGGGCAGACGTCCGGCGACCGCGCCTGGCAGCTGCCGCTGTGGGACGAGTACGACGAGCAGCTGAAGACCAACTTCGCCGACATGGCAAACATCGGGGGTCGCGACGCCGGCACCATCACCGCGGCCTGCTTTCTCGGCCGTTTCACCCGGGACTATCGCTGGGCCCACATCGACATCGCGGGCACCGCCTGGAAGACCGGTGACGCCAAGGGCGCCACCGGCCGCCCGGTCCCGCTGCTGATGCAGTTCCTGATGAATCAGTGCGCCGCCAGCTCCGGTACGTCGAATGACGCAGGTTGACTTTTACGTTCTGTCGGGCGACTCGCCGGAAAATCGCCTTCGTTTTGCCTGCCGGCTCACCGACAAGGCTTACCGGCTCGGCCACCGGGTGTTCATTCATACCGAATCGGCACAACAGACCCGGGCGCTCGACGATCTGCTCTGGACCTTTCAGCAGAGCAGCTTCATTCCCCACGGCAGCGATCCCGGGGCCGGCCCCGTGACGCCGCCGGTGCTGCTCGGCCATGACGTCGAGCCCGATGCCGGCAACCAGGTGCTGATCAACCTCGCCGCGGAGGTGCCGCTGTTTTTCAGCCGCTTCGAGCGTGTCGCGGAGCTGGTCGACGACAACGCCGAGATCCGCCGCGCCGGCCGCACCCGTTACAGCTTCTACAGGGAGCGCGGCTACCCCTTGCGCACCCACGAGATCAAGGCATGACGGACCCACTGTCGGTCAAAACGGACGAAGACGGCATTCCCATACTGGAGCACGCCGTGACGCCCGAGACGCCCGACAGCGCGAAGCCGCGCTCCGGCATCGATCTGGGAGACCAGGAGCAGGTCGGGCAGCTTCTGCACACGGAGGCCATCCAGACCCTGCTCGCCGACCTTGCCGAAGATCTGCAGAAACTGGTGGCGTGGAAGGTAGAGGCCTTCCTCAAAGAGGAAATGCAAAAGCTGATCCACGAGGCCACCGAGCGCAGTCGTCCGAAGCTGCTCCAGGAAATACGCACTCAGCTCAACCTGGCCCTGCCGGAGCTGCTGGTGAAGATCGCCCATCAGCGCGGCCGCCAGGAAAACCAGGACTAACTTGTCATTGCGCAGCGACGAAGCGGTCTGCAAGACTCTCGTTTGAGGCTAAGAGGTTGCCGCGCTTCGCCGGCAATGACGACCCTGTTTCAATTGGTCAGCTGCCTTGGCTTCCCAAGATTCACGGCCCCCTGGCTTACTCGCCGGCTCCCCTGCTGCGCTATAATCCCCGCTCGCATTTACAGTTGATCTCCATGGAAAAGACCTACGACCCTCACAAAATCGAACAGCGCTGGTACCGGACCTGGGAAGAACGGGGTTATTTCCGCCCCTCCGGTCAGGTGAGACCCTACTGCATCATGATTCCACCGCCCAATGTGACGGGCAGCCTGCACATGGGTCACGCCTTTCAGGACACCCTGATGGACGCGCTGATTCGCTTCCACCGCATGCGTGGATACAACACGCTCTGGCAGGCCGGGTCCGATCACGCCGGCATCGCGACCCAGATGGTCGTGGAACGCCAGCTGGAAGCGGAGCGCAAGACCCGCCATGACCTGGGCCGTGACGCCTTCATCCAGCGTGTGTGGGAATGGAAACGCAACTCCGGCGGCACCATCACCGACCAGCTGCGGCGCATGGGCGCCTCGCTCGACTGGTCCACGGAGCGCTTCACCATGGATGCGGGGCTCTCGGAGGCGGTCCAGGAAGTCTTCATCCGGCTCTACGAGGAAGGACTGATCTACCGCGGCAAGCGGCTGGTCAACTGGGACCCGGTGCTGCACACGGCCATTTCCGACCTGGAGGTCATCTCGCAGGAGGAAAGCGGCAAGCTCTGGCATATGCGCTATCCGCTCAGCAACGGCACGGGGGTACTGGTCGTCGCCACCACCCGCCCCGAAACCATGCTGGGCGACTGCGCGGTTGCGGTCCACCCGGGTGACGAGCGCTACAAGCACCTGCTCGGCGAGCTGGTGGAGCTCCCGCTCACCGGTCGTCGCATCCCCGTCATTGCGGACGACTATGTCGATCCCGAGTTCGGCACCGGCTGCGTCAAGATCACGCCGGCACATGACTTCAACGATTACCAGGTCTGGCAGCGCCACCGCGACGAAAAACCCATCGCCGACCAGCCGCACGGGGGCCTGATCAATGTGCTCACCGCCGATGCGGCGATCCGGAGCAACACCGACGCCGAGCGGGACCTGATCCCGGCCGCCTACGTGGGTATCGACCGCTACGCGGCGCGCGAGCGCATCATCCAGGATCTGGAGTCGCAGCAGCTGCTGGAGAAGATCGAGCCGCACAAGCTGGTGGTGCCGCGCGGCGACCGTTCCAACTCGGTGGTGGAGCCCTTCCTGACCGACCAGTGGTACGTCAAGATCCAGCCGCTCGCCGAGCCGGCCATCCGCGCCGTGGAACACGGTGACATCCGTTTCGTTCCCGACAACTGGAAGAACACCTATTTCGAGTGGATGCGCAACATCCAGGACTGGTGCATCTCACGACAGATCTGGTGGGGCCATCGCATCCCCGCCTGGTACGACGCGCAGGGCAATGTCTACGTGGGCAGCTCGGAAGCCGAGGTCCGCGCCCGTCACAGCCTGGCAGACGACCTCGAGCTGCGCCAGGACGAGGA
>JASFKW010000244.1:0-3698 GCA_050118435.1 Gammaproteobacteria bacterium | reverse complement strand
ATTCGTTTGAAACGCTCGCGGTCCGCCGCACCCAGCTCGATCCCGGTGAGCCGGAAGTCGCGCAGCCGGTTTTCGATGACTTTCTGCTGAGCGTGGTCCAAATTCGCGAAATCCGGGCTGTCCGCGATTGCCCTGAAAGCGCGGTAGAGACCCTCGTGCTGGCCGAGGTCAGTTTCGAACGCGCTCAGCAGGGGCAGACAGGCATTGTGGGCCTCCCGCAGCGGTGCACTGTTGACCATGGCATTCATGTGACTCACCGGCGCCCAGACACGCTGCAGCCCCTCGAGCACTTCCTCCACGGGTGCGGCCAGGGTTTCCCAGCCGGGTGCGCATTCCGCACCAAGCAGCTCATCGACCAAAGCGCGTACCGAGGTCAAAGCCGTCTCGATGGCCGGCAGTGCGTGTTCGGGCTGGATGCGGTCGAAGGCGGGCAGCTCGACGGGTTCCAGCAGCGGGTTACTCATGGCGGCTCAATTCGTTTTCGGTAAAATCCAATCGATCCGGGACCGGGGTGTGAGAGCAGTGACGAAACGGCATTATGACCTGATTGCAATCGGCGGTGGAAGTGGCGGCCTGTCGGTGGCCGAACGCGCCGCGCGCTACGGTGCCCGCTGTGCCGTGGTTGAAAAGGGTCCGCTGGGTGGAACCTGTGTTAACGCAGGCTGTGTGCCCAAAAAGGTGATGTGGTTCGGGGCCGGCATTGCCCACACGCTCGAGGAGGCGGCCGGCTACGGTTTTCGCATCGACGCGCGGCAGCTCGACTGGCCCGCACTGACGGCGGCCAGGGACAGCTACGTCAGGGGCATCAACGAGTGGTACCACACCTACCTGGCGGACTCTGACATTGCCGAGATCGCCGGGACTGCGCGTTTCACGGGCGAGGGGACCCTCGAGGTCGCGGGTACGGCCTACAGCGCAGACCACATCGTGATTGCGACGGGGGGTGCGCCGATGGTGCCCGACGCCGCGGGTGCACACCTCGGAATCACCTCCGACGGCTTCTTCCGGCTCGAGCAGCGGCCCGACCGCGTGGCCGTCGTCGGCGCCGGTTATATCGCGGCCGAGCTGGCGGGTATGCTCAACGCCTTCGGCACGGAGGTGACCATGCTGCTGCGCCGTGAGCACCTGCTGCGGACCTTCGACGCCACCCTGCGCGAGACCCTGATGGAGGAAATGCTCGGTGACGGCATCGATATCCTGGCGCGGGCCGAGGTCGGTGAGCTGATTCGCGAATCCGACGGCTCCCTCAGCATCCTGTGCGTTGACGGCCAGCGTCTGGCGGGTTTCGACCAGCTCATCTGGGCCATCGGCCGGTATCCTCTGACAGAGGACCTGAACCTGGCCGCCGCCGGCGTGCCCGTCGATGCGCAGGGTTATATCGTGACGGACAAATACCAGCAGACCGCGGTGCCGGGGATCTATGCCATCGGTGACGTGACCGGACGCGCCCAGCTCACCCCGGTTGCAATCGCCGCCGGTCGCCGACTCGCCGACAGACTGTTCGGCGGTATGCAGGGTCGCCACCTGCCGTACGAGAACATCCCTACGGTCGTGTTCAGCCATCCGCCCATCGGCACCGTCGGCTTGACCGAAAGCGAGGCGCGCGACATTCACGGGGATGCGGTGAAGGTTTACCAGACCCGTTTTACGGCCATGTATAACGTGCTCACCGAGCGCAAACAGAAGACCGCCATGAAGCTGGTGACCGTCGGAGCCCAGGAAAAGGTGGTGGGCTGTCACGTCATCGGTGCGGGTGCCGATGAGATGCTGCAGGGGTTCGCGGTGGCGATACGCATGGGTGCAACCAAGCGTGATCTGGACGACACCGTGGCAATCCATCCGACCAGTGCAGAAGAGCTCGTCACCATGCGTTGATTGCGCCGTGACCCGGGCGTACCGGAGCCGGCCGCTGTGCGCCGGCAAGGCTGCGTCTATCGCGGGTATCCGATCCCCGGTTGGCTGCCGCTGAAGGCCGGGCCTCACGCGGAGCGTCGCAGTTGATCGATCACCGGCCCGGTGTGGGGCCTGACGCCCCGCCAGAGACCAAACGACTCGGCGGCTTGCTCCACCAGCATGCCCAGCCCATCGTAGCAGCAGCGGGCGCCCTGCGCCTCTGCATATCGCATAAAGGTGGTGGGTTCCCTGCCATAGGTCATGTCGTAACAACGGGTTTCGGGGCCGATCACGCCCTCGGGCAGCGCCGGAACTTGTCCAAGGAGGCCGGCAGAGGTGGCGTTGATCACCAGATCAAAGCGCTCAGCGCCGAGCGCGTCGAAGCCGCAGCCCGTCAGGTCTCCGAGGTCCGCGAACAGATCCGCGAGCTCCTCGGCCCGAGCGGCGGTGCGGTTGGCGATGATCACGCGCGCGGGCTCGCGCTCCAGCAGCGGGGCCAGCACGCCGCGGGCGGCACCGCCCGCGCCGAGCATCAGCACCCGGCTCCCGGAGAGCTCGATGCGCAGATTTTCGGTGAGATCGCGCACCAGACCCATACCATCGGTATTATCGCCAAACAGCGTCCCCGCCCCGCTCACCGCCAGTGTGTTGACCGCACCGGCGCGCCGCGCGCGTCGACTGAGCTCATCGGCAACCTGGCAGGCCTCCTGTTTGAACGGTACCGTGACATTCAGCCCCTTACCGCCGGAGGCGACGAACTCGGCGACCGCCTGTGCGAATAGGTCGAGCGCCACCAGTATCGCGTCGTACCGGATCGACTGTCCGGTCTGGCGCGCGAAGAGCGTATGGATCTCGGGAGACCTGCTGTGCGCGATCGGGTTTCCCATCACCGCATAACGGTCGGCTGTGGTCACGGCGGTCGTCCGGGCATCAGCCCGAGCGCAGCCACTGGGCCGCACGTTTGGCAAAGTAGCTCAGAATGCCATCCGCACCGGCCCGCTTAATGGACAACAGCGATTCCATGACCACGGCCCTTTCGTCCAGCCAGCCGTTACCAGCCGCGGCCATGAGCATGGCGTATTCGCCGCTGACCTGATAGACGAAAGTGGGCACACCGTATTGGTCTTTGACCCGGCGCACGATATCCAGATAAGGCATGCCCGGCTTGACCATCACCATGTCCGCCCCCTCCTGGAGGTCAAGACCGACTTCGCGCAGCGCTTCATCGCTGTTGGCGGGATCCATCTGGTAGCTGTATTTGTTGCCGGCACCGAGGCTCGCCGCCGACCCCACGGCATCGCGAAAAGGGCCATAAAAGCTGGACGCATATTTCGCCGCATAGGCGAGAATGCGGGTATAAATATACCCCTTGTCTTCCAGTGCGCGGCGTATGGCTCCGATGCGCCCGTCCATCATGTCTGAAGGCGCCACCACGTCGGCGCCGGCCTCGGCGTGCGAAAGCGCCTGCCTGACCAGGACCTCGACTGTCTCATCGTTCAGCACGTAGCCACTGTCGTCGATCAGGCCGTCCTGACCGTGGCTGGTAAACGGGTCCAGCGCCACATCGGTAATGACGCCCAGCTCGGGAAAAGCCTGCTTCAGCTCGCGCACGGCGCGCTGCGCCAGACCGTCGGGGTTATAGGCTTCGGCCGCGTCGGTGCTCTTCTTTTCCGGCGGTGTCACCGGAAACAGCGCGAGCGCCGGCACGCCGAGCTCCATCAGGGTCTCGGCTTCCCGCAGCAGCTGGTCGATGCCCAGCCGCTCGACGCCCGGCATGGAAGTCACCTCCTCGCGGTCGCCCCTTC
>JASFKW010000243.1:0-3757 GCA_050118435.1 Gammaproteobacteria bacterium | reverse complement strand
CGCGTGCATGTCTCGCCGGTCGCTGGTTTGCCAGACCAGGCCGGGAAATTCGCCGGCGAAATAGACCGCGTGCTGACCGGTGCCGCTGCCGATCTCCAGCAGGCGCGACCTGCCGGCCAGCTCGACGCGCAGCACCCCCAGAATCGGATCGCGGTTCTGTTCGCAGGATTCGGCGAACGGTTTCATGCAGTGTCACCGTCGTCGCAACGCCGCTCGAGGATGGTGCCGATTTCTTCGTCGGTCAGCACCACCGGGTTGGTCTGCATGCTGCTGCCGCGGGCGTGGGCCACGATGTGATCGAAGTCGCTGCGTCCGATGCCGTATGCGTCGAGCAGCGGCAGCCGCAGCCGCGTGGTCCACGCATCCAGGAGCTCCACCAGCGCTTCCCAGGCCTGCTCCGGCGTGGCAAAGCGCTTCTGGCAAAGCAGCTCGGCGAGCCGGGCATATTTGCTTAGCGCCGGGTTGTCCGGCTCGCGCGCCAGCATGGCATCGATATTCGCGCGGGTGGCCGCGCCCACCAGAGTACCGCAGACCACCCCGTGCGGGATCGGAAAAAAGGCCCCGAGGGGTGAGGCGAGGCCGTGGACCGAGCCCAGGCCAGTCTGGGCGAGAGTTATCCCGGAGACGAGGGCCGCGTAGGCCATGCCCGCGCGGGCGGCCGCGGTGTCCCCCGTCGCTTCGAACCAGGGCAGGAGACTGTCGCGAGCCGCTTCCAGACCGCTCGACGCCAGCGCGTCCGTGAGCGGGTTGGAGCGCAGCGACACGTAGGATTCCATCAGCTGTGTCAGGGCGTCCATGCCGTTGGCCGCGATGAGTGCCCGGGGACAGTCCGCCAGCAGGTCGGGGTCGACTACGGCATACTCCGGCACGAGTCGCTCATCGCGGAAGGATTTCTTGAAGCCGTCCCTGCCCGCCACGCTCAGCACGGCATTCTTGGTGGCTTCGCTGCCGGTCCCGGCGGTGGTGGGCACGGCGATGAAGGGCACGGCAGGGCCCGGGTAGCGCTTGCCGGTTCCCACGCCTTCCAGGTATTCCATGACCGAGTCTCCGACCCGCAGCAGGCCGGCGATCGCCTTGGCCGCGTCCAGCACGCTGCCGCCACCGACACCGATGACCACGGCGACGCCGTCGCCGCGGTGCTCGGCGACCGCGCGGTCGACGAGCTGCGGCGACGGCTCGCCGCTCACCGAAACCGTCCGCCAGCGCAGCCCCGCCGCCTGCAGACCGCGCGCGAGATCGTCCCACGCCCGGGATGCCCTGAACGACCGCGCGCCGGTGACCAGCAGCAGCTCGCTGCCATGACCTGCGGCGAGGTCCGGCAGGGTCTCAATGCGACCCGCGCCGAATTCGACACGGGGCAGACGGGCGAGCGAGAAAGGGCGCTCGAGCATCATTGGCCGGTTTCGGGATACAGGCCGATGAAGGGAATACCCTGGCGCGGCTCGGACATCCAGTCCGCGACCGTCTCGCGCCAGCGCTGGTAGTGGGCGGTTTCTTTATGGGCCGCGGCTTCGGCGGCGGATCGGTAGGCTTCGTAGAGCACGAAGTAATTCGGATCTTCCGGTGACTGCAGCACATCGAAGCGCAGGTTGCCGGGTTCCTGCACCGAGGCCTGGTGGTTGGCGTGCGTCGCGGCGATGAAGTCCTGCGTGTACTCGGGGGACACGTGGACGTGAACGAGGGTAACGTGCATGGCCAGCTCCTTACTCAGCGTCTGCGGTGAACATCCGGAGCGGCTGTGAGCCTCTCCCGGGACTGCCGAAAGCCTACTGCCTGGACGCGTCAATTGCCAAGGGCATCACCGCACGCCGGGAGCCTCGGGATCACCGGGGGCTGTGGTCGGCCGCCAGAGCGGTCTTCGCCAACCCGCCGACCGGCGTGAATCGACCGCTCGCCCGGCGCATCGAGCTCCGGTGTCCCGCGAAAGCCGCGCCTGTGCGCCGGGATCACGACTGTGGAGGTTGAGTCCGGTCGGCCGGCGCGATGCCCAGCCAGTCGATCCACTGCCGGAATATCTCCGGGTCGAGGGCAGCCGCGGTGGAGCGCGGCTCGAGACTGGGCCGGAAGACCGACTCACCCCGCAGCGTCACCGCCTGGCCGCCGGACTCCAGCAGGATCAGGCAGCCCGCGGCATAATCCCAGAGCTTTTGCCGGCCGTGGAGATAGACGTGACAGCGGCCGCTGGCCAGCCAGCACCAGTCCAGCGCCACGGCACCGAAACTGCGCTGCGACTTGTACGGTGGATTCGTGGCCAGCCGCCTGGAGAGCTCGCGCGGCAGGCGCTTGAGATCCACCAGCGCCAGGCCGCCCGAGAGCGGCACGTCGAGATGCTGCTGGCGCAGGCGTCGGCCGTTGAGCCAGGCGCCCTGGCCCCGGGCCGCGGCAAAGCACTCGTGGCGGCTGGGATCGTAGACGACACCGAGCTCGATGAGCGCGTTGCGCAGCAGGGCGACCGAGACCGCGTAGTAGGGGACGCCGATGGCAAAGTTGCTGGTGCCATCCAACGGATCGATGCACCAGACGCCGCTGCGCTCGTGTGCCAGCGCCCGTCTCTGGGTGGCCTCGTCCATCTCCTCGCCGAGCACGTCGATTCCCGGCCAACTTTGCCCCAGCCGCTCCGCGAGCGCCTCCTGCATGACGAGATCGGCTTCGGTGAGCAGGCTGCCATCGGGCTTACGGGTCCCGGTGCGCGAGCAGAAGCGCGACGGGAGCTCGCGGTCGGCGACAGCGCGAACCAGCGCTGACAACTCCGTTAAAGGCTCGGGAAGCATTGCAGGTGTCGAGTTGGTATGATCGGCCGCCGTATTTCATTGTCGCACAAAGGGCGTTCAGGAGCATGAAGAAAACCAAGCACAAACAGGGCGGGAAGTACGCCAAGGAAAAAAAGACCAGAAAGCCGCGCAAGGCGGACAGCGCCGACAAGTACGCGCTCTACGAGCAATCGGTGCAGTCAACCGAGTTCGAATACGAATTCGTCGACACCGAATTCAAACGCATTCGCGGCCGCACCGCGAAACTGCTGCGCGAGGATTTCTGTGGGACGGCGCAGATGTGCTGCGAGTGGGTGCGGGGACGCACCGACAACCAGGCGATCGGCGTGGACCTCGACCCCGAGGTGCTGGCGTGGAGCCGCGAGCACCACATCGCGGCGCTGACACCCGCCCAGCAGGCCCGGGTGACTCTGCTGCAGGAGGATGTGCGCCAGGTGAGGACGGACCCGGTCGACGTGGTGCTGGCCATGAACTTCAGCTGGCAGCTTTTTGAGCAGCGCGACGCTCTGCGCAGCTACTTTGCCTCGGTGCGTGACAGCCTGGTCGACGACGGCATCCTATTTCTCGACGCCTTCGGTGGCTACGACGCCTATCGCGAGCTGGAGGAGAAAACCAAGCACAAAGGGTTCACCTATGTCTGGGACCAGGCGAGCTACGACCCGGTGACGGGGCATATGGAGTGCTACATTCACTTCCACTTCAACGACGGCTCCAAACTGAAGAAGGCTTTCCACTACCAGTGGCGGCTCTGGACCCTCCCGGAAGTCCGGGAGGTCCTGCCCGAAGCCGGTTTTTCGAAGGTGACCGTCTACTGGCAGCAGTGGGATGAGGAAAACGACGAGCCTTCGGGCATTTTCGAGCCGGCCGCGCACGGCGAGGCGGATCCGGGCTGGATCTGCATGATCACCGCCGAGAAGTAGGCGGACGGCGTACGCATCGGTGTCGTCGGGGCTCAGGCCGGCCGGAGTCGAGGTGACATGATTTTG
>JASFKW010000242.1:0-3817 GCA_050118435.1 Gammaproteobacteria bacterium | reverse complement strand
TGTGGATACCGACGGACGGTCTGTCACCCTCGCTGAGTTCATACATATCTACCTCCACGAGACCCACGATCCGGACAGCTTGAGGCGCGTGCTTGCATCCCGGGATCTCGGGGATACCTGGCGCATTTACCTGGAGAAGATGCTGGAGAAGGCCGAGCCAAGACCCGGTCCTGGCGGATGGAAAGGCTACCGTACGTTCGTCGTGGATCGCAAAGTACCGGAAAGTGACACCATCACGTCTTTCTATCTGGTCCCGGAAGACGGAGGCTGTCCTTCCCGAAAATGGATACAAGTTGATATTCTTGACCATTTTCGGAGAAGTCGTCAATCTGGAAGTCCCGGTTATCGTTGCTGCCTAAGGGAATTCAGAAGCATGAAGGCGATTGTCAGTGCACTGTTGGCATTCTTGACTACCTTGTTTCGGTCTCGGGCGAGTCTGCAGCTTGAGATCGTCGCGCTGCGGCATCAGCTCGGAATTTATCAGCGAAACACCTTGCATCCCCGGATTCAACCGGCAGACCGTATGTTCTGATCCTGGCTTTCGCGTTGCTGGTCTGGTTGGCAGAGCGCACTGGTATTTGTTCAGCCTAGGACCGTGATCGCCTGGCAGCGCAAGCGGTTTCGTGATCACTGGGCCAGATTGAGTCAGCAGGGTAGGCCAGGTAGGCCGCCGGTATCCAAAGAAATCAGCGCACTGATCCGACAGATGTCGGAAGCCAATCCCAGCTGGGGTTCGCCGCGGATTGTCGGGGAGTTGTCGAAACTCGGCATCGACGTTGCTAAATCCACCGTAGACAAATACCGAGTCCGGTCCAAGCAGCCACCGTCGCCGACATGGAAGGCGTTTCTGAAAACTCATGTCACGGATTTGGTCTCTATCGATTTCCTTGTGGTACCGACGGTGGGATTCAAAGTGCTGTTCGTTTTGGTGATCCTCGCCCACCACCGTCGCAGGGTGGTGCACTTTAATGTCACGGCGCGGCCCACTGCTTCGTGGACCGGGCAGCAGATCGGCGAGGCGTTTCCGTGGGATACGGCACCGAACTATCTCCTGCGGGATCGCGACGGTGTTTATGGCAGCGAGTTTCACAGGCGCGTCAAAAGCCTGGGTATCGAAGAGGTACTCACTGCGCCACGTAGCCCTTGGCAGAATGCGTTTGTGGAACGCGTGATCGGCAGCATCCGACGGGATTGCCTCGATCATGTCATCGTCTTGAACGAGCCGCACCTAAAACGGATATTGTTCAGCTATTTTAGCTACTATCACTGGTGGCGGACGCATCTGTCACTGGAGATGGATAGCCCAGAATCGCGAGCGGTGCAGCCGCTCTGCTTGGGAAAGGTCGTAGAGTTCCCGGAAGTCGGTGGCTTGCATCACCATTACGAACGGTTGGCGGCCTGATGGGGAGTGATATGAGTTTTCGGCAAGGATAGCATTCCATTACCTACCGTATCGCCGTAGGTCCTCAACAGGGCCGCAAGGTCTTCACGCTGCAAACCCTGCCGGCCTGTGATGAGCCGTTCGATGACCGGTGGGCAAGGCAGCCGGATTTTCCCTGCATGCGGGCGTGGCCGCCAAGGCGGAGGAACGCAAGAAGCCGGAACGGCTTTGCCGCTACATCAGTCGTCCGGCGGTGTCGGAAAAGCGGCTTTCACTGACACTGAATGGCAATGTCCGGTACCCGCTCAAGACACCGTACCGCGAAAGCTTGCCCCGCGAGCGTAGCGAGTGCTTTGGGCATGGCACTACGCATGTGATTTTCGAACCACTGGACTTCATCGCACGACTGGCCGCTCTGGTACCGAAGCCCCGCGTCAACCTGACACGTGACGAAATCGTGAAAGGCGCCGCGCCGCCCGAAGCCGCCACCGAGATGGATGCTGCCCCAGACCCGGTTGCGGGCGAGGTTCTCGCCGGGCGTGGGATACTCGGTGGTCACCTTCGACCAGTCGCATTCCAGCTCCTCGGCGACCAGTTGCGCCAAGCCGGTAAGCGTGCCCTGCTTCATTTCGGAACGGGCGATGCTAGTCGCCGCCGAGCAGCCGCAGCAGAACCCGGTAGTAGCCCTGCGGGTTTTCCTCCCACGGAAAATGCGCGCAGCCGGACAACACATGGTGCTTGTCGGCGCTCAGAAGCCGCCGGTAGGCATTGAGACTCTCCGGCTGCAGTACGTCGTCCCGGCAATAGATCACGCCGCTGATCCGGTCGGCCAGTTGCCGGACGTCGGTGGCGTCGAGGGGCGTTTTCCGGTAGTCGTTCCACACCCTGATGTTCAATGCGCTGTTGGTGTCCTTGCCGCTGAACCCGGCCGCATAGGCCCAGCCCTGCCGCGCATCGGCGAAATAACTGGCCACCTTGCTGCGCAGGTTGCACAGATCTTCCGCCGGCGTGCCCATGTCCTCGGGCTGCAGGCCGGCGCCCAAGTCCGGGTGGTTGAACCGCTTGCGCTCGATGTGCTCCAGGCTGCGCAGGCCGGGGTCCACGGGGTTGCTCAACACCAAACTGCTCACCCGTTCAAGGTGGTGTTTCGCGAACAGCAACACCTGCAGCGCCCCCCACGAGTGCCCCCACAACACCACCGGCTGCGGCGGCAATACCTCAGCCATGTCGCCCAGCCATTGCGCCAGCGCGGAGTGCTGAGGATTGAACGCGAGTTCGGCATTGTCACCGACGCCGCGCATGTCCCAGCGGCATACCCGATAGTGCTCGCCGAGCCGTTGCTGTATGGGTTGCAGGTTCCAGGTCGTGAACGCCGGCCCGCCGCCGATCAGATACACCAGCGGTCCGCTCCCGTGACAGTGGGTCTCGATGTCAGCCGCCGCCATCGGCATACCGGACCAGACAACAAGGAAGAAAAGAAAAGGAGACAGATTTACCTTTGTCGGAGAAAACAAATCTGTCCCTTTTCCCACTCATTCGATGCCCACGAAGCGCAGGCAGTCCGGCTCGAGCTCGTCGCGCGCACGGTCGAGAATCTTTCGCTCCAGCTCGGGCGTCATCAGTTCCTGGTAACTGCCAACTTTTCCCTGGCGGATGAACTGGCCGGGCTTGAAGGTCGGTTCGCGCGCGCCGACCTGTTGCGAGAACTTGTCGTCGTGCGCCTTCATCCAGTCGAATGAACTGTACTCCAGCACCGCGGCGCGCTGTTCGACGGTCAGCTTCCACTTCAGAAACGCGGCGATTCGATCCATGCTGCCGGCGAGGTCGCGCTTCAGGTCCTGAAAGCGCAGCATCAACACCTTGTCATGCTCACGGTACGGCCACCAGCTCTTCACGTTGCGGTACCAGGCCGCGAACTGCAGCCAGGCATCGACGTGCTCGGCAAAGCTTCGCGGCGCTTCGAGCCCCGCCCTGGCGCGCGCGGCGTCGGTCATGTTGAGGATGTGATGGTAGAAACTCACGCAGCAGTCGCGCGGATCACGCACGGTGAGAATAATGCTGGCGGTACCGATGCCGGGTGTCTGTTCCGCCGTGCAGTGGGTCTTGAACAAGCGCGGCGGCGGCAGGTCGTCATAATACGCCAGCACCTGCTGCCAGTTCATGCCCTCGCGCGGACACTCCAGCCAGGGCACCACGTCATCGATGTTTTCGAACTCCGCATCGCCGCCGCTGCGCATCTGGTGCAGGATCTGCTGCATCCAGGTGGTGCCGGCCTTGGGCGCCGTGGTGATCAGCACGTCGGACGCCCGCGCCTGAAAATGCGCCAGCACCCAGGGGTCGTGGGTGGCGTCGGGCTGTCCCCATCTGGGATCGATCGGTTCGCTGGGTTCGCTGTGGGCCATGACGGTTTTCCTGTTGATAAAAAGGATAATAAGG
>JASFKW010000241.1:0-3863 GCA_050118435.1 Gammaproteobacteria bacterium | reverse complement strand
CCGTGAGCGTCTGCAAAGAGGCGCTGACTGACCTAAACTAATGGATATTGGACGGGTGGCCCGCATGCGTCATGGCGGCACAGCCGGCCCGTACCCGGGATTGAATACACTATAAACATAGCCGCCACCAGGGAAGCAGGCCATGGCACCCTCGTCTGACTTCATCATCGATGCCGACAGATACGCAAGCTGCATCAGGGCTTCCCGCAGGATACGCTGGGATATCGATAAGGACGTGTTGCGGGAAAAGAATTTTTATTTTTCGGAAAAATTTCTGCCCGACTCCATTTCCCGGGTGGACGAACTGGATTTTCTGGACCCGACGAAGCGGACCGCGCTGAGCCAGATACAGGGACGCACCTACGCGAACATGTTCGGCCTTGTCGAGCGTTTCATCTGCGCCAAGATCATGGAGGTCAGCCGCGACCACTGGCTCGGCAGCCAGATAGCCCTCGAATCCCTGGTGCGTTTCTGCGATGAGGAACTGAAACACCAGGAGCTTTTCCGCCGCATCGAGCTGATGATCGGAAACGCTATGCCGGCCGGTTACCGCTTTCCCACTGACCCGAACGAACTGGCCCGCATAGTCCTCGAAAAATGCAACTGGGCCGTCCTTGCGCTGATATGCCTGATAGAATTGTTTACCCAGGCGCACTACAAGGAAAGCATTGCGCCGGACAGCAACCTCGCCCCCCTGTTCAAGGACGTTTTTCTTTATCACTGGCGCGAGGAGTCGCAGCACGCCATCATGGACGAAATGGAATGGCAGCGCGAAAACCACAAGCTGACGGACAGCGATCGCGACCAGGGCATGGACGATCTGCTAGACCTCGTCACCGCGATTGACCGCCTGTTGCACAGGCAGGCGAATGACGACGTGCGATACCTGATCGACATTCTCGGACGCAGCTTCGAGCCCGAGGAAATCGACCGCCTGCGCAGTACGGTGCTCGCCGCTTACCGCTGGCAATATATCGAGTCGGGCACCGGTCACCCGCGCTTCAGGACAATTCTGTCGGGCATGCTCAACCCGGCTCAGGCGAATCGTATCGAGGCTGCGCTGGCCGTCATTCGTGGTTGACAGAGCATGCTGCCGACCCGCTCGGCCGCCTTTAGCACCCTGATACGCATAACACGACTGCTTGCGAGATAGCATCGACCCACGCCGAAGACTGGGGGCGCAGCAGCATGCTGCGAGCCAAATGTCGGTAAGGTAGCGCCGGTTGCCGAAGCGTGCTACCGATTCTGCGCCGGCAAGACTCCGGATTGCGCGCACCGATCAAGGCTGGTTCGCGTTCACATCGACGGTACCGAAGGTCCTCGACAAGTCGCCTTTCTGCCACCATATGCGCCCGATCTTAACCCCGGCGAATATCTGTGGGCCTGGCTCAAGCGCCACGCCCTGGCCAACCTCTGTCCGGATAATTTGGGCGAATTGCAGTTCACAGCCCGGAACCGGCTCAAGAGCGCACAACGTCGCCCGCCAGGTGGGCCTTGACGCGCGTGGTGGCTTCCCCCGCTGCCCGTATCTATAATGCAGCAAGGCTGTATGTTCAGAATTCACGCGACCCGTTTCTTTCAGGACAACTGACGGAAATGGCCGATCAAGAGTGACCAGACAGGAAGGCTAACGACATGTACAAAAGCATAGTGATTGCTGCAGTTGTCGTCGGAACTATTGTGACGACGGGTTGTGAAACGCCGGGCAGTCCCCGCGCGGGCACCGCAATGAACGTCCAGTATGGCGTAGTCCAGAGTGTCAAACAGGTACAGGCGGAATCCAATACCGCCGGCAGCGCGACGCTTGGCGGCCTCGCGGGACTGGCAGCAGCGGCCGCCACCGGGGGTTCGCGTACGCAACAGCTGGCCGGCGCGGCCGGGGGCGCCTTGCTCGGCGGGCTGATCTCCCATGAGCGCGCCGCCGGTCAGCGACTCATACAGCACACGATAAAATTGAACAGCGGCGCGACCGTCGCCGTGGTCACCGAGGATCAGAACATCGACGTCGGCGACTGTGTGTCTGTCGAGCAGGGCAGGTATGCCA
Source organism: Gammaproteobacteria bacterium (assembly GCA_050118435.1). GTDB lineage: Bacteria > Pseudomonadota > Gammaproteobacteria > DSM-19610 > DSM-19610 > Thiogranum. The sequence continues at coordinate 1,819 of JASFKW010000241.1, read as the reverse complement.
ACATCCGCAGAGTATCGTCGGTGATGTGCAACGAACTGGCTGACACGCACCGGCCCGCCTACCCATCCACGCATCAGGCCGATGTCCAGGAAGCGCAGGAGTGTGAACAAGCCAAGCGCGAGGTACTCGACGCAAAAACCGAGGACGCCATAAAGCTGGCACAAATGAGGATGCGTGCGCTCTGCGAGAATTGAAACCCGACCCCGATCAGCGTGCAAGAAAGTTTTTCCCTTCGCCCCGCAGGTTGGGCGGAGGGAGGCATTCCAATGGTACCGACCTGATGGGCTCGACTCGCGCTCAGCCTAATCTACAGGAATCACGCTCGACGTCCGCAACCAGGTAGATTTTCGCCGGACCGGGCCGCTGGCAACTGGCATGAAAGTCGGCTCGAACCTTGCTCACAGCGTGGCCTGTTCCGCCAGTTTTGTCACCAGCGACTGTTTCAATGCATCCAGATTCCAAAACCCCAGGAAGAAGACTGTGCCCAGATCATTGTCAACCTGCGACCCAGGTTCCTTGGGCGTCACAATTACTGGAAGCACATGTCCCCGAAATAAAGTGTCACCTATGTGCCCGGAAAGCACCTTGCGAATGATGACGCGCCCGGAAGGATTCGAACCTCCGACCGCCTGGTTCGTAGTGTAACAGTCCAACTACCCTTACCGATTGTTCTACATGGATAATTATGTTTTTTGCTGTCCAATAGAATCCGTCCGTTTGGCTCTATTCCGCCTTGTTTGGCGCTAGATGATACCCCTGTATTGGACAGTAGATCAGCGGAACGAAGGCGCAGGAGACGCCGTAACCAAGCCCCCCTTGACCACGGCAGGCACCCTGCAATATTGGCAATATATGCCATTATGGGCGCAGGAGGCACCCACTATGGCCACCATGAATGTTTCCCTGCCCGATCTGATGAAGGAATGGGTTGAAAACCAGATCAAAACCGGACACTACAGCAACGCCAGCGACTATGTACGCGATCTCATCCGTCGTGACCAGGAATATCATGACCGGCGGGAAACGCTGATCAAAGCACTCATCACTGGCGAAAACAGCGGCGTGTCCGACCGCAGCCTGGAGGACATCTGGCAAGGCGTAAAGGCCCGGCACGGTCTCGATCTATAAACTCTCAGAAGCCGCTGCCAGCGATGTCGAGGCTATCTTAACCCGCTCGGTGCTCGACTTCGGTGTCGAGCGAACCGAAACCTGTCTTCAGTCTCTCACCCATTGCCTTGAACTACTCGGCGACAATCCCGAAATGGGTAGCGCCGTTGATGACATACGACAGGGCTACCGCTGCTTTCTGCACGAAAGCCATGTGATCTTCTAGACGCACGGCGAACAAGATATCCTGATTATTCGCATTCTGCATAGGCGCATTGATATCGTCCGCAGTCTTCAGGACTAACACTGGCTAAGCCAGCCCGCCACGGCGACTACGAGGAGCTGGAAAGATTGTAGGACGCCGGTCATCGTACGAACAGATCACCCGCGAATTTGCCTGATAATATTATCATACAGCCCATTCGAATATTGGCACCATACGGCCTTCGTATCTCACTGCCTCCAAAATGGGTTTGGAATTCCCAATGTCCAATAAAATCTCACTGTTCGGTGCTATCTTGCTCTATGTTAGGGCGATGCAATACCCGTTCATTGGACAGCTGAGACCATGTCTCGTCGAGCCGATGATCGCTCTCGATGTTGGTTGTGATTATTTCCTCAGTCCAACTGCCAAAAAACCACCCCAAGGCAGTATGCTCGGCAGCCATTGCTCACCCCACCCCGCCATCCTGGTCCCTTGAGGAAGGAAAAC
>JASFKW010000240.1:0-3879 GCA_050118435.1 Gammaproteobacteria bacterium | reverse complement strand
AACCTTATCCCGTCCGGGCTTTCTCGCGAACTCACTTGCGGGGATGAGGAAATCTGCGGTTCCTATTTGATGCTTGCGCAGTTCTGTCACATCGTTGGAACAAGGAACGGAAAAAGGAGTTTCTATGACGGTAGGCAGATTGACATCCGGAGGTGTCACAATGTACTCGAGGCGAACCATCACTCCCTTGTCAATAATGGGGACGTAAGGATTGCTGCCTGGGCACGCAGCACCACCGACGTGACCCAGATAGACGCGCACAAGGGCGGCTTTGTGGTCACTCAATTCCAGAAAGTTGTCCGGGCATTTGGTGTACCCTTCGCTCTGATCGAAGCATTGAACAGCCTGTGTGATTTCGATGCCTTGAATCGAAACGTCTGTGACAGCTGCATGGACTGAAGACAGCAAAGTAAAGCTGCCTATACCTGCCCCTAGTCCGCGCCAGAAACCGGTGTTGCGCGTAATCATGGATCACCCCCAAGTGTGCAGCCGATCCTTTGCTGGCTCCAGCATCCTCAGCTACAACCAAAACGTGGTCAAAAAGCTAAGAAACCCCCAATGACAGCAACTGTTTCACATGCCCTCCATACATTCGAGTTTCTGCAGGCCGTGTATCAATTCGTAGCACCCTCGGAACGATTTACCATCGGGGATTCCATGAATTCGTATTGAAAATGTTCGTGCGTTGACCCAGATCAAGAACAAACCACGGACTGAAGACCGAATTTCCATATTGTTTTGCGGAATGTCGCTTTGGATTAGCCCCTCTGCCATCAGCAAATTGATCGCACGATCAATCTGTTACGACAAGCAGGATCGGTACGGGCGGATCGTCGGGAAAGTCCTCCTGGTGGGTGGGAAAGATGCCTGTCTGGCGCAGGCTACGCCTGGTATTAGAAGTACCAGAACGAGCAAACTCCGGCAGACCGGAAACAGTATTCGGAAGCAGAAATCGAAGCCCGTAAGGCCTGACGCGGCTTGTGGAATGATCCAGCGCCAATCCCACCGTGGGAATGGCGGCACGGGAGGCGCAGCCCAGAGGCTTATCGAGTGTTGCAGCCGATGGCTGACACGGCGGCTCTCACGTGCGGCGCCAAGCGGTTTTGCCGGCAGATGATCTCCTGCGATGAGGCGAAGTTTCACCTGCACGGTTGCGGATTGGCGCGGCTGGATGGAGACAGTGACGGCATTCCCTGTGAATCACTCTGCAGGAGGTAGGTGCACAAACCAAGACCGGCACTACGAGTTCAGCCGGCGCGTGTGTCGCAGGAATTCAAAGATTTTTGAAGATCGCCTGGCGTACACTGCACTTATGAAGAGTTGAGGGTAGCAATCACAAACATGAGCGACTTGGCGGACTTTGCCGCCAAGCTGTTTCGTAAATGTGAGAGCAAAGCTAAACGGCACCGATGCAGACACTGAGTGCGCAGTGGATCCGCAAAGTATTGAGCAGGATTGAAAGTGCATGCTTTTGACTAAGATATGAACGTTCGATACACATACGTTGGACGGCTGATTTATGAGTCCATGGGTCCGAATCGCTCGGGTCAGATCTTCGAACTGCTAGACGATTATGTATAGCTCCGATTTCTCTGGACACGAGTTTGAGTGCTACTGAAGGTGTTCAGAAGGAGTTCGAAGATGGGCAAGAAATCGACGTTACCTACGGAGAAGCGAGCAGCGCTGGTGCTGCGGCTGTTGAGCAAAGAGGAGCCGGCGGCACAGATCGCCCGACATGCCGGCGTCTCGGAGCAGACGCTGTATCGCTGGCACGAGGACTTTCTCAATGCCGGCAAGCAGGCGCTGGCCGGGCGCGGTGCTGAGCGTGAGCAGACCAAAGAACTCAACCGCCCGCAGTCGGCGCTGGCCGAACGTGACCAAGTGATCGGCGAGCTGACAATCGCGAACCGCGTTTTAAAAAACTCTCGGACGGCTCGAGCTGACGGACGCGGTGCGCACGATGGTGACACAAGGGTGTGAAGCGGCACAGCCGCCGGTGCGGCTCTCGCGGGTGCTCAAGGCGCTGGGGATCGCCCGGTCGGTGTGGTACGCCAGGCCCAAGGAGCAGCGCCAGCGGCCCGGGCGCAAACCCAGGCCGGTACCCGAGGCGTTGGCCGCTACGATCCGCGAGCTGGCGCGGCGCTACCCGTGGTGGGGTTACAAGCGCATTGCCGTGGTCGCCCGTCGCCAGGGACTGGCGGTGAGCAACAAAGTGGTCTACCGGGTTTTCAAGGCGCCGGACCTGCTGCAGAAACCGCGGGTGCGTCAGGCGGCCGAACGAGCTGTCGCAGGCGGACGTAACGTATCTGCACACACCGGGCCACGGCTGGTGGTACGCAGTCACGGGCAAGTGCCACATTGGCATCGGGTGAAATGCGGCCCAGCGCCCAAGTTCCCAAGCGACGTGCAGGAAACACCCAGCGCGTGTTGGCCGCCCTCACCTGTGCAGCAGCTGGAAGGGCAGCTCATTGTCATGGCCCGGTATCAGGCAGGTCTTGGCTACTGAGAAAAAATGTGCCTCTGATCGTGGCGCACTCACGGCGCACTTGACCGCAAATGACGACCAAAAACAGCGATAAGAGGCAAACAAAGAGATTGGACAACCTACTGTTTTTGTCGCCGTAGTTTTCGGCGAAATGTTACGGATTATTGGTTTTACCGCGATCGCAATGCGAAGGTCGGGAGTTCGATCCTCCGCTACACAACCTGGCTCCGACTGACGCGCCGGTAAACGCTCCTCCTGCGCACTTGGTAGTAGGTAACGAAGTGGCCCCTGCGCTGTCAGTAACCCAGAGCGGCCTGCTTCACACCGGTTTCGGTGCCGGGCTCCACGTTCCGGTGCACATTACCGACCGCTGACACCTTGGCATTGCGTCCTTCGGTAAAGCCCTGTTCGCGAACAATGGCCAGGTATACCTTGTTGAGCATCATGGACCGCCGCTTCGAAGCGACGCTTTCCCTTGAGCTCGCTCGCGGCCTTCTGCTCAAGTTTCGAATAGCCCATCCAGAAGCACTTTAGCGCAAAGCGCACTTCTTTCATGCGCAGCGTCAGCAGGTTCCCCCCTTCGTCATTGACATCGATATAGCATTGAGGCGCATGGAGTAGGATGGGTCAAGCACAGCGACCCCATCTCGCTAGGGTCGCGCGCGGAACTCCCCAGTTTCCTCGACCACGATTCGGTACCCCTCGATCGCAGCGGGTATCCGCTCAAGGAACTCGGGGGTCTCCTGGACGACATAGACTTTGATACAGGGCACTCCGGCACACTCGCCCTGGGCGGTCCCCACCACGCCGGTCAGCGACATCAGGGCGTCGGTATGTTCCTCGAGCACCGCTTCGATGGTCTTCTGCTGCATCGGCTTTTTGCTCCCGCGCCTCCCCCCGTTCCCACCGCACGCGACCGGCGCGGCTCGCGGGAGAGGCAGGCGATGGCCTGCTTGAGCGGCATTCCCCCCCGGGCCGCTATCGGAAGATCACTTGCCATCGATGCTGACGCGAAAGGCCTCTAGCACATCATCGATAGGGTTGGCCAGGGTTCGGGTGGATGAACCGGCAAACAGCAGACCAACGGGCGCATTATTGCCGTCATTGCTAACGATCAGAGAGCCGGAATCACCCCCGGCGCTGAAGCTGCCGTCGCTGATGGCAATCTGGTTCACGAAATGCGCGTACTTCAGACAGATGAGGCCGCGTGAGTCATAGCAGACATCCACCATCGCGTTGAGTTCACTGACAGTGCCGGAGGTCAGCCCGGTGGTGCGGCCGTATTTCTGCACCGGATCGCCTATAGAGACGCCCGCCGTGGTGCTATCAGGGCGGCCATAGCCATCGGTGGGGGTAGCATTGTCCGAGTCGGCGACGGTGGTGATGGCAACGGC
>JASFKW010000239.1:0-3897 GCA_050118435.1 Gammaproteobacteria bacterium | reverse complement strand
GAGGCCGCAAACGAGACCTCCGCTCTCCCGTGTTCTGTGAGTCGCTGTTGCAACATGGCAGCACTCTGCATCTCTTTGCCGTCCTGCACCGGTCGGTGTCTCCGGAAACCCGTGTTGACCTAAAGTGAGTTCAGGTAATTGACCAAATCTTCTTTCTCCTCTGGAGTGAAGCCGATGTTGAACCGGTCATTGTAGAAGTTCACGACATCCAGCAGCGTCGCAGCATTGCCACCGTGAAAATAAGGCCTATGGGCAGGCACACCGCGCAGATGTGGCACCTTCATCTTGCCCAGGTCGGCGCAATGACCGGTGACCAGGCCCTTGCCCGGATCGGTGGTAATAAATTTATCGCAGGTCGCGTCGTTGCCGGGCATGCTTCCGGGGCAAGACGGCGAAGTGACTGGGTTGGAGAAGAACGGGATGCTGCCCGTCGGGCAGTAAAATGCAAACCGCGGAAAGTCCTCTGTCCACGGCATGACGGTGACGGGACTGCTGCTATCCGCGACTAGATCGCTGTTATCCATGATGCCGAGGCGCTTCGGGTCGCCCGCGGTGTCGTTGAGGACGTTCAGGTTGCTGTGGCATGTCGAACAGGTCCCGGGTTCACCTTCCGGACCCGTGCTTCCCTTGATGTCATTCAATCCGGCGACGAAGTGGATGGTAAACACGTTGCTGTCGAACAAGGCCTCGCCGCGCGCAATTGACTCATGCATCGCTTGTTTTTTCGGCTGCTTACCTAGCGGGACCGAAAAGGTATCGAAGAGCTCGGTGCCGACGTTGACGCGCTCCGGCACGAAGTGCTTCACCTTGATCCCCTCGCACATCAGGTCCCCCGAGGGGCCCGTGGTAGCGCACAAGGGATCCTGGGTCTGCCGCCATTCCCAGAGGTTCTTTGGTCCGCCCAGTGCGCCGCTACCATCGTAACCGGCAAGGTCTCTGGCTACACTATCCTTTACCTGGCCCGTGAACAGCCCCGCCTGAAACTGGGCGCCCTGTTCCACCACGGCACCCGCGGGTACCTCTTCCGTCTGGCCATGGAAAAGCGTGGCATTGATAAACTGGATGCCGAGATCCTCCTCTCGCGCATCCCACATAATGTCGAATTTCAGCGGGTCCCCACCCTGCCGGAGAAACGCGACGTTAGCCGACGGGAGCGGGCGGCGGTAGACCGAGAGCAGATTGGCAGGCAGACCGTGCTCCGGATCAAGCTGACAATCGAATGGATCGTAGACCGACTCCAGCACCCATTCAGGATCGGGGTTTCCATCAAAGGTCATGTAGGTATCATCCGGGGGACCAAGCGGATTCGGGGCATTCATGCTGATACGGAAGTTGGCGTACGTAAACAGCTGGTGGCGCGCAGCGACGAACTTTCTGCGGTGGCTCGGGCCAACAGTCGCCCCGGACGAAGTGGGACAATCCGCAGCGTCTATGGGCTGAAAAAGGGCAGACCGCCCGGCAGTCTTGAGGAATTGAGCCTGGACCTCCTCCGGACTTAAAGCCCAGCCGTTCTGCGGCTGGTGGCAGGTGAAGCAGGTGCGCCCGTTGGTGGTGATATCCGCCGAGAAGAACCCGTTGGTCGAAGTCGTGGTTGGTCCACCGGGCTGAAAAGTGCCGATCAGTCCATTCGGGTCAGGCATAACAAGGTAAGCCGGAATCGTCTTCGGAATTTCGTCTTTCAGGACCTGCTGCAGGATCGGCACGCCTCTTGCCGTTCCGGCGATGGCTGCCATACCGGGTGGCATCTTAGAGGCATCTTGTGCTGCTGCCAGCCCAGGCCAGGTCGTCGCAGCGATCAACGAAAAACCGATTAGAATTCTTGTGTGCTCTAGCATAATCGCCTCCCCCTTCTCTTCCCCATTCGGTCGCTAGAGTCTTCCGAAGTTTCCAATAACGAACAACGACCTACCTGTTGAATCTGGAATCGATGTACCGACTATGAGGCAATGATATCCCGAGTATTGTTGTCATTGCCCGATTCAGTAGTAACGCAAAACGCATTGTGTCGCGCCCGTTTAGAGTGTAGTTGAGCAAAACATGTCCCTCAATGAATGTAAGGCAAATTCTGCTTTGCGCAGAAAACGGGGCTGTGTAACAAGAGCGAAACACGGCATGTTGAGTCTTGTAGTCATGGCTCTTGCCCTCCGGATTTTTTATGGCGACTTGAGAAAAGGTCTTATCCTTTGTTCTCCAACCTGAATACTAGGCTAAGCAGGTAAATAGGCAAGCCACGTGCGTAATGCAATGAACCGGACTTCCACGTCGCACGTGACTTCATGGCCGCAGCTAGCCCCTTGCACGCGGCTTGAACGCATTCGAGACATTTCCACCGAAAAACCGAACTTCCGCTTTGGGTCGGTTTTTCTCGTACAGTGATCGCTTATATTATCCGTCACTGAACGGGCATTCCTTGTCGCTACTTGCCGTTCAAATCGAGCGTTTGACTGCGTTCCAGTCCCGGCTCGTACGGGAAGTCCGCCCAAAGTTGCCGTTCACACCACACACAAAACCCCGCCAGTGCGCGGGGTTCCTGTTCTCCTTAGCCCAGGCAGTTGTTGTCGTTCACTTCCACGCATCAGACCCCGCCCTCACTCCGGCGCTGGGGTTTTGAGACCGCGGATCCCGCCAGTCGCAAAATCTCCCGGTCCCGTGTCCAGCTCTAAATGCCTTACTTCCGGGTTGTCTCGTGAGATTAATGCATCATTGGCCCTCAATGCCGTTGCCCCCGCGCACACACCAGCGCCACAGCTTTACCTCACCGTCCTTCGGGAAACCGCCGAGGAAACCGCCGTCGATATCGATCGTCTGAGCCTGATCGGGTGCAGTGGGCGTCGTTGTAGATGACCAGACATCTGGCGCAGGCAGTGCGAGTACGAAGGGATGCCCAGCAGGAAGTGCTGGATCCTGGCTGCGATCGATCAGGGTGTGCAGTTCCACTATCGTGGCCAACCGCCAGCCGAGACGTCCACCGAAGCCTGAAGTCCAACAGCCTGAGATGGCCTGTCCCCAAGTGAAGCGCCCGCTTGTGTCTGGAAACCGGTGCCAGACAAGCTGGGTCTCTTTGTCAAGCACCGCCTGGTCCTCAAAACTAGCTAGCACTTTGAATCGCTGGTTCGGATTGTCGAGTCGCTTGTCCCAGCTCTGAAGAGTTTCCGCAGTCGTACTCCGAATGGCAAATGGCAGTGTGAGCAGAATCAATCCGAACGCTACCATGAACTTGTGAAAACATTTCTCCATGGCTATATCCTCCTGATAGGAACGCCTTTGCTGAAACCTTATGGTTCGCTATGAGGCACTTTAATGCCCACGGCAAGGCGCACGAACGTGTGTTTCGGTTCATCTGAGCGCTCCCGCGAAACGCTTAAACGATCGCGGGCTTCACTTTCGTATAGCCGAGCAGCAAGGTCACCGACATAGGGGATACGATGTATCGCGTTAGGGTGAATCCCTGATAGAAGCGATGGACATGCCCCATCGCTCACTCAGTCGCATAAGAGAGTCCGAAGTGGTAACGCCAACTGTTGGTAGTTTCCGGTGATCCAGTTCGAGACCCTGAAGGTCCGTTTTGGGTCGTCTTTTGTCCTTTAGAGAAATCGCATATAAGCGTTTCGTGTAGGAACGGGTTCGGCCAGTAGCCTGCCATTCAATAGCCCGCCGACTCAGATTTTTTGGTGAGGCCGGGAACGAGGAAACTCGGCCAGAACACGTCATTCGCCGAAACACAGACACGGCGAACGAAGCCTCCGACTCTGTGGACAATGCTGGCACGGAGCCCTACCCCGCTTTCCGGCGTTTGTTGGATATCCCGATCATGCCTATAAGCCAAACAGCGGGACGGCAGCGGGCAATACGAGCACTAGACTGAATGCTCCAAGATTCCATAAATCCGCGATCTGG
>JASFKW010000238.1:0-3943 GCA_050118435.1 Gammaproteobacteria bacterium | reverse complement strand
GATTCTTCGTACAGGGGCTGTCGCACCTGAGCATGGCTCGGCGTCGCGACGGTGCGGCGGTTATGATGAAAATCCAGACAGCGGTCGTCCCAAGGCAGCTCGCAGAATTCCAGCAACTCTCGCGTCTTCCCACGTTGATCCCTAACTAGCGCCTCGTAGCGGAGATTCATTACCTGAATGTCTAACACTTCGAGCCAGTGAACCATGAGGTGTTCGTATTGCCGGTAGTAAAAGGCCAGGCTTTCAAATGTCCGCGTGTAGGTCGCTTCACCGCCCATGTCGTGGGTATATAAGGAAAGACAAATATCCATCGGATCTCGCGTGCATCGAATAACCCGCGCCTCGGGAAACAGCAGCTGAATCAGCCCCAGGTGCAGATAGTTGCCGTTCTGTTTGTCCGTGAGGCGCACAGCCGTGCCAGCTTTCTGTTTCAGTCGCATGAGATAGCTTCGGCCCAGACGATCGAGGTCGTCCTGTGTCAGGAACTGCACGCACTCGGGGTAAGGCACCTGGCTCCTCGTCTCGGCCGCCAATGTGACTGTCATCTGACCGATGTAGGGTAACTCACCGGCTCCCACAACCTCAGGATGACTGGAGAGGATCTGCTCGATCAGCGTCGTCCCTGAGCGCGGCATGCCGATGATGAATACGGGCAATTTTGATCGAGTCGTCGCTCTTGGCAGCCGACCCAGCAGCTCCGGGGTGTAGACGTCGATCAACCTTTGTATGGCCGCTGCATGCCCGGCCGTGTCGAACACGGCGGGTTTTAGGCGATTGGCTTCTTTGAACTGCTCAAATGCCAAATCATATTGAGAATTGGCGTCATACAGGTGCCCGAGGGAAAAAAGCAGCGTTTTGCGTGAATTCACGTGCAACTCCTTCCGCCGGAGTCGCTGCTCAAGCAATTGCTTTGCCTCGCCAATCCGTTTCACATGCCTGCTACTTTCGGCGAAGGCGGCCAAAAATGCTGAATCGTCAGCGTAGCGATCTTTCAGGCTATTTAGCAAATCATATCCCTGCTGATAATCACCCTTTCGCTCCAGGATACGCCAGTGCATGAGCGCAACAGAAATTTCCTGAGCCTGCTGCACCGAGATCGCGGCACAAACACGCTCCGCCTCCTGCAGTCGATCTGCGGATATCAGGGCCTCGCACAAGATAAAACTTACTGCAACGTTGTCGGAAGCCGGTTCAAGTGCTCTATGGCAATACTCAATGGCGCCTTCCGGATCACTCAGGCTCATGCAGACCCTGGCCATACCAAGAGCGGCTTCCGTATTGCCGGGGTCTTTTCGCAACACGTGTGAGAAACAGTTGGAAGCTTCATCCAGCCTGTCCTGCTCCAGCAACGCCAGCCCCAGGCTGGCATACACCGGCACGCGATCCGGCTCGAGCTGCAGCGCCGCTTGATAACTGTCAATCGCCTGCTGCCACTCGCCCTGCGCCTTGCAGGCGTTGCCCAGATTGATGTGCGCATCCACACACTGGGGCCATAGCTCCAAGGCCCGCCTGCTGCTCTCTTGCGCATCGACATAACGCTGCAGCGCGCCCTGAATCCCGCTCTGCAATACCCACGCCTCTTCGTAGTCCGGAGCAATCTGCAATGCTCGCGAACAGCTTGTCAACGCGTCCTCCAGCCGCCCCTGCTGGCGCTGAATTTCAGCCAACGTCAGGTGTGCCTCCTCATAGGCGGCATCCAGCTCGATCGCATGCTGTACATACTTCAACGCATCCTCCACGCGCCCGGTCTCGCTGTCGATGACCCCCAGCATCAGCCAGGCTTCTGCATTGCCTTGATCCATCTCACAGATCCGGGAAAACATCTGCCGCGCCTGCACGAGCTGACCCGAGTCCAGTAACCGGTTTGCTCTCTCTAGTAACTCGGCCGCACCGGTCATTGACCAACTACTCCTCGCTCTTCGGTCCTGCAACCATCAAAAGCTGAAGCTTATGACTCCAGCACCTCAATCAACGGACCAAGTTGTTTTTCATAATGCCGCCACTTGCCAATGGAAGTCGTGTATATCGGCCTACGCACCTGCCCGTAACTCGGCGTCGCAACCACCCGCGTATTGCCGAGGTAATCCAGACAGTCCTCCTCCCAGTCCAGTCCGCAGAAATCCACAACCCTCCGTGCGGTAACTTCCAGATCCTCTACCAGTCTTTCATATTTGACCTCCAACACTTCAAGCCGAAGCACCTCTTTCCAGTGATCCATCAGTCTTGTGTAACCCCTGTAAAACAGCCCAAGTGACTTCAAGTCAGCCGAAAAGCTCGCTCCACCGCCCAGATCCCGCATAAAACACGAAAGGCAGGTATCGAGTGGATCACGCGTCGTGCGCAACACACTCGCGCCCGGAAATAGAATCTGAATAAGGCCAAGATGCAGATAATTTCCCGGCATCTTGTTGATCACTCGCGCTGCACCCCCCGATAGCGCTTCAAGTCTCTGCAGGTGGCCATTCGCAATCTGCTCCATGACATTTCGGTTCAACTCGACCAGACACTCCGGATACTGTAGATCCGTTCCGATACGACCGGGCAGCGAAAGCGCAATATTCTTGATATCCGCCCGTTCTCCCGCACCATAGGCTTGAGAGTGCCTACTCAATATCTGCTCCAGCAGAGTCGACCCTGTCCGCGGCATGCCGACGATGAACACGGGCAAACTCGAGCGCTGTGTTGCGCAGCCGATGGTATCCAGAAACTTCGCACTGAATTGCTCGATGATTGTATTGATCGAACGGAACCACGCGTTTGGATCGAATCTTGCCGACTTGAGCACATTACCTCGCTGATAATGCTCAAAGGCGCGATCGTACTCTCCAATTGCGTCATAGGTATCAGCAAGCGCGAACTGTAGACGGCGCGCGTCGTTCTGGTCGTATAGAACCGAACTCAGCTTGCGCTGAAGCAACGCTATGACCTCCCCCTGATTCCCGAACTTTGACGCGAGCTTGGCGAAGGTTGTCAAAGCCGCGGCTTCCGTCGTTCCTGCCCGTACAAGCAAACGCACCCGCTGGTATGCGGCCTCCAGATCTCCCGCCCGCTCGAGAATACTGGCCTCCATGGCAGCGACCTGCTCGTTCTCAGGCTCGCGTTCCAGCAGTTGACGGCATAAAGCCAGGGCTTGCTCCGCTTTGCCCTGTAGCAGCAGCGTCCTGCTTAGCGCCAGCTGTGCCTCTACCCAGCGGGGTTTCAACCGGATAGCCTGCAGGTAGCATGCCTCTGCTTCCTCCAGCTCCCGCTGCCCCTGGTGCAGATTGCCAAGATTGAAATGTGCTTCCGCGCTACCGGGCTGAAGACGAATCGCTTCTTTCAGGCAACCCATGGCAAGACTGTTGCTCCCCGCCGCCTTGTACGCAACCCCCAGATTTGCATGCAGCTCGCTGTTTCCCGGATTAATACCAATCGCAGCCCGGTAAGCAGCTATGGCTCTTACTGAATCTCCCGTTTGCTGCAGCACTCGGGCAACCGCATAGTGCGCCTCCCAGTAATCTGGGCTGAGCTTGATTGCCTCGCGGTACGATTTGACCGCCTCCCGCATCTGTCCTTGCGCCTGAAGCGCACGGCCCAGGTAGTACCGCGCTTCCGCCAAATTCGGATCCCGTCTTATCGCCTCGCTGAATTTCTCCGCGGCTTTGCCGTACGCACCAAGCCCACCCTGTGCGATGCCCATCAACAGCCAGAGATCGATGTCTCGCGGAGAAGACCGGCAAGCCTTCTTCAACAACGGCAGCGCGTCTGAATACCGCCCGCTGTTGATGAGGCTAAGAATTCGCGGTCTTTCCTGACCAGGAGCGTCTTTGTTACGCATAGCAGTCTAAGAGCTTGTTTACATAGGATAAGCGCTGAGAGCCCCCAGACACCCGATTCCACGCGAAGCTGTTCCGATGGTTTCTGCAATTCTTCCGATGTCCGACAAACTGGTTTACCGACCATC
>JASFKW010000237.1:0-4002 GCA_050118435.1 Gammaproteobacteria bacterium | reverse complement strand
AAAACCCAGGTTGGCACACCTAGACTGCCCGCCATGTGAACGGTGGTATTATCTATTGAAATTACAAGATCGAGGGCGGCAATCTGGGCAGCAAAGTTATTCACGTCTTGGAATTGGTCAAGGTCTTCCCAAACATGTATGACTTCCCCAAACCGCCTCCTGATTTCCGCTATTTCTACGGAATTATCCCCATACTGCAAACTAACAAAACTCGCCCCTTTAGTTTTGAGTATCTGAGCCCATTCTTTCAGCGGTATCGAACGCAACGCCCTCGTCAGAGCAGTACTTCCACCACGCCAGGCAATTCCGACCTTTATGCTGTCACCAAGCGAACGCAGTCGATTCCTACATTTGCTTACCAGAACGGGATCTGCCTCGATGTAGGCAACGGTATCTGGATACGCATCAATACCAGGCCTCAAATACCTTGGAATGCTGCCTGCAGCCACAACATAATCAACCGGTCCGAGATCAACCCTCCGTTCTGAAGCAGTTTCCTCACGTGCAGCGTGAACAGTTGAATCTGGGAAAGAACGCCTCATCAAAACTTTAAGCCTGGGTTCGCAGTCAATAACAACGTGATCTGCAATATTGATCAGATCTCGATAACAGGATGCAAACATCAATTCATCGCCTATGCCCTGCTCGCCGTAGATCAGCAGGGTTTTACCCTTTAGGGAGCGACCTTCCCATCCGGGTGTCGGATATCGTCTGTCAGCGATTCCGCACTGTTTGCGCCATTCATATTCACGCCACCCCTCAGTGAACCGACCCAAAAGCAAGTACGCAAGTGACAGGTTCCAGTGGGCTTTGGCCAGCCCGGAGTCGATCAGTAATGCCTTTTGATAGTACCCTATTGCATCATCAGGCCTTCCCATGTGATACATGGTCACGCCTAGACCCGAGTAATATCCCGCATCGCTCGGTTTGAGCTTTATCGCGCTTCGGTAAGCCGTGACAGAGTCCTCCAGTCTGGCAGCGTTCTGTAACAGCGAAGCAAGTTCTGCATGAGCATCAGCATACGTAGGATCAAGCTCGATTGCCCTCCGGTGCGCCTCTATCGCCGCAGCGCATTTCCCAATAGCTCTTAACGATATTCCCATATTATAGTATGCAAGGGCAAACTCAGGCTTACTTGAGACTGCCCTCTCAAATGCCACCACTGCCTCCGAATTTTTGTTCTGCGCCTGCAGCGTGGTCCCAAGGTTATAGGACGCCACTGCGTGATCCCGATTAATGGCAACAGCTTTCCTATAGGCAGCTTCAGCCTCTTCCACTTTACCAAGACTCTGCAGCGCGACGCCCTGCTTAAAATACAAATCGGGCGAAGCGGGCTTGATAGCAATGAGGCGCGCCAAATAGCCAGCTGCTCGGCTGTAATCGGCCTGCGCCAGACTAAGCTGAGCCCGTATGGCCAGCGCATCCTCGTCCGCTGGAGCTAATTGCAACACCCTATCGTAAAGTTTACTCGCAGCCGCTAGCCTTCGCTGCCTGAGCTGACGCATCGCTTCTAATTTTAGTGTATTAATTTTTGGTGACATTCGACGTCTGATCGGTATTGCGCTCAATGTCCCATACATTCTGCGTGCGAAAAAGCACTTCGTCTTGAACTCGACCACCGCGGTTTACTGTCATTCTAGCGCTCTTTTTCTTTTTTCGGTCGCAACAGGACCTCTGCATGGCGTAACCCGAGAAGATCCACCTCTATTCTTTCGGTCATCATACTTCTTGACCAGCTTGGTAAAAATTTGCTTCAATGTTCCTTTCAAATGGGGATAATAAAATCAAGGGGTTGTCGATGCGTTTTTGTTCTGTACGAGCGAAGTTTTTGGCAGGTATTTTGTGCGTGCTAATCACGCGGCTGGGTATTGCCGAGAGCATCCCAACGGAGGAAACGCCGTACCAAATTCAACCTGGGGACGTCCTCATGATCTCGGTCTGGAAAGAAGAAGATCTTAGTAAGGAGGTCCTTGTCCGCCCCGACGGCGCTATCAACTTTCCGCTGGTCGGCGAGATTCAGGCTGGACATAAGACTGTCGCTGCTGTCCGCCAGCTAATCATCGACCGACTGGTGAAATACATTCCTGACCCGGCGGTAACGGTTTCTATCCGCCAATTATCCGGTAACAAGGTGTACGTAATTGGGAAAGTAAACCGACCCGGCGAATTCATTGTTCGGCGCAATGTTGATGTGATGCAGGCCCTCAGTATGGCGGGCGGCACGTCTACGTACGCCGCACTAAACAAGATAAAGATCCTGCGCAGGGAAAACGGTGAGCTACAAGCAATATCCTTCGAGTACGGTGAAGTTGAGAAAGGCGACAACTTGGAACAGAACATCATCCTCAAAGCGGGCGATGTTGTCGTAGTCCCGTAGCGAAAAGCGCTGATGTTCTCTTAGCGATGCTAGTGGGAGCCTTACTGTGCGCGGAGAGAATAAATGCACCAAACCGGGGACCTGATATCATGCAGATGCAACTGCGCCCGGCGCTGGCTGTTTTTCTGACAGCGACTATCAACTCTGTCTCCAATGCAGCTGAGTGGAAACTAGATCCTCGCATAGCGGTCCGCGCCGGCTATAATGACAACATCAGGCTGAGCGTAGACGACGAACGGTCGTCGCCCGAAATCAACATCGCTCCAGCCGCCCGATTCAGCTACGAAACGCCGACTTCCGGTGTAAGTGGTGATCTCGGATTCGAAGTTCGTCGCTACATCGACGAAAGCGATTTCAATGATGAAATCGGGCGTCTGGGGCTCAGTTCCTTTCATAGCATGGAGCGCTCCCGCCTAGGCTTCGGCATCGAGCTGATCAAGGACACAACGCTCGACAGCCAGCTCGAGGAAACGGGCGTAGTAGCGTTTGATCGCGTCGATCGCTGGCGAGTCTCTCTGAACCCAACGTGGACTTATGGCTTAAATGAACGCACCAGTGTGCAGCTCGGATACACCTACACCGATGTCGATTATGACAACGATCCACAATCGAATTTTTCAAATTACACCACGAGGGGGGGGCAGTTGTCGTTGTCAAGGCTTCTCAGCCCACGCGCAACCGGAACCATAACAGCGACGTATCAGCAGACGGATAACGACGCTGACATCGAATCCACCTATTCCGCCGTACAGGGGGGAACGAGTTACAAGTTCAGCGAGACCATATCCGCTTCATTGTTCGCCGGTATCCGGCGCAGCGAGGTTGAAGCAACGCGCAATACATTCATCCCAATTCTGGACGAGAATAACAACATCGTTTTTGTGCCGGTGAGCAGCGGTACCCAGGACGATGATTTCGGTTACGTTTTCAGCGGTACGCTGGAGAAGCAGTTTTTGCGTGGACACACCCGCTTCACTGCAACCAGGGATATCAGCAACACAGTATCGGGGCTCCCGCTCCAAGTCACTCGGCTGAGTTGGAACAACCTGTACCGTTTCACGGAAATCCTCAGCGGCGAATTGAGACTGAGCTACTACCAAAGCGAAGCCGCCAATGGGGTTGGCGAGCGGGACCGAAATTACTATGAGCTCCAGCCAACCTTCAGCTGGCGCTTCAAACAGTTCTGGACCCTTTCGGGAAGTTACCGGTACCGAGAGCAGACGTTTGACGACTCGAGCGATGAGGCGGTGCAGAACGCCGCATATTTGACGCTACAGTACGACTGGCCTAGAATTGCAATTTCCCGCTAGTGGCTTTAAAGGGGGGCAGGCCACGCGCGCTTGAGCGCAGTACCCCAAAGCGCGGAAGGGATGGGAATGCAAGAACAATCTCTTGATTTTTCTGATTATATAGCCGCCTTCAGAAGGCGGCGCCTGAGCATCATAGCGATAGCTGCCGCCGTCTTCTTGATCGGAGCACTGGCTGCGTGGCTGTGGCCGGCCACTTTTACATCTTCGGCGACTATCCTCATAAAGGAACAGGATATCCCTCCGGAACTAGTCCGATCAACAGTAACCAGTTATGCATCGCAGCGAATCCAGGCCATAAGCCAACGCGTAATGGCG
>JASFKW010000236.1:0-4043 GCA_050118435.1 Gammaproteobacteria bacterium | reverse complement strand
CCGGGCAGCTCCGGGTGTTCCTGCGAGCGCGGCTCATCGAGTTTCTCCGAATCGCTTTCGCCCAGACACAAAGCGAGCTCCAGTGCCTGATCGGTCCGACTCGCCAGCTCTGCGAACTGCATGAACGAGACACTCTTGTTGTTCTCGTAGCAAATGTCTCCACCATCGGTAATCCACTCGTCTCCCCACCAGCCCGAAACCGTCGTCAGCGCCTCGGCGTCGGGCCGAAAGACGACCGGCCAGTCCTTCAGGCTGACGATCGGCCGGATGCGGTGCCATGGGATACCACAGTCGGGAAACAGCGCATCGGGCTTACCCGTGGTCTCGCCGGTTGAGAAATAGATATCATGCCGGGCAAGCTCGATCTGTCCCTGGCTCAGCCAGAACTGCAGCAGGCCCGGATCGATATCGATCAGCGCGCTTCGTCTGAAACACGACAGAAGATCGGGATCGATGCGATAGTAAAAATTCAACAGCAGATCCGCCTCCTCACACAGCTTTTCGGGCTTTTTGCCGTAAAGCGTTCTTCCATCGCCTTGGTCCGGAAACGTGGCGGCATGAGCGGCCCGGTGAACGATGACGTTTTCCGAAAGATTGAACCGGCGCATGCGGTCGAGGAATGTGCTCAGGTTCGCCTCGTCCCGCTGCTCGTCGCCGGAGCCGTGGAAATGCTCCAGCCAGTAAACATCGCAGCCCAGGGCGCGGAGCCCCTGTACGTACTGCATGTAGACCCAGAAATGTCCACCGCCTGCGGGGTAATCGGCCACATTGGACGGTGACAGCACGACCGTGGTCATGACTGCACCGGGGCCGACGCCATCGAGCCCAGCATGCCGCGTGCCTGGGAATAATTCACCAGCTCGATGCTCAGCTCGGCGATGCGCTGTTTCACCATGGTGCTGCAGAGACTGCGCAGCTCGATTTCTCTCTCGACGGCGTACCCGGACCTGAACTCATCCGTTACGTAGCCGGGATGGCAGGCCAGCTCGGTAAACCCGGGCGAAATTTCCGTCTCGAGCACACTGACGAGGCGCTCCGGACTGATATGCTCCGGATGCGACTCGCCGTCCCATTGACCGTAGAAGGTTGAGAAATACCTTACCGGTGAATGCTCACGAAGCAAAAGGCCGTGTCTTTCGGCCAGCTCCAGAAAAAGCGGTGCCAAGTCGGGCCAGCGATGCACATTGTGATGCGAATCGATGTGCGTCGGCGGCCGGCCCATACGATCGAGAAAGAGCTGATACTGCCGATCCAGCTCAGCCCTGGCGGCGTCGATATCCGCCACGTCGATGACGGGATCGCCTTCATTGGTGAAATTGACATGCAATCCGACACTGAGGTCCGGGTTGGCCGCACTCAGCTCTGCAGCCTCTTCTGCGCCCGGCATGTTGATCATCAGACTTGCGCTTGTCAGGATGCCGTCCCTGTGGGCTTCTATGATGCCCCGATTGACCCCGCTCGATGCGCCAAAGTCATCGCCGTTGATGATACAAATTTTTCTTTTTTCTGTCTCACTCATCAGCCGATTTCCTGTGCATGCTTATAATAACCCTATCGTCGCCATCAGTCGGCGCAATACATCATCAGCTTCGAAGCACTCCCTTGCGATCGTCAGCGCCGCTGCGCTATGCCGGTCATAATCACTGGCGATTGTCTCCAGTGCTTCCCTTGCGTCTTGCTCGGTCAGGAACGGCAACAAGCCTTTCCCGCAGGGTAGAAACTTGCTGAATCCGGTCTCCTGAGTCACGACGGGTCGACCGGCTGCCAGATAACAGACACTGCGATCGCTGAACCAGCCCGTACGCGGCCGCACGTACTGCTCCTTGGCCACGGTGAATTCGCCCAACGACCCACGAATGTACTCACGGTAAACGTCCGGATCCGCGAGCCCCGAAGCCGCTCGCAGATGCCAGCCGGAGGTCCGGAACTGTTGTGCTTCCTCGTCACCGATGCCGACTACCGCCAGCTCCAGCGGCACGCCGCAATGCCGGGGCAGAGGCTGAAGCTTGCGAAATTCATGATGCTTGCTCCAACGCCACCGCTCATCACCCCATGTCACGTCATTCCAGCTATGCGTCCAGCTGGTGACCGTACTGAATGCTTTGTGCGTCGGCGGGTTCCCCGATGGTTGCCACCAGTCAACGACAACCGGCGGTCTGGTGGCGTGCCATGTGAAATGCTCGACCGGAACCAGACAATCGTCAGCCCCGAGATTCTCCCCGTAGGTGAACAGGTAATGATAGCGAGCGAGATCCGTCAGCGTCTGGCGATCGCCCTTTGCCACCGCGATCTGTTTGGGCACTGGGTCGGTCTCCAGATAAACGAGACAGCCGATCCGATCGTGCTCTGGCCGGAGCTCATGCGAGCCACAAAGATTGATGACCGCGTCTGCGTCCCGGTACAGAGCCGCCAACCCCTCGATGTCAGCGGCACCGAGACAGAATTCGTATATACCCGGCGGCCTGAAAATCCAGCGATCGCCCAAACCCACCGATTCCATTTGCCGCTTCAGGAACTCGACGTTCGGGGCGTAGTTGTTGGTTGTCCATAAGGTTTCGGGATCTCTCACCTCGGCGTCGGTGTCTTCGACGTACCAGACGTCAAAGCCGAGATTGCGTAAACCCGCAAGATAGTGCAGCACCTGCCATGTCATGCCACCAAAGGGATAGGAGGCCAGATAGCCCCAGACGACCACCTTGCCGCGCCCGGCCGGTGGATAATCGCCACCGGTCCCATTCATTCGACGAAGCTCTTCACGGCGTCACGCGCTTCATCGGCTTGTTCCCGTCCTCCTTCCAGGTCGTACGCGACGAGCCGGCTGTTACTGAGCACGCACGGATATCGGGATCGAAGGTGGTCGCGAAGGCCGCTATAGTAGTCAAGCCACCAGAACGCCGGCCAGCCGAAAACCACATAACGCGCGCCCATCCCTCGCAGTCGTTCGAGCTCTCGAATTGCCGTACGGTCTTCCGTAGGAACCCCCCAATAACACCCGTCGCGCTCAAGAAACGGTATCACGCGGCGCCCCGGTGCGATTTCCGCACCCCATTCGCCTTCATCGACCAGGATGAATGTTTCGCCGGGACCGATGAGTGTCATGACCTCGTTTTTTACAATTTCGATTCGTTCCTTCCAGGACAGGTTGAGCTCTGGGACGAACTCCTGCGTCAACGCGCTGCGGCGCATGCTCAGGTGAAAGAGGCGGTCCGCGAGCCAATGGCGAAATGACGGATCGGCAGCCCGATCCGATTCCAAGAGGTGCGCAACGGCGTCGCTGCGCTCCGCCATGGTCGCCAGAGGGCCGGTGCCTCGGGATGATCCAAACCTGCGTTGAGAGTCCTGACCCGCATGAACGCGAACCCGACTCAGTACCCTGGGTATCAGTACGACGTCATAAGACACCATCATTCTGTAATATAGATTTATGTCGATAGAATGGCTGGAATGAGGATTGTCGAAAGGTCCGACCTCGTCGATGACCGAGGACCGCATCAATACTGTCGAAGGCTGTATAACCCAGTTTGCTCCGTTAACGATTCCACAAAGATATTCGGTACCGGGGATAAGGCCACTCCGCGGGTACTCACCGGGCAGCGGTACGGGCGCGTTATTCAGGTCGATTCCATCGGCCAGCGTGAATGAAAGCGCGGTAGTGGGATTGCGCTCGAGCGCCGCCACAGATTCCTGAATGAAATCGGGCAGCAACGCGTCGTCGTCCTGCAGGATCCCCAGATACGGACTCCGATTCAGTTCGATAGCGCGGTTCCAGTTTCGAAACAGGCCGATGTTTTTCGGGCTGCGGACGTACCTCACCCGCCTGTCGCCAAATGACTCTACAACCGCCTCCGTATTATCCGTCGACGCATTATCCAGTACCAGGATTTCGAAATCCGGGTACTTCTGGTCGAGCGCACTTCGCAGGCTTGCACTCAGCAACTCCGCGCGATTATAAGTCGGAATCGCGATGGTCACTTGCGGAGGCGTGAGTTCTGTTATGGGCATAGGTACTCCTCCCTACAGGTTCAAGCAAATGCCTCTTCCAG
>JASFKW010000235.1:0-4071 GCA_050118435.1 Gammaproteobacteria bacterium | reverse complement strand
GGTCGCCGGTGAATGTGCTTGTAAAGCGCCAAGCTAATCTTTACTTGTTACAGCCCACCGTCTCGACGGAATCCGTTCCGGCTATCGGCAGACCGTCAAGCGTCTGCCCCGTTAGCATGGCTTCCGTGTCACCACAGGCAATACCCGTTTCCTGCGTGTTGAAATGCAGGACCAAATCCCAGTCGGTGTCGACATCGACATCCTCCAGGGCATAATGAACGGGCTGCGCCCCATTAGGACCAAACTGAACGCTGTTCACATCAACCGTGCTGGCGTCGAAGTCCTCTGTTGTCAGCACAGCGATCGGTGTCAGGAACCGGGAAGCCTCAGCAGCAGGAGCTGTCCGGACTCTCGCTTGTAGAGGACTCCGTCGACCAGTTCCTCCGACACGTTCGTACCGTGTCCCTGCACGTCGAGGAGCCAGGCGCCTTCGCCGAACCACGCCGAGGCGTCGACGATGCCGCTCGACTCTCCGTCGGGATCGTTGACCGTGGCGACGACGGACCAGGTTCCTGAGGTGAAGTCGTGACGCCAAATCTTGGCGTCGTTTGTGTCTTCCTGCACCATGAGACTGTTGGGAGACACCCCGACGTTGTCGGGGCTGGTGAATCCCACGAACTCCGGTGCGCCGGGCGCATCGCCGTCGGCCAGAACCGAGAAGCTCACCACTTTGCGTGGGTTCCTCTCGTCGAAGATGAACTTGAAGATGCGCCCGTTGTCGGCGAGGCCGCTCGTGCCGCTCGGGCCGCGCAGCATACGCCCCGTCGTGTCGTCCGGCACCACCCGCGAGGCGCCGGTGTCGGCAGCGTAGACCACGCTCGGATCGTTGACGTCGTAGGCCAAGTCTTCGAGTCGGATGAACTGGAACACGTTCTGTTCGTTCGACCAGTTCTCGAGCGCA
Organism: Gammaproteobacteria bacterium; assembly: GCA_050118435.1. Taxonomy (GTDB): domain Bacteria; phylum Pseudomonadota; class Gammaproteobacteria; order DSM-19610; family DSM-19610; genus Thiogranum. The sequence continues at coordinate 3,170 of JASFKW010000235.1, read as the reverse complement.
TCCTGTGGCGCTGCGCCGGTTTCACCGCGAGCGATCTGCTTAGGAACGCGGATGAATTCTCCCTGCCAATCATCGCCGGGCTCAATGTCCAGGTAGTCGTTGGCGCCGTTGAACGGGTCGTTCGGATTCATCGGCGCATCGGTCCGGGTGACCCGGAATGCCCACAGGCTGCCCTTGTCCTGCCATATGTGCGATTCGTGGTTCGCCAGGTACATGTAGAGCTGCGCCGACGTGGCACTAAACGTGTCGTCGGTCGTCAGCAACGCCAGCTGGTTGTAGCCGGGCAGGGCAATCGTGTTCTCGTGATTGAGCCGCCCCATGCCGGCGACCTGGGTGTGCTTACCCGTCTGGGCGTCGAGCACGACGACGTAGCCACCCTGGCGCTGGGGATCGAGCGCCGGGTCGGGTCCGTACGGTGCGCCCGACACAACGTCGACGATGTCGTTGGCTTTCTCCCCTACGAAGTACGTGTACCTGGAGAACCCCTCAGCCGGCCCGGCCATCGATGCCGAGCCGAACCGCAGGTAGCCGTTCTCCGGTCCGATGGCGACCTCGGCTGCGAGCACGCCTGCGTCGTCGGTGTTCAGCGTCAGCTTGGAGACGCTCGCATCCTGGAAGTCCGCCGTCCCGAAGAACGGCACCGTGGTCTGCGCGTGGGCAACGAACACGTTCACGGTCCCGGCGTCCGGACCGGGCGCGAGGCCGATCCCGTCCGGGAGCCCCTCGAATGTAAAGCCATTGAGCAAATCGCCACTGTTGATGATCGCCGTGATGTCCGACCCCGAAGGGGCACCGGGAGCGAGCGTGATGAACGGGGGTTGCGGCGTCAGATAGCCAGAGCTGGCGGCAACGGGCAGCGCGAACGCTGGCGACAGCAGTGCCGCCGCGATCAGCCCCCAGATTGTCCTTAGTTGGTTTCTCATGTGCAGACCTCCCCACTTGACAATGAAAATCGACGCAAGTCCACGCGCTTTCACCCCAGGACGCCCGGCGCCTCCGGCACCGAACGACGCGAAAGATTCGCGCAACCTGCAGTCGGGCCGACCGACACTACCCAGTGCCACTTGGGGCCGTCAGCATCGAATCCGAGAGTGTGAACGATCGATGGAATCCTCCTTGTACTTGAGTATAGGCCGAATAAACGCCCACTTCGTCGCCTCTGAACGGATGATTCCCCGGTAATGCGTCGCCCTGTACCTGCCACCACTTGGAAATCTCACCCTGTTCAACACGTGCCCTTTCACCCAACGACCCTTCTCAAGCCCCTGATTGGTAGTAATCGCGGGCACCTGGCTGTTGCCGCTGTAGGTCATGTTTTGGCCGTTTTCACCATTTGCGTGATCGGGACTATCGTAAAACTCGGTTCCATTCGTGCTTTGTAGGCGACGTGACAGCGGTCCTCCATTTCATCGATATTCCAGTCCGCTTCGCCGGACCGAAAATTGCTCAGTGATGGGACAATCACTGCGTGTAAATCATAAGGGGGCACTTCACCAACGTCTTCCACCCGGTTAAGTTCCATGCAGATTACACGGGTGCAATCGAGTATCCGCGTCCTTACGCGGACGACTCCATTTCCAGGGGATGCAAGAATATCGCTTTGTGTAATCGAAGGATGTAGTCGATGCATGTGCACGTAGTCCGTTAGGACTCTGTGCACGTATTCCGCCGGTGCATCAATGACTGCAACCAATAATAGATTTCGCCGTTTCCAGAAATCCGGAGTTTTGTAATATCAAATGCTTGGACCCGCAATATAGCCAAGCACAAGACGATAAGCGCGGGGGCGCGCATCGCTTTCCTTGCGGTAATCCTCTGAAGCGCGCGCCAACGCGCGATTAGGTAATATTCTTTCAGTCCCTTTTTCTCAGGCTCGTATAAGGTAGTTTCAGACGTAGAGGCACATATCGGACTTGCGTGCCATTTCCAGAAAGGTTACTGCACTCACACAATCGGTCACTTCGCGAATGAGGTCCCCTCTGGTGAGGCCTATCACTTGCATTGTCATTTGACAGCCATAGAAAAGAGTTCCAGCATCAATGCACAGACTGCGCAGCGCGGCAATGTCTGGGACCCCTTTATTCCTGAAAGTCTTCTTCATTAGCGACGTGGCCATTCGCTCAAATCCTGGCAAACCCGCCATCATAAGGTTTGGCATGGGCCATGAAATCTGCTTGAGCCAAGTCGGTCCAAATGGCATTTTCATCGGCATGGCCGGATTGCCTACGGGGCTTATTGCCGACCCGAGGTCTTTCTTTATTAAGGCAATTCCGTAGACCGTGAAATAGATGCTGGTGTCCCAGCCCAGGGCTGCGGCAGTGGAGCCCAGGATAAACGGCGGATAGGCCCAGTCGAGGTTACCCTTGGAGGCGACAATAATGATACGCGGGGTTCTATTCGCCTGGTATTCACGCAGTTTCTTTACCAACAACTCATCCAGCTTCTCACCTAGCACTAGGGAAGTCTCAGAATCCGGTGTCACGTTGGGGACTTGATCGCCACTCCCTGCACTCATGGTGAATTCCCGTTTTTCACAAGAAATTTGTCGACTGCTAGCAGCACAAAGAACACTCGCATCCCAAATAATAGCCGCGACTCTTGCGGTTCTGCTCAGAACTCGAAATAGCTCACTCTAAACGCAACAAGTTGCCGTCCCTTTCATTTTGTTGAAATGGCCTAACTCTCGGAATGATCGCGTCTAAAATGCATTCCTGCCCTACTAAGAAATATAACGAATGGAGAATTACGCGCGTTTTTCACGTTTAGCTGATGAGATATAAGCATTGCTTATACTCGAGACGGCTAAACGGCAAGTTTGGGTCGTTATTCCCCGTTTGGCGACGGCTAATATAAGCTTCGGCTAAATGTCCGGGATGGGTCGTCTTTTGTCCTTAGAGAAATCGCATATAAGCGTTTGGTGTAGGACCGGGTTCGGTCAGAAACCCGCCATTTAATACCCCGTCGATTCAGATTCTTTGCGAGACCGGAACGGTGAAAACCGGCCATCTTCTGCCCTTCCCTGATCACCTGCGAACGGTGAAAATGCCGCAGAAACGGTCATTCATAAAGCTCCGGATCAGCGGCGACATAAGGCGCCGTCCGCTGATCCGGTTGTTAGCTTCTGCTTCACTTTCCGGCGCTACGCTAGCGGTGTATTAACCACCCGATGT
>JASFKW010000234.1:0-4118 GCA_050118435.1 Gammaproteobacteria bacterium | reverse complement strand
CCGGTAGCCGGCGGCGCGGCCGCCATCGCGCACGGTACACAGGTCGTCGAGGAAAATCCGAATGCGATTCACCTCGAGATCCGGAAGCCCGGCCCGACCGACCGCTGCCAGAATCCTCCCCCAGTTCGGGTCACTCGCGTAGAGGGCGGTCTTAACCAGGGGGGAATGCGCGACCGTATAAGCCACCTCGAGGCACTCCTCCGTGTCCCTGCCACCCTGCACGCAGACGCTGACAAACTTGGTCGCGCCTTCGGCATCACGCACGATGAGCTGAGCGAGATGGCGGCAGACTTCGGCGACAGCGTCGCAGAAGCTCATAAGCTCAGGGTGTTGATCGTCCAGTGAGGCTGCCGGCGAGCGTCCCGTGGCTACCAGGACACAGGCGTCATTGGTCGAGGTGTCCCCGTCGACCGTGATCCGGTTGAAGGAGCCATCCACCGCCCGCCGCAGACAACGCTGCAAGGCGCCGGCTTCGACAGCCGCATCGGTGCCGACATACGCCAGCATGGTCGCCATGTCGGGGCGGATCATTCCGGCTCCCTTGGCGATGCCGGTGATCACGACCCGCTGACCGCCCAGATCCAGGGTCCGGGAAATGCCTTTGGCCACCGTATCGGTGGTCATGATGGCCTGCGCCGCATCCGCCCAGCCATCCTCAGAAAGCGCCGCGAGGGCATCGTCCAGGCGCCCCTCGATGCGTTCGACCGGCAGGGGCTCGCCAATGACACCGGTCGAAAAGGGCAGTACCTGCTCCGGCTCACAACCCGCCCTCCGGGCCAGCGTGAGGCAGGTCGAGGCGGCATCGGCAAGCCCGCGCTCGCCGGTGCCCGCGTTGGCGTTACCGCTGTTGATCAACAGAAAGCGGGGCGTCTGGCGGGACAGATGCGCTCGGGCCAGGGTCACCGGCGCCGCGCAGAAGGCGTTGCGCGTGAACACGGCTGCGCAGCGACTGGACTGCGCCAGCTCCATTACCACCAGATCGTTGCGATCACGGTAGCGAATCCCGGCTGCGACGGCCGCCAGGCGGATCCCGGGAACAGGCAGCAGGCTGGAGGGCCGAAGTGATCGCGTCGGCATGAGTGCAGCTGCCAATCAGGGTGCCGGCAAAGCGGCGGAGCCAGCCCGGGCTTGCGCATCACGCACGTCGGTCACCGCAGGCTCGGCTAGCTCAGCTTGCCGTGGCACTGCTTGTATTTCTTGCCGGAGCCGCAGGGACAGGGCTCGTTACGCCCGATCTTCCGTCCTTCGCGCACGAAAGGCTGAGCGGGCGGCGCGTGGCCCTCTGCGCCGGCGGCCTCGGCCGCCTGGGCCGGCATGGCGCTGGCCTCTTCGTGGCGAAACTGCATCGGCGCGGTGCTGCGGCGTTGCTCTTCCACGGCCGCGACATCCGACTCGGCGCGCACCTGCACCTTGGACAGAATGCTCACGACATCCTGCTTGATGCGCTCCAGCAGATCGGTGAACATCTGAAAGGCTTCGCGCTTGTATTCCTGCTTGGGGTTCTTCTGGGCATAGCTGCGCAGGTGGATGCCCTGACGCAGATAGTCCATGCCGGCGAGGTGCTCCTTCCACGCCTGGTCCAGCACCTGCAACATCACCGCCTTCTCGAAATGGCGCATGGTCTCGGCACCGGCCAGCTGCTCCTTGGCATCGTAGGCTTTTTCGAGCTCCTCAAGAATCTTGTCGCGCAGCGTCTCCTCGTGCAGGGAGGCATCGGCATCGAGCCATCCCTGGATATCGAGCTTCCGTGCAAATTCGCTCGCGATGGCCTCCTCGAGCTGGGGGACCTGCCATTGCTCCTCGAGGCTTCCGGGTGGAATGAAGTTGTCGATGACCCGGTTGACCACATCTGCACGAATGACCTTGACGGTGTCGGAAACGTCATCCGTCGCCATCAGCTCATTGCGCTGCTCATAAATGACCTTGCGCTGGTCATTGGCGACATCGTCGAACTCGAGCAGGTTTTTGCGGATGTTGAAATTGTGCGCCTCGACCTTGCGCTGGGCGTTTTCGATCGCCTTGCTCACCCAGGGATGCTCGATCGCTTCGCCCTCCTGCATGCCAAGCTTCTGCATCAGACCGGAGACGCGATCCGACGCAAAGATCCGCATCAGGTTATCCTGGAGCGACAGATAGAAGCGACTGGACCCCGGATCGCCCTGGCGCCCCGAGCGACCGCGCAGCTGGTTATCCACGCGCCGCGATTCATGCCGCTCAGTGCCGACGATGTGCAGACCGCCCGCCTCGATGACCTGCTGATGACGCTTCTCCCACTCGCGGCTCAGGCGTGCCACGGTGTGCTCGTCCGGCTCTTCGAGCGCCGCCAGTTCCGCATCGCGGCTTCCGCCCAGGACGATGTCCGTGCCCCGGCCCGCCATATTGGTGGCGATGGTCACCGCGCCCGGGCGGCCCGCCTGGGCGACGATCTGTGCCTCCCGCTCGTGCTGCTTGGCATTGAGCACCTCGTGGGCGATCTTCTCCTTCTTCAGCAGGCCCGACAGGTATTCAGATGTCTCGATGGAGGTCGTCCCCACCAGGACCGGCTGGCCGCGGCTCTGGCAGTCGCGAATGTCTTCGGCCACGGCGGCGAATTTCTCCGGTACCGTCAGAAACACCAGGTCCCCGCGGTCGTCGCGAATCATCGGCACGTTGGTCGGGATCACCACTACTTCCAAGCCGTAGATCTGCTGGAACTCGGCGGCTTCGGTGTCCGCGGTGCCCGTCATTCCGGAGAGCTTGTCGTACAGGCGGAAATAGTTCTGAAACGTGATCGCCGCCAGCGTCTGGTTTTCGTTCTGGATCGGCACCCCCTCCTTGGCCTCGACGGCCTGGTGCAGCCCTTCGGACCAGCGCCGACCCGGCATCGTGCGCCCGGTAAACTCATCGACGATCACCACCTGGCCGTCCTGCACGATGTAATCCACGTCGCGCTGGTACAGCGCATAGGCGCGCAGGGCGGCGTTGAGATGATGGATCAGGCTCAGATTGGCGGCGTCATAGAGCGACTGGCCCGCCTCCAGCAGCCCCTCCCGCTCCAGCAGATCCTCCACGTGCTGGTGACCCTGCTCCGTGAGGTGGATCTGCTTCTGCTTTTCGTCGACGCTGTAATCGCCGGGTCCTTCCTCCTCTTCCTGCCTGACCAGGCGCGGAACCAGCTTGTTCATTACGAGGTAGAGATCCGACTTGTCGTCGGTGGGACCGGAAATGATCAGCGGTGTTCGCGCCTCATCGATCAGGATGGAATCCACCTCGTCGACCACGGCTGCGCTGAGCTCACGCTGCACCCTGTCTTCGCGGCGGAACGCCATATTGTCGCGCAGGTAATCGAAGCCGAATTCGTTGTTTGTCCCGTAGGTGATATCCGCGTTGTAGGCCGCCTTTTTCTCGGCGTGGCTCATGCCGCTGACGGCAACTCCGGTGACCAGGCCGAGAAAGCTGTAGATCTGCCCCATCCAGGCCGCATCGCGGCGGGCCAGGTAGTCGTTGACCGTGACGACGTGGACCCCTTTGCCGGAAAGGGCGTTGAGGTAAGCGAACAGGGTGGCAACCAGGGTCTTGCCTTCACCGGTGCGCATCTCGGCAATCTTGCCTTCGTGCAGCACCATGCCGCCGATCAGCTGGACATCGAAGTGCCGCATGCCCAGAACCCGGTTCGACGCCTCCCTCACGACGGCGAATGCCTCGGCCAGCAGCTGCTCGAGTGTCTCCCCGTCCTGGTAACGCTTGCGAAATTCGTCCGTCTTGGCGCGAAGCTGCTCATCGCTGAGCTTCTTGATCTCCGGCTCAAGCGCATTGATCCTGGTGACTGTCTTTGAAAGTCGCTTGAGGATTCGGTCGTTACGGCTGCCGAAGACCTTGCGCAGTAGCGTCGTTACCATGGTTTACGGGGTACTGTTGAAATCGAGCCGGGGTTGAAAAAGAAGAATGGGATGATACCGCATAACCTCAACGGGGACAGATAAATCCGTCCCCGCAGTACACGAGAGACTAACAAAAGCCTCCGTGAGTGTCAGCGACCGGCACGCACAAATTTGGTCGGGTTGATCTGGCGGCCGTCCTTCAGGACCTCATAATGAACGTGAGGACCGGTCGAGCGCCCGCTCGAGCCCATGAACGCG
>JASFKW010000233.1:0-4125 GCA_050118435.1 Gammaproteobacteria bacterium | reverse complement strand
AGGCGAATCTGCCCAACTACAGTGTGTTTGACGAAAAGCGCTACTTCGTCTCCGGGGAGGGATTCTGTGTAGCCGAGGTGCAGAGTGTGCCGATCGGGGTCACCATCTGTGAGGATATCTGGACGCCTGAGCCCTCCCAGGCGGCCAGGGACGCAGGTGCGGCGGTACTGGTGAACATCAATGCCTCGCCCTTTCACCGCGGCAAGGGCAATGAGCGGGAGGCGGTGATGGGTAACCGTGTGGTGGAAACCGGTCGCCCTGCGGTGTACGTCAATCTGGTGGGTGGTCAGGACGAGCTGGTCTTCGATGGCCAGTCCTTCGTGCTGGACCGCCGTGGTCAGCTGGTCCAGCGGGCGCCTGTCTGCGAAGAGGGCCTGTATCCGGTGGATTTCGAGCGCGGGGATGATGGCCCGAACCCGTTGCCGGCCGCGATAGCCCAGCGGCCCAGCGAGGAGGCGGTCATCTATCAGGCGCTGGTGCTGGGCGTGCGCGATTACGTCCAGAAAAACGGCTTCAGGGGCGCCGTGATGGGGCTGTCCGGTGGTGTCGATTCCGCGCTCACGCTGGCCATCGCCGTCGATGCGCTCGGTGCAGACCAGGTCGAGGCTGTCATGATGCCATCGCGCTACACCGCCGACATGAGTCTGGAGGACGCCCGCCTGGAAGCCCGGGCACTGGGCGTCGATTATCGGGAGATTTCCATAGAAAAGCCGTTTTCGGCGTTTCTCGAGGCGCTCGCCGAAAGCTTCGCCGGCAGGGAGCCCGATGCAACGGAGGAAAACATCCAGGCCCGCTGCCGGGGGGTGGTGCTGATGGCGCTCTCCAACAAGCAGGGGCGCATGCTGCTGACCACGGGCAACAAGAGCGAGATGTCGGTTGGCTACGCCACGCTGTACGGTGATATGGCAGGCGGTTTCGCGCCCATCCGCGACGTGCCCAAGCTGCTGGTCTATCGGCTCGCGGCCTACCGCAATTCGTTGGGCAGGGTGATCCCGGAGCGGGTGTTGACGCGCCCCCCCTCGGCGGAGCTGGCCCCGGACCAGACCGACCAGGATTCGTTGCCGCCCTATGAAATACTCGACCCGATACTCGAAGCCTACATCGAAAAAGACATGAGCATCGAAGAGCTGGTAGCTATGGGCTTTGACGTCGAAACGGTGCGCCGGGTCGCGACGCTGGTGGATCGCAACGAGTACAAGCGCCGTCAGGCGCCGCCCGGGGTCAGGATCTCGACGCGTGCGTTCGGGCGTGACCGCCGGTACCCCATTACCTCGGGTTTTCTGAGTGCCCAGCTGCACCGTTACGGTGCCTGAAGGGCACGGATGCGCGGTCTGTCGCGAAGAGCTCCCGGTATCTTGCGTCTGCGATTGGTAGGGGTATGATTTGAAAGAAGGTATTCGAGAGGGGAACGATTAATGAAAAAGGTCGAAGCCGTCATCAAGCCGTTCAAGCTGGACGACGTGCGTGAGGCGCTCTCAGAGATCGGTATTACCGGCATGACCGCCACGGAAGTGAAGGGTTTTGGTCGCCAGAAAGGTCACACCGAGCTGTACCGCGGCGCCGAGTATGTGGTCGACTTCCTTCCCAAGGTGAAGCTCGATGTGGTTGTCAAGGATGAGGACGTGGAGCGCTGTGTCGAAACCATCACCAGCGCGGCGCGCACGGGCAAGATCGGTGACGGAAAGATCTTCGTGAGCCCGGTGGAGCGTGTCGTGCGGATCCGCACCGGGGAGGCTAACGAAGACGCCATTTGAATGTCTGATCGACTCGCGATCGGTGCGGGGGCAGGTGGTGTACCTGCCCCTGTTTTTATGGCTCCAGTGTCTGGCTTCCCGGGGCGACGGCAGCGGGCGCATTCCCGCGGAGCTCGTTGAGATTCAGGACACGCTGCGCATCTTCGGCCAGGTCATCCAGGCCCATCTTTGAGTAGGCTCTGATCAGCACCTGCAGAGCTTCCCGCGCTGCGGGGGCGCGCTGGTAATTTTCCACGACATATTTGGCGCGATTGACGGCGGCGACGTAGGCGCCCCGCTTCATGTAGTAATTGGCCACGTGGATTTCATACTGGGCCAGCTGGTTGTGCAGATAGACGAGCCGCTGTGAGGCGTCTCCGGCGTAGCGGCTGTCGGGAAACTTCTTCAGCAGCTGGGTGAAATCGTTGAATGCCTCCCGCAGGGCCCGGGTGTCGCGCTCCGAGGGCTCGCGCGGCGCCATGCGGTCCATGATGCTGGCCCCCCGGTTGTAATTGGTCAACCCTTTCAGGTAGTAGGCATAGTCGAGGTGCGGACTGCCCGGGTTGTTCCGGATGAACCGGTCGGCGGCGGCGATGGCCGAATCCGGCTCGTCGAATTTGTAATAGGCGTAGGCAATTTCGAGTTGCGCCTGCTGCGCATATTTGCCGAAGGGGTAGCGGGCCTCGAGCTTTTCGAAGGTGTTGATCGCGGTTTCGTAATCGCCTGCGTCCAGCGCCGTCTTGGCGCGACTGTACAATTCGTTCGCGGAAAGGTTGGCCAGCTCGTCTTCGCTCGTGGAAGCGCAAGCGGCGACGAACAGAGCGGCCAGTACAAGTGTGAGGCGCGGGAGACGCATCAGCGCGAATGTCCAGTTACAATCACCAGCGGACGATTGTAAAACCCCTGGCCCCAGCTTGGCCACCCGATTTCATGCCAGAAACTATACATCTGACCGGTGAGATCCCTGCCGCCGCCGCGGGTCGGCGTCTCGATCAGGTGCTCGCCGAGCTGTTCGACGGCTATTCGCGCAGCCGCCTCCAGCAGTGGATCAGACAGGGCGGCGTGCTGCTGGACGATCGCCCCGTCGTGGCCAGGCAGCGCGTGGTGGGCGGCGAAAGGGTGGAAATCCGGGCACAATTGCCGTTGGAGACCGAAGCACGGCCGCAGGCGATCCCGCTGGACCTGCGTTTCGAGGATGATCAGCTGCTGGTGGTGAACAAGCCGCCCGGGCTGGTCGTGCACCCGGCCGCCGGCAACCCCGAGGGTACCCTTCAGAACGCGCTGCTGTACCACTACCCGGAGCTCGCGGGACTGCCGCGCGCCGGCATCGTGCACCGGCTGGACAAGGACACCAGTGGACTCATGGTGGTGGCACGCAGTCTGGGAGCTCACAAGGCCCTGGTGGACCAGCTGCAGGCTCGAAGCGTGCGGCGCGAATATCTTGCGCTTGTGCACTCGGCCCTCATGGCGGGGGGCAGCGTCGATGCCCCGATCGGGCGTCATCCGCGCGATCGCCTGCGCATGGCGGTGGTGCGGTCCGGCAAGCCGGCGTTGACGCACTACCGCATCCTGGAGCGGTTTCCCGCGCACACCCTGCTAAAGGTTCGGCTGGAAACTGGTCGGACACATCAGATCCGCGTCCATATGGCCCATATCAATTGTCCCCTGGTCGGTGACCCTCTGTATGGGGGGAGACAGAGGCTGCCGCGTGGAGTCTCGGCGGCGCTGCGCGAGGCGTTGATCGCCTTCAGACGGCAGGCTTTGCACGCGGCGCGGCTGGCGTTGACTCACCCGAGGCGGCATGAGTGGCTGAGCTGGGAAGCCGAGCTGCCGGAGGACTTCGCACGTCTACTGGCGCTGTTGCGGGAGGGCGCGTGATCCGCCCCGACTGGCCGGTGCCGGATTCTGTGCGGGCGGTCACGACCACCCGGCGCGGAGGGTTCAGCGCCGCCCCCTACGACACGTTCAATCTTGCGCAGCACGTGGGTGACCAGCCGCAGGCCGTGCAGCGCAACCGCAGGCTGCTGAGTGAGCGCCTGCGGCTGCCCGCCGAGCCTGTGTGGCTGAATCAGGTGCACGGCGACAGAGTAGTCGCTTGCGGCGCCAGCTCTCCCGGCCCGGCCGCGGATGCCGCCTGCAGCGAAGAGGCCGGTCCGGTCTGCGCGGTGCTGACCGCGGACTGCCTGCCGGTGTTGTTCTGCGATCGCCGGGGAACGCGCGTCGCGGCTGCGCACGCCGGCTGGCGGGGCCTGGCCGGTGGCATTCTGGAACGCACGGTGGAGGCGCTTGGCGTGCCGCCCGCGCAGCTCCTGGTCTGGCTGGGGCCCGCCATCGGACCGGATGCCTTTGAGGTCGGTGCAGAGGTCCGAGACGCCTTCGTATCGCAGCACGC
>JASFKW010000232.1:0-4142 GCA_050118435.1 Gammaproteobacteria bacterium | reverse complement strand
CCCGATCGCGGTGAACGTGGGCGACGCCATCTTCGCCCTGTGCCTGGGCCCACTGCTGGAGAACATGCAGCGCATTGGGATGGGCAAATCGCTGCGCGTGCTGGAGACGATCGCCCGCATGGCGCGTGAATCGGTCGAGGGACAGGCGATCGAGCTAGATTGGGTGCGCTACCGGCGCTGGGAACTGCGCGACCGCGACTACGCCCTGATGGCGTACAAGAAGACCTGTTGGTATACTTTCATCACACCCATGCTTTTGGGCGGTATCGTGGTCGGCCTGCCCCAACAGCGCCTAGCGGTCCTGCGCAAGTACGGCGCATACGTTGGCTTAGCGTTCCAGATCCAAGATGATGTGCTCAACCTGGTCGCCGACGAGCAGCGCTACGGCAAAGAGATCGGCGGGGACCTGTGGGAAGGCAAGCACACCCTGATCCTGGTGCACATGATCCGCTCCCTGAACCACGACGAACGCGGCCACGCTTACGCTATTCTGGAGAAGCCACGCCCCAAGAAGACCCCCGAGGATGTGGCCGTGCTGTACGAGTATATCCACAGCTACGGTAGCATCCAGTACGCCCAGGGTGTCGCCGGCACGCTGGCACGCAAGGCGATCTCTGTTTTCGAAGGCAGCGCGAACTGGATGCCGGCCTCGCAACACCGTGATTTCCTGCTCAATATGGCTGAATATGTGATCACCCGAGACAAGTGATTTAAATGATCTTTATGGAGTACCCCGCTTATGGAAGAGCCCACTGAAAATATCGCTAAATGGATCCAGGAGCTGACCCGCCGCTCCGCGGAAGAGCAGATGCGCTCGGTGCAGCGCTACAACGAGATGATCCAGCGGGTGGCGCGCGGCGAACTGAGCGACGCCGACGTGCGCGACGAGTACATGCGCTTCGCCCGGGAAGAGAGCCTGCGCTACGCTCGCCAGCTGACGACGCTCAGCCTGCGCTACTATAACGACCTGGTGGAAGTCTACCGCAGCTACAGCGACCATTTCTTCCGGGTCATCTTTGGGGCCGCCAACGGCGAGGACGCCCAGGAGCCCAGCACACCTCCGGAAGCGCGCCGGGTGGAGATGAGCCTGCACGCGCCATTAGGCCAGGTAGCGACGGGTTCCTTCGTACTCGAGAACAAGCGCCCCGAGAGCGCCGAGATCTCTTTCCTGGTTTCGGAGTTCGGCGAGAGCGGGGGCGAGAACACCTTCCGCCCGCCACTGCACATCCAACCGCCGCGCTTCCACCTCGAACCGCACCAGGAGATGGTGGTCTCGCTCAACCTCGGGCTGCTGCCGCAACTTTTCAAGCCGGGGGTGATCTACCGGGCGACAGTGGTCGTGCGCGGCTACGATGACCTGGAGCTGGTGCTGAAGGTGTGGGCCGATCCGGTCGAGGCCGCCCAGGTAGAGTCTGAGCCTCCCGCCGACGTGGAGATCGACGAAGCTGATTTGACCCAGGTGGTCGGAGTCGGTCCGGCGTACGCCAAGAAGCTGAAAGAGGCCGGGATCGCGACGCTGTCGGAGCTGGCAGGCGCCGGCGACTCAGCGCTGTCTGCCGCCCTGGGGGAAGCCGGGCTGCGCCGGGCAGGGCGTGGCATGTGGCGCGAGCAAGCCGACCTGATCGTGCGCGGGGAATGGGAGCAGCTGACCGTCCTGCGCGATTCCCTGGAGAACGCCTAGATGACAGCATCTGAGCCGGGCATCCCACGCCTGGTGCTGGAAGACGACCAGGCGCTGCTGCGCATTTTGCGGCGTCTGCGCGAGTGGCTGTGGCGCTATCCGTCCGCGGCCAGTTCCTTGGTGCGTATGCTGGTCGCCGAGGGGCGCCGCTTCGCCGAGACCCCGCAGGGAACCCGTTGGCAGGCCCGCCTGAGCAAGTCCGAAATAGTCCAGCGTGGTCGGATGGTCTGGTCGGCTTACGGGCTCGACCGCCTGCTGGATGACGAGCCGGGGACACTGCCCTCCGAGTGGCTCGAGATGCTGGCGCGCACGCTGGAAGAAGCCGACCTGGAAGAAACCCTGGCAACGATGATGATGGAAGAAGCCCGCAGTGAAACCCTCGACGCTGCATAAGCACAGCGAAGCTTACGAAGAACGCAATAATTTCCTGTATTTCATGCTTGGGTTGGTCTCGCTGGCCCGCAGCCTGCTGACCCTGTTTGCAGAGCACCCCGAGCAGGGCTCCGAAAGCGGCGAGCAGGCTTCGACGGACGAACTTTACGACCTGCTGCGTTAAGCACTATGGCACAATTCAGCGCGCTCAACCGTTTGATCGCCCAGGCCGACCGCTTTCGTTGGAGCGCATCCCAGAGCGGGTTCGCAACCCCCGGCCCGCGCGGGGATCGGGCGAAAGAGTGGCATCATTTCTGCATATTTGCGGGGGAGATCCAGGCGATCGTTAATTTCAATATCAGCGCCGATACCCGACCCGCGGCCGCCCCAGGCTCGCAGCTGGCGCGCCTCGTGACCCTGGTGTACGCAGGCGAGAAGCACGGCTGGGATGGGGACGTGGAAACGTTCCCCGAACGGGACGTGCGCATCACCAGCGAGGGGATCAGCCTGGAGTTTGGTCACAACGCGTTGACCTACCGGGATGGCGAGTTCCACATCTCGGTCGCCCTGGAGAACAGGCCGGTCACACTGGACATAAGGTTGACCCCAGCCAGCCTGCCTTTGCTGATGCGCTCGAACGCCCCGATCGGCGAGGGGCATATCAACTGGCTGGTGGTGCCGCGCCTGCGGGCCAGCGGCACGATCGTCTCAGGCAAACAGGTCTACCGCTTCGAGGGGGCGCCCGCCTACCACGATCACAACTGGGGCGCCTGGCTGTGGGGTCACGATTTCGCCTGGGAATGGGGCTTTGGCCTGCCGGACGATCTGGCCAACCCGTGGACGTTGGTCTTCGACCGCACGACCGACCGCCCGCGCAGCACCGTATTGGAGATGACTTTGGCGCTTTGGAAAGGGGCGACGCTGCAGCGCGTCTTCACGCAGCGCGAGGTGGAAGCCTGGCCGGAGGGCTACCTGGACACCCCGCAGACGCCCAAATACCCGCGCGTGATGGCCCTACTGGCGCCAGAGCGCACCACCGAGGTGCCAAGACGCCTGCAGCTGCGCGCCCGCTCTGGCGAGGATTACCTGGAGGGCAGTTTCGAGGCCAGCCACATCGCCCAGGTGGTCATCCCAAACGAGAACGACCTGGAGAACACGATCATCAACGAGGTCGGCGGGCGGATTAAGATAGGCGGGGTGGTGAAGGGCGAGGAGGTCGATCTGGATGGGAACGCCATCTTCGAGTTCCTCACCGGCTGAGTGGGGGGCCAAGCAGTTCATCCTGGCTTCGCTGGAGAAGCTGCGTGACGAACACCCGCAGGTTTACGAGCGCCTGTGCGCATCCCTAGCGCCGCGCACGCTGCTGCTGACGATCGACGGCGAGCCCGTGAGGCTGCGTTTCGAGGCGCAACGCCACATCAACCCCGACCGGCTCCCCGAAGCGAGCGTGCATCTGGAGACCACCCGGGAGACCATCCTGGCGGTGATCGATGCGCACTACAGCCTGGAGGGGGCCGTCGAGGCGGGGCTGATCGAGCTGACCGGCGCGACCGAAGACCTGAGCGCGTTTCACGATGGATTGCTGCTGTACGTGCGCGGTGCGGTGCGCTGTCCTTCTTTCCCCAGCTTGCTGGAGCGCTACCGCAGGGGGAGTTGATCTTATAAGAACTTATGCTATTGATGGAAAATCAGTAACTTCTACTTATTTCTGGGCGATGACCAGCCCAATGCCCGGGAGCAATTCCTCCCAATAGAAGTGCCGGAAGCCGGCCGCCTCGAAGCGCGCCCGGAACTCATCCCCGTTGTGGAAGCCAATCCAGCCCGGGTCGGCCCAATCGGCGATCCACTCCGAGATGCGCTTGTACCAGTCGGGGCCGGGGTCGGCGATGAAGGCATAGCCACCAGAGCGCAGGACGCGGAACATCTCCTCCACCGCGCCCTTGGGATTGGGGTAGTGATGGACAGCCAGCGAGCAGAAGGTGGCGTCGAACATGCCTGCGAACTCGGCCGGCATGGCCGCCACGTCGGCCTGGAAGAAGGCCATGTTGCCGATGCCGGAACGGCGGGCGCTCTCGAAGGTGGTCTGCAC
>JASFKW010000231.1:0-4143 GCA_050118435.1 Gammaproteobacteria bacterium | reverse complement strand
GTGTCCGAGTTCGTGGAAGGCGAGCTGTTGTCCAATTTTCTGGCGCGCCAGCCCGGCAGGCGGCTGACCCCGTTTCAGGCCCTGCACCTGCTGTACGCCCTGGCAACCGGCATCGAGTGTATTCATGCGATGAAGGAGTACCACGGTGACCTGCATACCGATAACGTCATCGTGCAACGTTACGGCCTGGGCTTTGATCTCAAACTGCTGGATTTCTATCACTGGGGAATGCCGCGCCCGGAGAACATCTGCGAAGATGTCGTCGACCTGATCCGGATACTGTACGAAGCGGTGGGTGGCCAGAAGCACTACCGCCGCCAGCCGCAGGAAATCAAGGATATCTGCCGCGGTCTCAAGCGGACGCTGATACTGGAGAAGTTCCGCACCGCAGGGCAACTCCGCGAACACCTGGAAACCATCGCGTGGCAGTGACACCGGAAAACCCGCGGCTGTATCTTGCCACAGACCTTGTGGACGTGGAGTGCTGCCGTTTCGCGGCCGGAACGGCCTGTGTCTATACTCACCGGGCGCCCGACAAGGACAGCGACAACGAAGATTCGGCGGCTTTGATTCCCTGTGGGACCGGTGCCGGCGTGCTGGCAATCGCCGACGGGCTGGGCGGTCTGCCGGCCGGCAATCAGGCCTCGGAGCAGGCCGTGCGGCAGTTGAGCATCTCGGTGAGTGCCTCCTGCGGCAACAGCACGGCACTGCGCGAGGCGATCCTGGACGGTATTGAGCAGGGTAACAGCCGCATCATCGGCCTGGGCCTCGGCGCCGCGACCACTATCGCGGTGGTGGAAATCGATGCGCGCGCAGTGCGCACCTATCACGCCGGCGATTCCATGATCCTGGTGACCGGTCAGCGCGGCAAGATCAAATACCAGACCATTTCCCACTCCCCGGTGGCCTACGCGGTGGAAGCCGGTCTGGTGCACACCGACGACGCCATCTATCACGAAGACCGCCATCTGATCTCGAACATGATCGGCAGCGGGGACATGCGCCTCGAAATCGGTCCGCGGATCGGCCTTGCGCCGCGCGACACCGTGGTGGTGGCCAGCGATGGCCTGTTCGACAACCTGCAGGTGCAGGAAATCGTCGCGATTGTGCGCAGCGGACCGCTGGTCGCCGCTGGCACAGAACTGGTCGCCAGATGTCGCGCCCGGATGCTGGAATTTTCCGAGCAGCGCCCGCACAAGCCGGATGATCTCAGTTTTATTCTGTACCGTCCCGACCCGACCTAGGGTGCCGCGGCACCGTTCTACAGATCGTTACTCACTGTGACTGCGCCGGGCTGTGCCCGGCTGCGCTCTGCTCTTGTCCCGCGCGGCACCGGCCCCGGTCACCCCGGCGGTAAGCGTGAACCGCATCGCCTCTTCCATGTTCATGTCCACCGCACGCACCGCGCTGCGGGGTAACACCACCGCGTAACCACCGATCATATAGCTGAGCGGAAAATACACCAGTATGTTGTCCTGGCCGCGCAGGTCTGCAGGCAATCGCTCGGTTCTCGCCTCGGTAACGAAGCCGACGGCCTGCATGCCGGTATCCCCGAGCGATACGGCGACGACCTGGTCGAAGTCCTGTTGTTTTGCGGGCGAGAAGAAATCGAAGAAATCGCGGATGGCGCGGTATACCGACTTGATCAGGGGCACGTGGTAGAGCATTTCTTCGGCCATGGCAAACAGGCGCTGCACCACATAGGCGTGCATCAGCAATCCGACCGCAAACACCACCCCCAGCCCGGCCGCCAGGCCCATGCCTGGCCAGTACCAGTGTGCCGGCAACGCCATCCTTATCAGATTGCCGAGCCAGGATTCTGCCGACACCGCCAGCCAGTAGAGCAGATACGCGGTGAGAAACACGGGCAGAATGGTAATCAGCCCGGTGAGAAAGGTTTTGCTCAGGGATTTCATGATTCGCTACCCATCGATTCAGCGGCCAGAGCTGCTCTCACAGCGGACCCGAGCCCCTATAATGACGGTTTCATTGCCGGGATTTCAACGTCGCATAACCACAGGACGCACACTATGACGCATGCCACACCCATTGCCGTAGTCACCGGTGCCAACCGGGGACTGGGACTCGAAACCAGCCGCCAGCTCGCCCGCCGTGACATCAGCGTGGTCCTCACCAGCCGCGCGCGGGATCGCGGTGAGGCCGCTGCCGCACAGTTGCGGGCCGAGGGTCTCGACGTGCGGTTCCAACTGCTGGATGTCACCGAGGCTGCGGCGGTCGACGCGCTGAGCGCCTTCCTGCAGGCGGAATTCGGCCGCCTCGACATCCTGGTCAACAACGCCGGCGTATTCGGTGACCCGTACGATCCCGCCGACCCAGGCCCGGCCAGCATCTTCAACGCCGACCTCGACACCATTCGCCGGACACTGGAGACCAACACCTTGGGCGCACTGCGTGTCGCTCAGGCGCTCATCCCGCTCATGAACGGTCGCGGTAACGTGGTGAATGTCTCCTCGGGCATGGGGCAGCTCTCGGACATGAACGGTTGCTGCCCGGGATACCGTCTGTCGAAGACGGCGCTCAACGCAGTGACGCGGATACTTGCCGATGAGCTGAAGCATACCGGGATCAGGGTCAATTCCGTCTGCCCTGGCTGGGTAAAGACCGACATGGGTGGCGCAGGCGCCGAGCGTTCGGTGCAGGAGGGAGCCGCCGGCATTGTCTGGGCGGCGTGTCTGCCGGACGACGGCCCCAGCGGCGGTTTCTTCCGCGACGGCAAGCCGATTCCCTGGTGACTCGCACGCCGCCCGCCATGGCCCCAACGCCGGCATTGCATTTGAAGCGTGATGGCGTTAATTGTGTGTCCGATCTGCCCTCAATGAAAGGAAACACATAATGGAGATGTTCGGCGATATCGAACAACTGGGAATCTATCTGGCGGCAATCCTGGTGACGCTGCTTGCCGTCCTGCTTCCGATGTCTGCCTATGCGGCCCAGAAATGGGCGCACAAGACCTACCTGGAAGTGCGCAGCATGAACGCCAAGCTGACGGAGCTGGTGGAGCTGAGCCGCGGCGTCCAGGACAGCTGGGAGCCCGAGGTGCCGCTGGAACCACACGCCGGCCGACGGCGCGAGCCGACCCTGGGCCAGGATCCCGAGTAAGCGTCGGGTCGCGACTGCCAGCCCGGACTGCCTGCAGACGGCCGCTTAGCGCGGCGCCTGGCGCAGCATGCTGGTTACCGCGTAGTCGATGCGTCGCCGCACCTCATGCGCGCTGCGTCCCGCCTTGACGTCGCCGACCGCCGTACCCACCCACACCGGCCGACGGGTGCGCGGATCGATGAACACCACCACCAGCGCCGCCCTGGGTGCGTTGTGGAGCGTATACATTTTGCTGTCGGGGTCCTCTACGATCTCGAACACCTCGGGGTTGATACCCGCGCCAAAGCCAACCACCAGCTGCGCATCGGAATCCACTTCGCGCATACCGCGCCGGCGCAACTCACGGTTCAGCAGCGCGCGAATTTCCGCATCGGCGTCGAGCCCGGGTGGTTCCCAGTCCCCAAGTCTGACGGGGGCGATTTCCGTCGCGCCCAGCCAGCTGTAGGTGCGGTAGCTGCCAAGATCGAGCCCCGGATCGGCTTCAGTCTGCACGCGGATATCTTCGGTGACGCTGGCGCAACCGGCCAGCAGCCACAGCACCAGTGGCGGTAGCACTGGACCTGTCAGCTTCATCACCAATTCCTCCCTGGCGCATTAGAGGGGCACTCTTGCATGTCGGCTGCAGGAATTCAACCGGCCGGCGACGGATGTTTCCCTGCGCCGCGCCAGCGGGCGTATCATGACGCGGTCTCACTCGCCACGCCGAAAGGCCGCCCGATGCCCAGCATTCTCGCCGTCAAGGACCTGGTCAAACACTATCCCGGCGTCAACGCGGTGAATGGCATCAGCTTCGAGCTGCACAAAGGAATATGCTTCGGACTCCTCGGACCCAACGGCGCCGGCAAAACCACCACAGTGGAAATGCTGGAGGGTATTATTGCTCCGACCAGCGGCAGTATCCGCTATCGCGGCGCGGTGCTCGGGGAACGCTTCCAGGAACAGGCCGGTATCATGTTCCAGACCACCGCGCTGCAGAATTTCATCACGGTGCGGGAAACACTCGCTATGTTCAGGCGCCTGTAT
>JASFKW010000230.1:0-4145 GCA_050118435.1 Gammaproteobacteria bacterium | reverse complement strand
GACCGCCGGCGATCAGGTAAGTGTTACTAAACCGGAACAAAGTAAGCGGACATGGTGATACGGGACCGTCGGCGGCAGGGACGCCGCCGTCGAGCCTACAGGGATGTATTCATGGCGTGTCCCGTAGAATCCTGTCCGCTTACTTAAGTACTCCTTAGTAACTCAGGCTTAGCTCAAACGGAAGCGACTTTTCTTCCTGTTGCGTGGCCAGCAGCAGTTCTATCTTTTCGAAGGTGCCATGGGTGTCGAAGCGGCCCAGCCAACGTTCGTTCTTTATTTCGATCCGCGGGTCCGGCACCCACAGGCTTTCGCCCTGTGCGTTATAGACGTTGACCGCAAGCAGCGCCGGTTGCCGGCTGCCGAAATCGAGAATGAACCCCTGGTCGTCGATGCGTCTCAGGGTAATGGGGCCGTCGGCTTGGCGGACCCGTGTGCCGACGGTCATGCTGTCGATAATGACTGACTGAACCTTCCGGGGCAGCCGCAGGTGCAGCGCGCCCTTGAGCTTTCGAATATCGGCTGCCTCGGCCTTGGTCTCGAAACGCAGGTTGACCTGTCCCTGCAGGCGCGATTTCTCCTGCCAGTCCTGGCTCAGCTGCACCGCGCCGCTTTGTCGGTCCGCTTCCATCAGGTTGTTGCCGGCGGCATTCTCGATCGCGGTCACTTCCAGCGCCAGCGCGGCGAGGCTATCCGCCATGCCCGGGACCGGCGGTGCATACACCTTGAAGCCCGCCTGCAAGCCGAGCGATGACCGCAGGCGATCGAGGGTAATGCGGAAAGGGCCGCTGGTAGTTTCAGCTTTTATATCCCTCGCGTCCACAGGCAGTGCCGGAGCGGTTTTGAAGTCGCGCTGCAACTGCGCAGGGCTGTAAGGCGGAACACTTGCGGGCGCATGTCGGGACTCATCCCGGCTGACCCGCGGACGCGCACCGCTGATTTCGAACGGAAAACGTTTTTCGACGTCGCTGGTCGCCAGTACCAATTCAGCGGAGGCCACCTGCCCGGCAAAGCTCTGGCTCTTGGATAGGCCTTCACCGAACAGGAAACCGCCGGCCATGCTGGACGTACCGGCCAGGGGTTGTGCCGCGCCATTCAGCCCGCGCAGCGCAAGCACCCGGCGACTGTCGCCATAGACCTTATAATTCAGAGTGTCGGTGCCAGATCGGCGCAGCACCACGCGCACGCCATCGCGGTCGATGCTGTGTTCCTGGTCCAGCGTGGCCAACAGCACGCTTTCGGTCTTGACCGGCAGCAGCAATTCCACCCGCCCGCGGATACGGTGTATATCCTCCTGTCGGGTATTGGTTTTCAGACGCACCGTCTTTTCGCCCTTCAGACTATTGCCGAAATGCGGTTTGTCAATACCGGCCGGCAGCGCGTTGCGCTCCCGGCCGCACGTCTCATCACGGAGCAGCTCGTTGCCCTGTGCGTCGGTGACGCTTTCCACGTACAACTGCACCCGTTGTTTGCCATCGCCCAGGTTCGGGATGCCGCGGTGGGTGGCGCTGATCGTCAGCTCGAGGCCGGCATCCGTCTGGTCGCTGAGCTCGACGGCGCTCAGCTGAATACCGAACGGACCGCTTACCGTATCAGCTTCGGGGAGAAAAGGCGTTTCAGGCTGATAGCGCGGCAACGTGTCAGCACCGATCTCGCGCAGGAAGTGGGTGGGGTTTTCGTCGATGCGCTCCTGCGGCGCTACCGCGCCATTCGGGCTCGACATTGATATGCCGGAGCCGCTGAACAGCATACCCATGAGCTCCTGTGGAATCTTGGCAGCGTCCTGGAGCCAGGCTCTGTCGACACTGGCGGTCATGCGCAGGGCACCGTTAGCATGGCTGACCGCCAAGGCATCATGCAGGCGCGCCGCGGTTGGCATCTGTTTACCCCACTGCTTTTTGGAATCCATCAGTGCAGCCTGCCAGCCGGCGGCCAGGGCGCTCGCGGCGTGGGCGTCCTCGCCCGCCAGCATCAGTTCGAAGCGGGCACGGAACGGCAACGGCGACACGCCCATGCCGAAATACACTTCACTAAACGCATCCAGCATACCGTATGCCTTACTGACCGGCTGCTGGATAAAACGGTTGCCGGTCTTAGGGGCATTTTCGGGGACAAACAGCGCCAGGCTGCCGAGCTGATCGGCACGGAATTCCCGCCAGCGCTCCAGATCGCGTTGCGCCGTGGCGCGGTCACCGAAGCGCCTGAGTAGCGCGGGCATACGCTCGGGATCGGCGGCAACGATCAGACCACCACTGACAAAAAGGTACCAGGGGCGCGACCATTCACAGCTATCGATATTCTGTTTACGGATCTGCCATACCCGCGGTTGGCCACTCGGTTCAGGGCTGACTTCGTATTCCCCGCTCAAACCGGTCAGCACGCGAGTCTCATCAAAGTTGCCGAGCACCGCAAGTGCATAGCCGGGATCTTCATCGTCACCCAAGTAAAGCGCAAAAACCATGTGGCGCAGGTCGCGGCGCGGATCGATGCCGGCAGACTGCAGACGGGCAAAAGGGGTGCCTTCCAACAGACCCTGTGCCGCAGCACCTGCCGTGTCGGGTATTCCCACGAAGGCGGCTTCCAGCCGCACGGCGTGCTCGATACTGACACTGGCAAGTGCGACGAGCTCCTGCGTGGCCAGTGCAGCTTCGGTCGTCAGGAGCGCCTGGGGATGATCGACGCTGGTATAATAGTCCCACGCTTCGTAACCGGTCACGGCAAGAAAAACGGCGACAGCGACTCCCAACAGTCCCTTGAACATGGCTGACCTTCCCTGTGGCTACAGTGGCGACATACGCCTTAGCGGCCACAAGTAACCAACCTGAAAAACGAGAACAAGCACAGGGACACGGACGCCCCGGATTGCTCGGCAGATCAACCGAGCCTTCGGCACCGACACTGATAAGAATGCTGCGCGACGCGTCCTTGCCACCTATTACCGGCCAGTTCCCGGTGCAAAATGCGCTCTCATGGCTGACCTTGCGCGGCCACCCGAAGGACAGCCTCTGGAGTGTTGGCCGGTTCCGCCATGATTCCATCCTGTTAAAGAACCACTGGGTACTCGTGGTCATGGATCAGTTTACGCGTCGCGTCATCGGACTTGGTGTCCAAGCTGGTGACCTCGCCAGATATACCTAACGCGCGATTCACCCCAACGACGGAGACAAACACACGCTGGCGGCGAAACGTTCCTTGACATGTGACTTCGCCGATATTCAGTTAGTGATCGTTCACTTTGTAACATGGGCTCGACTGCATACAGTTCCGGACGGCCGGGAGGCAATCCGCCGACGCCTTTCTAAAGTGGGAGTCGGGGGTCCTCGGCAGCCGCACCCGGATCCTTCTGCTATGAAGGGAAATTTATCATGATCCAATTCGACCAAGAACTCGACGCGCGCGGACTGAACTGCCCTCTCCCACTCCTGCGGGCGAAAAAGGCGATCGCTTCGCTGGATGCAGGCAAAGTACTCAAGGTCATGACTACCGACCCGGGGTCTGTGAAGGACTTTGAGTCCTTTTGCAAGCAGACCGGCAATGAGCTGCTAAGGAGTAGCGAGACCAGCGGCCAGTATGAGTTCCTCGTCCGCAAGCACTAATGGCCCAACGCCTGAAGGCGGTCGAGCGCCGCTCCTCGATCCTGGCGGTGGCCAAGGTCGTGTTCGCGGACCGCGGCTATCATGGGGTATCGGTGGATGAGATCGCACGACGGCGGGGCGTGAGCCCGGCCGTCCTGTACCGGCATTTCGACTCCAAGGAGGCTCTATACGAAGCCGTTCTCACCGAGATTGCCTGCCACCGCGAAAGTTATGTCGAAGCGGTCCTGGCGGGGCCGGACGATCTCGGCAGCGTGTTGCTGCGAATGACCCAGGTGTACGCCCGAAGCGTGGCACGCGATCCGGACTACCTGCGCATGGAGATGCAAAGCGTGTTGGAAGGTGCCGCGGCCGCACAGCAGTTCTTTGACTCGCGTTGGAAAAGTTTCGCCGATTTCATCGAAATCCGCTTCAGCGAGCTGGCCCCACAGGGCCGGGTCAGACAGATCAATGCGCGTGCCGCCAGCCTGATGTTCCAGGGTACGGTGCGCGAGGCACTTTATGCCAAACGCATTGTCAACAGTGCGCGCCACAAGGACATCCCACTCGATGATC
>JASFKW010000229.1:0-4159 GCA_050118435.1 Gammaproteobacteria bacterium | reverse complement strand
TGCAGCATCATTTGCGTTCCGACGGTGCCCCCCATTGCCACACCCGGCACGCCCAGCAGCGCAGTATTTATCATGAGAATGGCAGCCAGGATCCGGTTCATGAGTTTGTTTTGCACTTGAATGTCTCCTTCTGGTAAGCGACGCTTCTGAACGGCTTTTTACACGCTCACCCGGCGTCCGGCAAGCGCGGCGTGCTCACCGGGCAGGCCCTGGGTCAGCGACGTCGCCAATGGGCAACAGTGCGCTGCCGGTAATGGTCCTGCGGAGGCGGTTCTACCCGGACTTCGAAGCACCGAGCCTGTATCGGCATGCTCCTGCCGTACTGCAGTGGCCGCGTGCTATCTCGCCGGCTGCTGCATCTGCTGCATGAACTGCTGCACAGCCGGCACCATCTGGAGCATCTGCGCCGCGTTTTGAACCCGGTACCCTTCGGGTAGTGCGAAGGCGTTCGCCGGCAGGCTGGCGTTGCGGTCGATGCGCGTGATCTCACTGACGAGCTTGCCGCCGGGATCCAGCACCCGCATGGGGGCGCCAACGCTCTGAACCTTTTCACCCAGCTTGTGATCGGCCTGCTGGCAGGGGTCGGTGCTGGTGTTGAAAGCGCTGATCACGGCCTGGGCCTGCGCCGTCATGCGTTCCATCATGGCGAACAGGTCCTGCATGCCGGCGTGCTCCAGCGCCTCCGGCGAGGCGAACAGACTGCCGCAGCGTTTGCCTTCCACCGAATAGCTGTAGCGGTAGGTCCGGTAGCCGGCGATGGTGGGGCCGCCGCCTTCCTTTTCGAAGCTGGCGTTCACCGGGCTTCCACTGCCGGAGGCATCGGTCTTGAGCGTGTCGCTCATATCCAGCGCCATACGCTGTTCCGGCATGACCACGAACAGGGACTGTTTGCGGGTATCGATGAGCACGAAGCTCTCCTGCCCCGGCATCTCCATGCGTGCAGCCGGCCCTTCCCGATAGATCCGAGACAGGCCTTCAGCGTGTTTGACTTCAACGAGCGTGGCCGCCTGGGCGGACCCCAGTGTGAGAGCGCAGGCAGCGAGAAAAAGACGGCGCAGGATCATGATGGCGGACTCCCTGAAAGCGTTCGCGAGAGCCTACCACCAGGGTAAACCAAAGTCATTATGAAGCCCCTGGTAGGTTGGGCTGAGCCCCGCGAAGCCCAACAAAATCATCAGACCGGGTTGAGTTGGGCTTCGCTGCGCTCAGCCCAACCTACGGGTGACGGCACAAGCGATCGATTGCCGTCAGGAATAGACGCGATCGTGTTAGAGTGCGACGAAGTTAGACCTGGCCAGCGGAGGAGCAACCCATGGCATTCCAGAGCATCAATCCGGCCACCGGCGAAACCGTCGACAGCTTTACCCAGATGAGCGATGACGACGTCCAGACGGCACTGGCGAATTGTGCTGCAGCGCAGCAGGCGTGGGCGAGAACCTCGTTTGAAGAACGTGCGCGCCTGATGCGAAGTGTCCAGCAGCTCCTCCTGGAGCGAAAGGAGAGCTACGCGCGGCTGATGACCCGCGAAATGGGCAAGCTGTATCCGCAGGGTGTCGCCGAAGCCGAGAAGTGCGCGTGGGCCTGCGAGTACTATGCCGAGCACGCCGAGCGCTTCCTGGCGCCGGAGGATATTGCCACCGACGCCCAGCGCAGCTTTGTCAGCTACCGGCCGCTCGGGGTGGTGCTCGCCATCATGCCGTGGAACTTCCCCTTCTGGCAGGTGTTCCGGTTCGCCGCCCCGGCGCTGATGGCGGGCAACGGCGTGGTGCTCAAACACGCCCCGAACACATTCGGCTGCGCCCTGGAAATCGAGGCGCTGTTTCGCGCCGCCGGTTTCCCCGAGCACTTGTTCCGCGCCCTGATCATCGACATTCCGCAGACGACGCGGGTGATTCACGATCCGCGGGTCGCGGCGGTCACCGTCACCTCCAGCGTCGCCGCCGGCCGCGCGGTGGCCAGCGAGGCGGGTAAGGTGCTCAAGAAGTGCGTACTCGAGCTCGGCGGCTCGGACCCCTTCATCGTGCTCGAGGACGCCGACCTCGACAAGGCGGTGGAGGTCGGTGTGGTGGCGCGTTTCCAGAACAGCGGGCAGAGCTGCATCGCCGCGAAGCGCTTCATCGTGGTCGACGCCGTCTACGACGCCTTCGAACGCAGCTTCGTCGAAAAGGTGCGCAACATCAAAATGGGCGATCCCATGGAAGAGGGCGTTTACGTGGGCCCGCTGGCCCGGCGTGACCTGCGCGACGCCCTGCACGACCAGGTGCGCCGCAGCCTGGACGCCGGCGCCCGGCTGCTGCTCGGCGGCGAGGTGCCCGAGGGTCCGGGCGCCTTCTATCCACCCACCGTGCTTTCGGGCGTGCGCTCCGGCATGCCCGCCTGGTCCGAAGAGTTGTTCGGCCCCGTGGCCACGCTGATCCGCGTGCAGGACGAGCGCGAAGCGATCGAAGTCGCCAACGCCACCGAGTTCGGCCTCGGTGGTGCGGTGTGGACGCAGGACGTCGCGCGCGGCGAGCGGATCGCCAACGAAGCGCTGCAGTGCGGTGCCGCCTTCGTGAACGATATGACGAAGTCCGATCCGCGGATGCCGTTCGGCGGCATCCGCAACTCCGGCTACGGTCGTGAGCTGTCGGTTCACGGAATCCGCGAGTTCGTCAACGTGCACGCGGTGTCGGTCTACGGTTCGTGAGCGTCTACGAAGCTGGCGACTCGTAGGTTGGCGCTGAGCCCCGCGAAGCCCAACGTGCACCAGGGCCGACACCGCGTAGGTTGGCGCTGAGCGTAGCGAAGCCCAACCCGGAGGCATCCGCCGAACGCCATCCGGACTGCGGGCGCAGGGTCGCCTGCCATCGCCGTCCCGCCATCGCCAATGATGTGCCGGTGGAGCCCAAAGCATATTTACAATCTAAATGAGAATCATTATTCTTAAGGTCCTTTCGTCGCCATGACTGTGGGCCGCCCATGAAACGCCTCTTCTCTGCGCTGTTCTTGCTGTGCTTCTCGTCGCCGATGCAGGCGGCCGATCTCCAGCAGCTTCTGCAACTCATTGATTACGTTGGCGTCGATTATGCTGAGGCGGTGTCCGGCGGCGAGGTGATCAATGCCGCCGAATACGCGGAGATGCAGGATTTCAGCGCCGGCATCGCCCGCCAGGTGGTTGGCCTGCCCGAGAACGCACGCAAGGCGAGCCTGGTCGCGCAGAGCCAGCGGCTGTCTCGATTGGTCGACGCCAGGGCGGCGCCGGCCGAGGTGAACGCACTGACGGGCGACATGCGCCGCGCCATCATCGAAGGCTGGAACGTCACGGTGGTGCCGCGCCAGCCGCCCGACCTGGCCCGCGCAGAGAAGCTCTACAGCCAGCAGTGCGCCGGCTGTCACGGCGCCGAGGGCGACGGTCGGGGGCCGCTGGCCAGGGGCATGGAGCCGCCTCCGATCGATTTCCGCGACCGGGCGCGCTACCGGCAGCGCACCCTGTACGGCCTCTACAACACCACCACGCAGGGGGTGGCAGGCACCGCTATGCCCGCCTTCAGTGAGCTGTCCGCCGCCGACCGCTGGTCGCTGGCCTTCTACGTCGGGCAGCTGGCGGTGGAGGAGCCGGTGTCCGACGCGGCCGCACTGCTGGAAGATGAGCGGCTCGCGCCGCTGAGGGATCTTGGCAGGCTCACAGTCACCACGCCCGCCGAGGCCATCGAAAAATACGGTCCGGAGGGTGAGGCGCTGATGGCCTATCTCCGGAGCCACCCCGCGGAGCTGTTCGCCGGCCAGTCGCCGCTGCGGTTCTCGCGCCAGCGCCTCGACGCGGTGCTGCAGGCCTACCGCGCCGGTGACCGGCAGCTCGCCTATCAGCACGCGGTCGAGGCCTACCTGGAGGGCTTCGAGTTGGTCGAGCAGGGGCTCAACGCCGTCGATGCTGGCCTGCGGCTTGACATCGAGCAGGCCATGACCGGGCTGCGCGCCCGGATCCGCGACGGAGCGCCGGTGGCCGAGGTCGAATCTGCGGTGGCCGAGATCAAGGCGAAGCTGTACCTGGCCGCGGAGCGCCTGGACGGGCGCAGCCTGTCCGGCGCGGCGGCCTTCGCCGGCGCCTTTTTCATTCTGCTTCGAGAAGGCCTGGAGGCGCTGCTGGTGGTCGCCGCCCTGGCGGCGTTCCTGGTCAAGA
>JASFKW010000228.1:0-4202 GCA_050118435.1 Gammaproteobacteria bacterium | reverse complement strand
TCGAACATGCTGTCCATGAGGGGCCGCAGATGGCTGAGGGCCATCTCTCTGCAACCTGCGAGCAATCTGCTGAATTGTGGTGCTATCGCCATATTTCGCAGCTCCATTTGTCCGGCGGCACTGAAAGGTGGTGGGGGTTGAGAATATAGCGGCAGCGCAACGCCTGCTCTTTAAGAGCGGTGTGGCCGGTCTGCGCACCAGCGGATGCGCCTGGCGGCGTCCGCCGGCCGCACGCACAGCCAGGTGTGACCTGAGCTGTCTGTCCTTGCGGCGAGCAGAGGACAACCCTTTTTGTTATTGTGGCTTGGGATCGCGCGTGGTGCGAAAATAGGTTTCGGCTATCGCGTCGTGCACCCGTGCCAGGCCGAGTTGCAGCCGGTCGATGAACTCGTGCAGCTCGTCTTGGGAAAGGCTTTCGAGCCGGGCGCGCATGACTTTGTTCTGCAGCTGCCTCACAGCCTTGTGAGGTCTCTCGTGGTGGGGCAGGTTTTGCAGGCAAATTTCCGCTTCACACAGAGTGTGATGGAAGGCGCGCGGAAAGTGGCGCTCCTGCAGCAGAAAACGCAGGACCTCCGGCCGGCGCACCCGAACCTGTACCGCGCGGCGGTACATCTGATAGGCCGTGAGCGATTTCAGCACGCTCATCCACTGGATGTTTTCGAATGGCTGGCTGCTGTCTGCGGGCGACGGGTTGGCTTCAGCGAGGTCGGGCAACAGGGTGGCGGAGCGCACGTCGATGATGCGTGTAGTCATGTCAGCGCGTTCCAGATTGCGTCCCAGGCGCAGGAAGTCATAGCCCTCGTCGTGCGTCATGGTGCCCGCGAGCAGGCCGGTGAGCGTCTGGGAGCCGAGAATGATGCTGTGTAGATAATCGTAGCGTCTGCGGGGCGACAGCCCGCTTTGGCTGTTGTGGCTGGCCTGCTCATAGACGTTATTTACCTGTTCCCAGGCTTCGCGGGGAATGATGTCCCGAATGGTTCTGGCGTCTTCGCGCGCCATGCGGAGCACGCTCAGAATTGAGCCGGGGTTGTGCGTGTCGCTGATGAGAAAGCGCAGGACCTGACGTTCGTCGGCGCTGTCGTGGAGTGTGAAGAACAGCTCGTGTGCGCCCAGAATGTCGATGATGGGTGCCCAGCCCGGGCGCATGCGCTTGGGAAGATCCAGCAGCAGATGGGAATTCACGTTCATCAGACGGGCCGTGTTTTCCGCCCGTTCTATGTAGCGCGCCAGCCAGTATATGTGTTCTGCAACCCGCGAGAGCATGGTCAGTCGCCTTCCATGTCGACGATCCATGTGTCCTTGCTGCCACCACCCTGGGACGAATTCACAACAGTGGAGCCCTTGCGCAGGGCAACGCGGGTCAGCCCGCCTGTGGTGATATAGGTCCGCTCGCCGGAAAGGATGAAGGGGCGTAGGTCGAGATGCCGGGGTTCGACACGGGTGTCCACCAGGGTGGGCGCGGTTGAGAGCGTCAGCAGCGGCTGAGCGATGTAGTTGCGCGGATCCCGGCGGATCAGACGCACGAATTTTTCGCGTTCGGTGCGTGAAGCCTGAGGGCCGATCAGCATCCCGTAGCCCCCGGATTCGTTGGCGGGTTTGACCACCATGCTGGCAATGTTCTGGATCACATGATCGCGCTCGCCCTTGTTGAAACACTTGTAGGTGGGGACATTGTCCAGGATGGGATCTTCGCTCAAATAGTAGCGGATGATAGCGGGGACGTAGGCATAGACCACTTTGTCATCGGCCACGCCGGCGCCCGGCGCGTTGGCGAGTGCGACGTTGCCCGCTTTCCAGGCGCGCAGCAGTCCGGGTACCCCGAGCAGGGACTGACGATCAAAAGCCTCGGGATCGAGATACAGGTCATCGATGCGCCGGTAGATGACATCGACGCGGGCGAGGCCTTCCACGGTACGCATGTAAACGCAATTGTCGCTGCCGACCTCCAGGTCGCTCCCTTCGACCAGTTCCGCGCCCATCTGCTGGGCCAGATAGCTGTGCTCGAAGTAGGCCGAGTTGTAGATCCCGGGCGTAAGCACGACGACCTCCGGCTGTATGCCTTTGCGCGGTGACAGTGAGGCCAGTGTGTCGTATAGCTGCGAAGGATAGTTGTCAACCGGCAGAATGCTGTAGTCCTCGAACAGGTCCGGAAACACGCGTTTCATGACCTGGCGGTTTTCCAGCATGTAGGAGACACCGGAGGGCACACGCAGGTTATCTTCCAGCACGTAGACAGTGCCATCTCTGTCACGTACCAGATCACTCCCACAGATGTGCGCCCATACACCTTGCGGCGGATCGATGCCGCGGCATTGCGGGCGGAAGTTGGTCGAATTGTCCAGCAGCTCCTGGGGGAACACCTTGTCCTTGATGATCCGCTGCTCGTGATAGAGGTCATCGATGAACAGATTCAGGGCGCGCACGCGCTGGTGCAGACCGGCAGCGATACCGTCCCATTCTCTTTTATCGATAATGCGGGGGATAATATCGAATGGCCACGCCCGGTCGATGGAGCCCTCCGCTTCACTGTAAACGGTGAAGGTGATTCCCATGATGCGGATGGCCAGCTCCGCCGCCGCCTTGTATTCCTCGATTTCGGAATCCTTTAAAGCGCGCAGATAATCGCACAATGCCTGTGCAGCCGGGCGGGGCCGGTTGGTCGCACGCAGCAGCTCATCGTAAAGCCCCTTGGTGCGGTAACTTCCCCAGCGAATCGCCATAGTGCACGTCGTCCGGAATGATGCCGCGCTCTAGCCTAACGTAAACGTATGGGCTATGTATATATGGCCGTGCTATGGTCGCGGCAGTGCCGTCACATGGATGGAGTTTCCTCATCACAACCAACAGCGTCTCGGCGGCTGTCTCCAACCTGGATTCATAAGGTGAGCACGTGACCTACTGTGTCGCAATCAAAGTCAATCGGGGTATCGTGTTTGCTTCCGATTCACGTACCAACGCAGGCGTCGATTACATCCGCACCTACAGCAAAATGCACAAGTTTGTCTGGCCCGGGGAGGCGGTGTTTGTATTGTTGACCTCAGGCAATCTGGCGACGAGTCAGGCTGTGACCAACCATCTTCGGCGTGATCTCCAGGGTGAATCGGCCAGATCGAGCTTGCGCAAGGTCAGACACCTGTTCGACGCTGCGGAGTACGTGGGCGAGCTCGGGCGCCGCGAACAGGAGCAGCATGGAAGAGCGGGGCGCGAGAGCGGGGTGGACGTCAGGGCGACCTTCATCCTGGGGGGGCAGATCGGCGAGCAGCAGCCGGAGATTTTTCTCATCTACCCGGAGGGCAACTACATCAGCGCTTCGCCAGAGACACCCTACCTCCAGATTGGTGAAACCAAGTATGGAAAACCGATTCTGGACCGGGTTCTCACGCCGGATACCTCGCTGGCCGACGTGGCGCGCTGTGCGCTGGTGTCTCTGGATTCCACGATGCGAAGCAACATTTCCGTGGGTCCGCCGCTGGAGCTGGCGGTGTATCAGAAGGACAGTCTTCAGGAGCCTCGTTACATGACCTTCAAGCTTGCGTCGCCCTACTACAAGACCCTGCAGAAACACTGGGGCGATGGGTTGAAAAGGGTGTTCGAGCGGCTGCCGCGCTTTGAGTGGGAGGAATCCTAGCCGTCTGTGCGGTCGCTACGCGCAGATGACCCGGACAGGCGCCCAGCCGAAAAGGCCCTGCGGGGCCGCAGCCGGCGGCCTGAGAACGGCAGGCGCGGCATCGACACCGGAACCCGCCACGACGGGTGCAACGGGGCCAGGGTATGCAGATTTACCGGACTCGGTCAGTCGGACCAAATGTCACCGGTCTGTGAGAGGGCCAGGAAGCGGGACAAGAACGGCGACCCGAAGGTCGCCGTAACGGCGTTGGAGGAGCCAGCATCACGTGAATGCCAGCGGTGCTGGTGACGGACAAAATACCTGTCGTGCCGGATATCGGGAATGATATTTGTCAATTTTGCGGGTGAGAGAGGACGGAGTCTGGTGGGCGGTACTGGGATTGAACCAGTGACCCCTGCCGTGTGAAGGCAGTGCTCTCCCGCTGAGCTAACCGCCCGGTCAGGAACTTGCTATTGGATTCTAGGGTCTTGGGGGTAGGATGGTCAACGCCCCGGAGAACCGGGGCGCGAAGAGGGTTCAATCGCAGTTACGTGTGCAGCGATGAATCAGTTTGATGGTGGTCGCCACAAATACC
>JASFKW010000227.1:0-4246 GCA_050118435.1 Gammaproteobacteria bacterium | reverse complement strand
CGAACCAGAAAGAAATTCAGGCACAGATGGAGCTACTATGGGCACCTATCGAATTCGACGGGCTGATCAAGGCCGGGGTACTGACGAAGAAGAGCGCCTGGTACATCCTCCGCAGCTGGGCGGAGCTGCCCAGGCACGCCCAAGTGCAGGTCATGGCGAGCAAGACCCACACGGGCCCGAAGGAACCGGGTGTGCTGATGATCCGGTTCCGCCGCGGGGTGAAGTCGACTTAGCGAATCCGGTGAGACACGCGAACGGTGCGCTGCGTTTTCTCTCCGTACCCGTGGTTGTGCAGCATCAGTATGACGAACGTGGAGTTGAGCTCGCCGCTCAGACCGCCGTTGATGAGGGTCAGCTCCTGGAGCTCCATCAGTCTTCCTAACGTGCGAAAAAACCGCGGCTTATTCGGGTCCCTGGCCCACAACTGCAGGGTGCGGCGACGGACGCCGAGGTAGCGCGCAAGTCCGCCGACCGTAGGGACGACGTCGCCGAGCTTCTCGAAGTCTCGCAGGTATAGCTCAGCCTTGCCCTGAAGGGCCGGTGTATACTTGCTCGGACGTCCAGGCCGACGACGTTTACCTGCCATGGGTTCTATCCTCAAGCTTCGCGATGCGTTCTTCCAGTTCATCGACCTCGATCACCCGCGCCTGGGCAGAGAGGGCGTTCATGAGGGCTGTCGCCTCGGTGGGTGTGATCTTGCCGGCTGACACTGCCCGGATGATCGACTCTGCCTGATCGGTGAGCCTCGCCTTGAGCGGGAAGGTGACGGGCTGATCGACCGGCCGCAGGTTGGGCAGGGTCTTGTCCAAGAGGCGCAGCAGGATGGTGGCGCGCTCCTTGACCACCGGCACGTCCTCGCGCTTGTAGGCGTCCTTGGCTTCCGGGTCCAGGCGGTCTGCGATCTTCTGCAACTGGCTCAGGTAGTTTCGGCTGGCCAGTTCCTCGCGCAGGGCGTCCCTACGGATCTTTCGGGTCCGTGCAGCCCGTGAATTTCCGGACGGGTTTCTTTCTTTTTTCATTCCGGACATAAGGTTACGTCATCCACCTGTTGCTGCGTGTGCGGATCTTTCTCATCCAGTGGGCCCATACAGCCGTAGTCTGCAGGTTCCAAATCCAGCCCCCGCTACCACAAATTCAAGGGGTTACCAACCGGTAACCCCTTCTTCGTTTCAGGCTTGTGCCAGTTTTGTGTCAACGTCTTCAACGGCGTTCAGCTGTGCAAGCTTCTCGGCGTGTTCGGCGAGGTGATCCGGCGAAAGGTGTGCATAGCGCCTGACCATCTCGGCCGACTCCCAGCCGCCCAGCTCCTGAAGGGCCTGGAGCGGAGTGCTGTTCTCAACATGCCAGCTGGCCCACGTCTGGCGCACATCGTGCCAGCGGAAGTCCGAAATGCCAGCCTGCTTGAGCGCAGCGCGCCACGCCTTGGTGCCCGCCTTGCTCACTGGACGACCGCGAAGCCTGTCCTGCAACTCATTTTGATTTACCAGATTCAATACCGGCTCGAATGTCTGCAATCAAGGCCGAAACCCCTTCCTCCAGCGCCGCACCCCCGAAAGAGTGTTTTATGCGACTGCCGAAGCCAGTCACTTGGTCGGAATAAGTTCGGTTGCCATAAAACAGCACTGAGCTGTTTTCATATGGAATCAAGCCGGCGACAAGTTGCAGCGAGTTATAGAAGTGCGGTGCGTAAATATGACGCTCGGTCAGTAGCGAAAAGTCTTTTCCGAAGAAATAGATGCGGTGGGAAAGGATAAAGCCTGGACGCCCGACAACATTGACCTTGAACACGTAGAAGCGGTGCTCCACTTTCTCGATACCTGCGTTTGGGAAGGATTGTAGGATACTGTAGAAATTAGGCGCGAAGCGCTTTAGATCCTGCATGGCCCGCGTAGCGGCATCAAGTTCTGCGGCCGGAGAGGACGTTTCCTCACCGCTGCGCTGATAGCTGGCGATGCCGGTCAGGCCCGTCTCCTGGTAGCGGCGTAGGCGCTCGGCGAGAAATTTACGCAGCGTTTCGTTTACAGTCTCTATGAGCGCAGTATCATCGAGCCCGGCGGCTTTGGCGCGCAGCTTCTGGAAACTGTCGATCTCTTGCTCGGAGAGATTGAACTCCGCACCAGGCTCGGCGGCAAGGATGGCGTGCACTTCGTCAGCTTCCGCGGCAGTATAGCCCACCCCCTGAAACTTGCTCACATCGGGGGTGCCCTTGATCTCGGCAAAATCGAGAATGTGCTGGTTGAACTGGAAGAGGCGGTTGCCCTTCACCGCAGCCATCACCTCGTCGTAGGGTCGTTTGATCACCGCGACAAGGGCAACGGATAGCTCTTTATCCGTGCTATCCTCCCGGTCGTACGTGACGATCTCGCCTGCCATTACCCTCTGTTTCACTGAGGGGTCCAGCTTCAACAGCGAGATCACCTGGTCAACGCTCGGGGGCAGGTCATGGGCATCTTGCGCAAGACTGGAGAAGGCGGCAAGTCCGACGATCAGAGCGAGGACGGTAATCTGGCGCATTAAGGCTCTCCCGGATGTGAGAAGACATGGCGACCGTGGTCATGCTAGCACGGGGCATGTTTGTGGATCCGCAGGAACAGTCCCGCACCTACCAGCATAGTCAGTACTATGGTATCTATGACTGCGCTCCTCTGGGAAGCGTCAACGTCAATCGAGATCGCCAACCGGTAGCAGGTCGAGTAACGCCCGCCCGTTCAACGTGATTCCCGCGCGATCAGATTAACCATTCCAAGCCCGTGGTAATCGTCTGGCGATCGAAAACAAGCGCCTCGTGGTCTTCGACCTGCGCCTGCACAGGGAAAACCGCGTCGTGACCGAGGGGTTGGTCAGGGAAGGGTACAACGGTCGCCTGTACAAAGCAGCCACATCGGAGGCGTTTCTGGATCTCAGCAGTTTTTTCGGACAACACATGCGGTCAGCCCGAAGAACGCTGCAATGAGTTGCGGTTCCTATTGCGCCAGGCCCTTCGCGCGGAATGCCTTCTCGGTCAGCTCGACGCACACCCGAATCGTAGGCGGCCATCTTCTCCATACGGAGAGCGCGGCTAGGCTAGAGAAGCCCGGCTCTTGAACGCGACTCCGGGAAGAGCGTCCCTGTATGACAGAAGTTGGCCGAACTTCCCCCGTACCTAGGTGCACTAGGCGGGCGGGTCGCTCGCTATCGTGAACGGCGACGTAGTGGTCGAAACCGGTATTAGGAGGCTCCTACATGAGCTTTCTCTAATAGGCCGGCGTCGACCCTAATCGGGAGCTTGGATGGTCTGAAACGTCCTGAAAACCGGACATCCATCCAGTTGGGAGGCGCCTCTCCTGTCACTCTAGATAGGGCGTACAGAGATTCAGAGCAGGGCAAGATCTGCCGGATGGAGTAGATACCTGTCACCTTTCTCGGGCGGACGCTGGTGCGTTTGTGACGGCGACTCGCCGAAAAGTGCTTTGTAGCGGACGGCGAAGCGGCCCATCTGGTAGAAGCCGTTCTTCTGCGCGATCTCCGTGACAGTGACCGTCTTGGCGTCAGCGGCGAGCAGGTCTCTTCGACCGGCGTGATAGCGGCGCAAGTGCAGAAAACCCAGTGGACTCATGCCGAAGGTCTCGCGGAAGGCATATTCGAGCGTTCGCTGGGTGACCCTTGCCGCGGCACATAGATCAGCGACCGTGATCGACCTACTGTCCGTGCATCGAAGGTACTCGACTGCTCTTCGCAGTCCGCCTTGGCGTATCGCGCGCCCGACACGCCTTGGAGCCGATGTGGGAAGCGTTAAGGACTGGCGGAACGCGGCCAGCAGATCCTCCTCCATGGAACGGACCGCGTGTGGGTGGTGAAGTGCCTGGAGATCAGCCTGTGTGCTGGCCAGCAAGGCGTTGAGCATTGCGCAAAGACGGCTAAGAGTATTTAGAGAGGCGGGAAGCATATGCTGTCGGGATGACGACACAATCGCGTCCATAAGGTCCTTCGGCATGCTATCGCGCAACAGCCTGAGGTTGATCAGAGCAACCAAGTGCTGGTGTCCTTCCGAGAGATCGGCATGAATCCCTCCTGGCATCATTGCGGGAAGACCTGTCTCTTGCAACGGTGCTCCCCACCAACGGCTAGCGTGGCCGACCGGAAGTGGTACCGCAAAGGCGAACATACCCGGCGGCGACAATCCCTGTATCCGCGTCCTACACCAGAAACGTTCCCGATACAGGATCAATCCAGGGCTGGTCAAAAAGGTGATCGCGTGCTTGTACGG
>JASFKW010000226.1:0-4304 GCA_050118435.1 Gammaproteobacteria bacterium | reverse complement strand
CTTCGTAGCGGCGATGCCGTGACCATCGATGCCCAGCAATTGCAGGCCCTGGTCGTTGGCCTGCCCTGGCGATACGCCGCTGCGAACCATGTGATCGACCGGCACTAAATTGCTCCACGAACGCTGCTACGCGTTCACGCCACTCTTGTCGGTATAGCCAGTACGTCACCTGACTGGCATAGTGTGCCCATGCACGCGCCGGTCGATCTTAATCAACTCTCCGAAGCACAGCTTCGCCAGATGGCGACGCAGTTGCCGACCCGGCTGAACGAGCAGGACACCCAGCTGATCGAGCGCGATGAAGCTATCCGTCGTTACCGCATCCGCAACGAACAGCTCACCCACGAGATCGCGCTGCTCAAGCGCCACCGTTTCGGCAAACGCAGCGAAGGGATCAACCGCCAGCAGTACAACCTGCTCGAGGACCTCGTTGACGAGGACACGGCAGTTATCGAGCAGGAGCTGGAGCGGCTGGCCGAGCGCTGCAGGCAACCTCAAGCCCAAGCCCGCACGCCGAAGTGTCGGCCTTTGCCGCCACAGCTACCGCGCACCGAGATCCATCACGAACCCGAGTCCACGACCTCTGCCTGTGGCTGCCAGTTGACCCGCATCGGGGAAGATATCAGCGAGAAGCTGGATTACGAACCCGGTCGCTTCTCGGTGGAACGCCATATCCGGGGCGGGTATAGGCTGCATAAACGCGCTTTTCCTCCGATCACACGCGCAGCCGCGGCCATCCGGGTCGCCTGGCAACCGGCGATCTGGCCCCTTGACGTGGCCTTGACCTGAACTCCAGCTTCCCAATCCGAGCGATGCTTGCTCGCCGGCACTCTTTTCCGACTGACACCAGCCCTCAGGCCGGCCGCCACCGATGCCGCGCCGCTCGGTGGTGCAGCCGTGAGTGGTATTCACCGGGTATTCTGGCTCAGTCGAACAGACCCGCCTGGGGCGGTGCCTGGCACCGCGGCTGCCGGGAAGCTTCCGCCGCGGCGCCTTTCTCATCGAGGTGGGTGAGAATCTTCTCGATCACCACCGGGTCATCGATGCAGGCGAGAGCCTGCCCCGCGAGCACGGCGAGTGGTTTGGGCATGATCTTCACCACCCCGCCGCATTCCCGGCAGGTCTCGATATCGATATCGCCTAAAGCGCCTACTTTTGGTGAACACCCGCTTAAGACGTTGCGCCCAGCTCATCGATGCCCGTCGCTCCGCAGGGCTTTGCTCTTCGCCCGCCTCGGTGGCTTTCGGTTTGTCCCCCCTCCCCCGCCTGGCCGGGGTCACCAACGCACGGTGTTGGCTGTTAGGGGCAAACACACCGTGGAAGCGCGTCAGGTTGACGCGTGGCTTGGGCACCAGGGCGGCCAGCCGTGCAATGAAATCCAGCGGCTCAAAGATGACGCGCGTGGTGCCATCGCGGTACGGTGTCTTGAGCTGGTACCGAACATTGCCATTTGGCGTCAGTGAAAGCCGGTTCTCCGACACTGCAGGCCGACTGATATACTGACACAGCCGTTCCAGCTTCTTGCGTTCCTGGGCCTTGGCGGCTACCCCGGCATGCAGCAAGAACCCAGCAGCCTTACCCACGCCGTCATCGAACGGCTTATCGCAAGCCGTCAGTGTCTGCAGGCTGAACACCTTGCGGCCCCGTTACGGTCTCTGCCGCCCGCTGCTGGCACGGGGTACGCTCAGATCAGCAGCGCAACGAATGCTGTTTACACAGCTTTGCGGTGCCGAGGCGCTTTCGGTCCGCAACCGGCGCTGTGTAGGTAGAATCCCTGATGCTACTTCGCGGCGTGAACGGCATCGCTTCCCACAATACCAACGAGGGGGGCCGCCAAATGTCAACCAGCAATTGCGTTTTTGAATCCGGCACAAGCGGCGGTGGCTGCTTCGTTGCGGAAGAAAGCACGCTCGGATTATCTCGCAGGTATGCCAAACGTATTCTATACAACGGTCCCGGCCTTTACTACAAAATGGCAACCTGGAATGGTTAACCGAGAATTAGTCGATCTCATCGACCCAAATGTACCGCAGGCGGCACATGATGCGGTGCAACGCGCTATCGCACGATAGAAGCGAGACGATCATTTGCATAATGACAGACAAGGGTAGACAGGTAGGATCAATGAACGGCGGCTTTCCGGCCGCCGTTCTATTAAGTCTTGCCGCACGGTTTTTTGAGGTTGTCGGTAGTACGGAGGGTCGGGCCTGAATGGCAAGTTATGCTGCACAGTTGCCCTTCGCTGGTCGTCCATGTAGGCCAGAAGTTGGCCGGTTTTCCCCCTTTCCGGTTGATCGGTAATTCGCATTCGTGACGACATCGAACCAAGTTACTACTCAGTAGCGGTATTTTAGTGGCCACGAATATTAGCGTCTGACGAATTTCCGCGATCCGTTGCAGTCCTTGAATCGGAACGCCCAAACGGCAAGAAACGTGGAAAGAACGATCATTGCTCTAAGTGCTCGCTTCGCACATGACCCACAGCTTGCATCGCTCCGGCACAGCGCCTGACACGGGTATTTGATATTCGACTGCGCCAGATTATCCAATGACCTCCGCCCCAGCGTGCAGCGCCATATACGCCGGATAACGCTGTCCTTCGACATGGGTTACATCGCGCCTGAGGAAGGCATCTGCATGATTCTGGAAGCAGCCTTCGCAGCTCTTGGTTTTCGCTTACCAAGCGCTCGAGATGCCACAGCGCTTCCCGGCGAATGTGCCTGTCGACATTGGCATCCGTGAGTAAGCCCGAGACGTCCTGGTGCGCCTCCCAATGAGTTCCTTGTAGGGCCTTTGGCGGTCGTCCCAGCGCCGTGTACTCAGATCTCGTAGGCCCGCTCGTCCGGTGCCCGCTGGGTCTGGTGCGGATAGTTGGCGTTCCGTGCTGTGAAAAAGGCCGCATAACGCGAGCCGACGCGGCTTTCCTATACTTGGCGTGGAGCAACCGCCGGAGCACGCATAAACACCAATCCGAATTCATGATGAAGCCGAGCGCCGTATTACCGGCGCGGCTGCCGGCAGCATTTCAGTATTCCGGTTCGTGAGGTGCTGCGAGGCACCGGTGAATCTGGTCCCCTCCTCCCGCGACCGCAGTGCCCATACCAAATGTATACACCGAGCCCGAAAGCCAAGCGCATCGAGGTGCGATTCACGGACCCTCTTACCAGAGGCGACGTATTCGGCCAGGATGTCATCGACACTTGGCTAGGCTATAAGCGCTCCCGTGAGTGCGGTGCCCTGCAGCTGCGCCCGCACCCCTATGATTTCATGCTGTATTACGATGCCGGATGGCAGGCGGCAGACCGAGAGTCAAGCAGCCGTCCAAATGTGGATTGCCACCGATCAATCCGACGGATGCAGTATAGACGTTCTTAATTTCAATTCAGGCTCTGTCCCATCTATAGGTACTTTGTGACAACACAACTCCACGTCTTTTGTGGCTGGGGTTAGGTCCCTTCGGTGCCGTAGATATAGATTAGGCTCCCTGCACAGCAAAACAAGACCTACCGCGAGAAGACCTGGCGAGACTCGGCGACACCAATCATGGGAGGGCAACCTATGATAGCGTCAAAGATACGGCGGATAAGAATACTTTCACTTGCGATCATCTGTTGCGCTCTGTGGTTACCCACCCATGCGTGGTCGCATTCTGTTTATGGTTTTACGGCGCCTCCCCGTGTAATAACGCCAGTTGTCGACGGACAGTGCGATTCAGAGGTTGAATATCTGGATTCCAATGTAATTCCAATCTTGTATCGCCCGCGATTTGACTTCACTGCGGCACGGGTGCTGCTCCTGTCGAATTCATTTGCCTCTTTGGTAGGCGGCGGCGCGTTGGTCATTTCGGACAACCTCCATGTGTGTGTGGTCGGGTTGCCGTTTGGTACCGGCACGGGGGAGCCGTCCGTTTCACTTGCATTCGACGTCAGACACGAGGGAGGCGACGCTCCCCGTATCGATGACCTTCGTTTCACTCTCTTCCAGTCTGGCACTACGACCGCTGAGAGAGGGACCAAGACGCGGCGTTTCGCGCCTCTCATCGGAGGTATACCGTGGGATGCACAAGTCGGCTTCAATTTTGTTGGGGGCAGCGATATACCTTTTTCCTGGAATGCCGAATTCAGTATTCCTGTGAGCCGTCTTGGCGGCAGGCGTCCTAACAGCCGCATTGGTTTCCGTGTCCGGCATAATTCGCTCCGCAGCATTCGGGACGAATTCGCCTTGCCGACTGCTGGTATCGAGGACGTCCCCAATACCTGGGCAGATCTCATCTGGGCAACCGTGGTATCCGACATAGCCGCGCC
>JASFKW010000225.1:0-4311 GCA_050118435.1 Gammaproteobacteria bacterium | reverse complement strand
CCGGCGCGCCCGCCCCGCAAGTGCCCCCGGTCTACTGACCGGACGCCCGCCCGCCGCCTTTCTTCATCGCTTTGCCCTGCGCGGCCCGCTGCCTGCGCACCTCCTTGGGATCGGCGATCAGGGGCCGGTAGATTTCCACCCGATCACCGGGCCGCAGGGGCTCGTCGAGCTTCTTGAGCTTGCCGAAGATGCCTACCTTCGCCTTTTCCAGATCGATCTCGTGGAAATGGTCCAGAATGCCCGACTGCTCGATTGCCTCGCGACAGGTGGCTCCACGCGGAACCTCGAGGCTGATGATCAGCTGCTCTTCGGGCTTGGCGTAGGCGACTTCCACGGTGATCTGTTCAGCGCCTGCCATAGACCTCGAGCGCGCGTTTCTGGAACGAATCGACCAGCGAGTTGGCGATCTGGTTGAACACGGGCCCGACCACCAGGCTCAGCATACGGCTGGCGAACTCGAACTCGATGTCCAGCGAAACCTTGCAGCCGCTGTCGCCCAGGGGGTCAAAACGCCAGAAGCCCTGCAGGCGCTTGAACGGACCTTCGACCAAGCGGATTTCGATCATCTTGTTGGACTGATGGCGGTTGGAAGTGGTAAAGGCCTTCTCCACCCCGCCCTTGGAAAGCCACAGCGTGGCGCGCACCTCGTCCTGGTCCGCCGACAGAATCTTCGCCTGTTTGCACCACGGCAGAAACTGCGGATAGGCCTCGACGCCGCGGACCAGGGCGAACATTTCCTGGGGCGTGTAGGGAACCAGGGCGGATTTATTGATCGTCGTCATCGCGACCGATCAGAACTCGATGAGCCCCGTGACCTGCAGGAAGACCAGGACAATGGCCACCGGGGCGAGGTAGCGAACCAGCAGCCGCCACAGGCGGTAGCGGAGGGAATCCCCGCTGC
Source organism: Gammaproteobacteria bacterium (assembly GCA_050118435.1). Classification (GTDB taxonomy): domain Bacteria; phylum Pseudomonadota; class Gammaproteobacteria; order DSM-19610; family DSM-19610; genus Thiogranum. The sequence continues at coordinate 3,410 of JASFKW010000225.1, read as the reverse complement.
CCAGCTCCTCCATGCTCGACTCGCGGCGCATCAGCCAGCCCGCGAAAACCGCGATCAGGAAACCGCCCAGCGGCAGCATCAGATTGGCGGTCGCATAGTCCATCAGGTCGATGAACGCCTTGCCGAACAGCGTGTACTCGGACCAGACGTTGAGCGACAGCAGGGAAACACAGCCCAGCGACCAGGCCGCCAGGCCCGCCCAGGCCGCCGCCTTCACCCGGTTCATCCCCCGGTTCTCGACCAGCCAGGTGACGAACGGCTCTACCAGAGAAATGGCCGAGGTCCAGGCCGCGAACACCAGCAGGGTGAAGAACAGGGTGCCGAAAAAGGCACCCCCCGGCATCTGTCCGAACGCGATGGGCAGAGTCATGAAGATCAATCCCGGGCCGCCCTCCGGTTCCAGACCGAAGGCGAACACGATCGGGAAGATGGCCATCCCCGCCAGGATGGCGACCAGGGTGTCCAGGCCGGCGATGACCACGGTGGTGCGGCCGATCGACGCGGTATGGGAAAGATAGGAGCCGTAGATCATGATCGCGCCCATGCCCAGGCTCAGGCTGAAAAACGCCTGTCCCATGGCCGACAGGACCCCGTCCCAGCGCAGGATCCGGCTACCGTCGTCGGCCAGCAGGAACGCACCCGCCTCGTCCTTGCGGAAAAACAGCTCCGCCCAGTCCGGCTGGAACAGGAAGGCCTGGGCCTTCTCGAAGGCGCCGGCGTTCATGGCGTATCCGACCATCACCAGCAGCAGAACGAACAGGGCCGGCATGAGGTAGCGCACCGCCTTTTCCAGACCGCTCTTCACGCCCCGGGACACCACCACAATGGTCATCACCATGAAGACGGTGTGCCAGGCCAGCAGGCGCTCGGGGTCTGCCACCAGATCGGAGAAGATCGCGCTCGAACCCTCGGCCGTGACCCGGTTGAACACGCCGCTCGCCGTGCGGAACACATAGGCCAGCGTCCAGCCGGCGACAACGCTGTAGTAGGACAGGATCATGAAGCCGGCCGCCATACCCAGCCAGCCCAGGTACTGCCAGGCCGGATGCCGGCCCTCCTCTTCGGCCAGGGTTCGCATGGTGTTCAGCGGACTCTGTCGGCCGCGTCGCCCCAACAGGATCTCGGCCATCATGATGGGCGCGCCGATGGCCAGCACACAGATGAGATACACGATGACGAAGGCGCCGCCGCCGTTCTCGCCGGTCACGTAGGGGAATCGCCAGATATTGCCCAGGCCGACCGCAGAACCGGTGGCCGCGAGGACAAAGGCCAGCCTCGAAGACCACTCGCCGTGGATGGAACTGCGTCGCGCCCCCATGAGCATCCCCTTCGCGGAAATTCATCAGCGGCACATTTTGGGCGAAAACCTCCCAGCGCTCAACCGGATACTGAGTTTTGCGAAGACCGGCTGTTATAATGCCGGCATGGCCAGGACAAAGAAAAAGGACAAGGCTCCCTCCAGCACCATCGCGCTGAACAAGAAGGCGCGCCACGAGTACAGCCTGGAAGAGCGGACCGAGGCGGGTCTGTCCCTGCAGGGTTGGGAGGTCAAGAGCCTGCGCGCTGGCAAAGTCCAGCTGGTGGACAGCTACGTGCTGCTTAAGGACGGCGAGGCGTACCTGTTCGGCGCGCTCATCACGCCGCTGCCCACCGCCTCCACCCACATCCACCCCGACCCTACCCGCACCCGCAAGCTGCTGCTGCACCGCGACGAGCTGGACCGCCTGATCGGCGCCGTGGAGCGCAAGGGGTACTCGTTGGTTCCCACCGCCATGTATTGGAAAAAAGGCCGCGCCAAGCTCGAAATCGCGCTGGCCAAGGGCAAGAAGGCCCACGACAAGCGCGCCGCCATCAAGGAACGCGACTGGCAGCGCGACAAGCAGCGCCTGCTGCGGGGGCGCTGAGCGCGGTGGAAGATTCTGTAACCGCAAAGGCGCACGAAGGAAACCCCCATGCTTTGTTTTGCTCTGGGGAAGCCACAGGGGTGGAGTCGGCGCCGGGGTTCTGTGTGGAGCTGAGAGATGCCGGACCAGGCCCCACCCTCCCTGCCCGCCCGCAAGGTCGGGGAAAACGCCAGCAACACCTGAATACCACCGCCCTGCGCCCCAACCCGCTTTTTCTTCATGCGCCTTGGCGCGCCTTTGCGGTTAACGCTTTTAACCCCTCTTGAAAACTGCCGCGTGGCGCCCCATCTGCGGTATCGAGGCAGCGAAAAAACCCGGCGGGAACTTGCGCCGGTGGTATACTGTCTACTTATTGACTTTGGGGGCGACCTGGCTTCGACGTGGGTTGCGAAACCTGAGGTGCATGCCGAGGGGCAGAGAACCTCGTAAATCCAGCTGCAAACTTTATAGTTGCCAACGACGACAACTACGCACTCGCTGCTTAAAACCCAGTAGGGTGCCGTCCGACTGAAGCCGTGCCTATGCGTTCAGACTCCGGGCGTCGATTCTCATAGGATCGCGGTGAAGCTCTCCCGGGGCGGATCCGTTAAAACCTCACCGGGATCGCTGCTGGTTTTCCCTGCCCGTCGGGTAGCCAGCGGTTAAATGAATAGACGCGGATAAGCATGTAGAGCCGACGGCGGAGGGCTTGCGGACGCGGGTTCGATTCCCGCCGCCTCCACCAATTCGATTCCCAACAACATCCCAGAAAGTCCAGAAGCCCGCGTAACAACGGGCTTTTTTATTGCCAGCCTGTCCCGTAGCATCTAAAGTTACCCCATGAAATCCTGGATTTATCTGGGGTAACTATTGGGGTTACCCCAAGACTGGTTGAGCAGTTGCCCCAAATGCCGCTTACAGACACCGCAATCAAGAAGGCCAAGCCCGAGGCCAAACAGCGCAAACTCTATGATGAGCGGGGCCTGTTCCTGCTGATCAGCCCCAAAGGGGGCAAGTGGTGGCGGTTCAAATATCTGTTCGAGGGTAAGGAAAAACTGCTGTCCCTTGGCACCTACCCTGAGGTAAGCCTGAAAGACGCCCGAGAACGTCGGGACGAAGCCCGCAAACAGGTAGCGGCTGGCATTGATCCGGGCGAGCACCGCAAGGCCAAGAAAACGGCAAAGGTAGCGAAACAGGCGAACAGCTTTGAAGTGGTGGCGCGGGAATGGTATGCCAAGCACTCCCCCAACTGGTCAGCCAATCATGGCAACCGCATCATCCGGCGTCTGGAGCGGGACATATTTCCATGGATCGGCGGTTCCCCCATAGCCGGCATTACCGCCCAACAACTGCTGGAAGCGATTCGACGCATCGAACAACGTGGAGCCCTGGAAACCGCCCACCGCGGCTTGGGCAACTGCGGGCAGGTCTTCCGCTATGCGGTTGCCACCGGCCGGGCTGAGCGTGATCCCACCGGCGACCTGAAAGGCGCGCTCCCGCCAGTGAAAGGAACTCATTTTGCTGCCG
>JASFKW010000224.1:0-4333 GCA_050118435.1 Gammaproteobacteria bacterium | reverse complement strand
CAAGAACAAGGGCGTGGCCACAGTCGAAGAGCTGCGCGAGCTGTGCATCGAGGCGGACGTCAAGATGTATGCCTGCCAGATGACGGTGGACGTGTTCGGCTTCAGCCACGACGAATTCATCGACGGCATCGACTACGTCGGGGCGACCTACTTTCTTCCCATGGGCCGACAGGCCGACGTCTGTCTGTTCATCTAGGGCCTGTTAACACTTACCCGATCGCCGCGACGGCGGCCATTTTGCTGCAAGGCAAGGCGCCGCGAGCGCCGTGTAGCCAGTCTACACAAGCGAGCGGCAACGCCGCATTGCGGGAAAATGGCCCCGTCCTTTCGGGTTGCGCCCCAAATGCGCTCAGGCCGCGTTGCTTGTCGTTCATTCGGGTAAGTGTTAACAGGCCCTAGGGAGGCCCGAGCCGCCGACTCCGACCGGCGCCCCGCGCCGGTTTTTTTTCGCCGGATTTGTGCGAGAATGATCGGCTTTCCGTGCCAAGAAACCCTGATGTCCCGGGCCACAGCCTCCAACCCACCTGAACCGGAGCTCACCAGCGCGCTGCAGCCGCGGCTGCCTGCCGGTGGACGGCGGATGCGCTGGTCCCGGCTGTACGGCGACAGCCTGCCGCTTGCCCTGGCGAGCGCCGCGCGGGAGTACGCCGGACTCATGGTCGTCGTCACACCGGACGGCCAGGAGGCCGAGCTGCTGCTGCAGAAGCTGCGTTTCTTCTGCGGCGAGCACGAAATCGACATCCTGTGCTTCCCTGACTGGGAGACCCTGCCCTACGACCGTTTTTCGCCGCACCAGGACATCGTCTCCGAACGCCTGGAAACTCTGCATAGACTGCCCGGTCTCGAAAGGGGCGTCCTGCTGGTGCCGGTGGCAACGCTGCTGCAGCGACTGCCCCCGCCCGAGTTTCTGGATCAGTACAGCCTGATCCTGGACACCGGCAGCATCCTGGATCTGGACGCCATGCGTGCCCGGCTGGAGCGCGCCGGCTATCGCTGCGTCGCCCAGGTTCTGGAGCACGGCGAGTTCGCGGTGCGCGGCTCGCTGCTGGACCTGTTCCCTATGGGCTCGCAGGTCCCGTTCCGCATTGATCTGTTCGACGATCAGATCGAAACCATACGCACCTTCGATCCGGACTCCCAGCGCTCGGTCGAGCAGGTCGAGCACGTCCGGCTGCTCCCGGCACGCGAGTTTCCCGCCGACGAGGCAGCCGTCACCCGTTTCCGACAGGCGTTCCGGGTGCAGTTCGAGGGTGACCCACAGCGCTCGCCGATCTACCGCGACGTGAGCAATGGATTGATGCCGAGCGGCATCGAATACTACCTGCCGCTTTTCCTGGAACGAACCGCCAGCCTGTTCGAATACCTGCCGCCGGGCGCCTGCGTAGTGCAGAGCGAAGCCGCTCACACCGCAGTCGATCATTTCCGCGCGGAAGTCGCCGAGCGCTACGAATCGCTGCGCCACGATATCGAACGGCCGCTGCTGCCGCCACAGCGCGTCTATCTCAGCGAAGAGGAAACCGCTTCGGCACTGGCGCGCCACAGCCGGCTGGATGTGCAACGGGCCGAAATCCCCGACGCGGATCCCGGCGCGCTTCGCTTCTCCACCCGTGCGCTGCCCACCCTGCTGATCAAGGCACGCGCCGAACACCCCGCCGGTCCGCTGCGCGACTTCCTGACGACCTTTCCCGGTCGGGTCCTGATCTGCGCCGAATCCGCCGGCCGCCGCGAGGCGCTGCAAGGTCAGTTGCACGAATTCGGTCTGAAGCCGCGACAGGTCCAGGGCTGGCAGGAGTTCCGCGACGGCGACGCCCGGCTCGCCCTGACCGTGGCCCCACTGGAGCAGGGGCTGTGGCTGGCGACCGAGCCGCCGCTGGCCGTGATTACGGAAACCCAGCTGTTCGGCGAGCGCGCGCTGCAGCAGCGCCGGCGCCGGCCGCGGCGCGACGCCGACGCCATTATCCGCAACCTGACCGACCTCACCCTGGGTGCCCCCGTGGTGCACGAAGATCACGGTGTGGGCCGCTACCGCGGCCTGCAGAGATTGGAAGTCGGCGGCATCGACGCGGAATTCCTGACGCTCGAGTACGCCGGCAATGACAAGCTCTACGTGCCCGTCGCATCACTGCACCTGATCAGCCGCTATACCGGCGCCGCGCCCGAGGCGGCGCCGCTGCACAAGCTCGGCACCGAGCAGTGGCAGAAGGCTCGCAGGAAAGCCGCACGCCGCGTGCACGATGTGGCCGCCGAGCTGCTGGACATCTATGCCCGTCGTGCAGCGCGCCAGGGTCATGCCTTCCCCGTACACTCGGACGAGTACCGTGCTTTCGCGAGCACCTTTCCCTTCGAGGAAACGCCCGACCAGGCGCAGGCCATCGAGGCCGTTCTGGAGGACATGGCCCGACCGCAGCCCATGGACCGCGTGGTGTGCGGCGACGTCGGCTTCGGCAAGACCGAGGTCGCCATGCGCGCCGCCTTCGTCGCCGTCCAGGCCGCCCGGCAGGTGGTGCTGCTGGTGCCCACCACCCTCCTGGCCCAGCAGCATTATCAGAACTTCAGCGACCGTTTCGCTGACTGGCCGGTGCGCATCGAGGTCCTGTCACGCTTTCGCAGCAAGAAGCAGCAGGAAAAAATCATCGGCGAGCTCGCCGACGGTCGGCTGGACATTCTCATCGGCACCCACAAGGTCCTGCAGAACGGCGTCAGACCCAAGGACCTCGGGCTGGTCATCATCGACGAAGAGCATCGTTTCGGCGTACGTCAGAAGGAAAAGCTCAAGGCGCTGCGCGCCCAGGTCGACCTGCTCACCCTCACCGCGACGCCGATCCCGCGCACGCTGAACATGTCGCTGTCGGGCTTGCGCGATCTGTCCATCATCGCTACGCCGCCGATGCAGCGCCTGGCCATCAGGACCTTTATCAGCGAGTGGAACGCCGCCACCATCCGCGAGGCCTGTCTGCGCGAAATCAAGCGCGGCGGTCAGGTCTACTTCCTTCACAATCAGGTCGAAAGCATCGAGAAGATCGCCCGCGAGCTGCGCCAGCTGGTGCCCGAGGCGACGCTCGAGGTCGCGCACGGACAGATGCGCGAGCGCGAGCTGGAGCGCGTGATGCTCGATTTCTATCACCGCCGCTTCAACGTCTTGCTGTGCACCACCATCATCGAAAGCGGCATCGACGTGCCGACGGCGAACACCATCCTCATCAATCGCGCCGATCGTCTGGGGCTGGCCCAGCTGCACCAGTTGCGCGGCCGCGTGGGGCGCTCCCACCACCGCGCCTATGCGTATCTCCTGGTGCCGCACCGCAAGGCCATGACCGAAGACGCCATCAAGCGGGTCGAGGCGATCGAATCGCTGGAGGATCTCGGCGCCGGATTCACGCTCGCGACACACGACCTCGAGATTCGCGGTGCCGGGGAGCTGCTCGGCGAGGAGCAGAGCGGACAGATCCACGAAATCGGCTTCAGCCTCTATACCGAGCTCCTGGAACGCGCGGTACAGGCGCTCAGGGCGGGACGGGAGCCGGAGCTGAATCGCCCCCTGCATCAGGGGCCCGAGGTCGACCTGCACATCCCGGCGCTGATCCCGGATGACTACCTGCCGGACGTGCACACCCGCCTGACACTCTACAAGCGCATCGCCAGTGCTTCCGATGCAGAGCAGCTGCGCGAGCTGCAAGTGGAAATGATCGATCGCTTCGGACTGCTGCCCGAAGCGGTGAAACACCTGTTTGCGGTGACGGAGCTTAAGCTCCGGGCCGAGCCCCTCGGCATCAGCAAGATCGACGCGGGCGAGGACCACGGGCGGGTGGTGTTCGGCCCCGAGCCGGAAGTGGACCCGGCGACCATCGTCGGCCTGATCCAGACCGAGCCCCAGCATTACACGCTGGACGGGTCCGACAAAATCCGTTTCCGCTTCCCCATGCCTTCGGCCGAGCAGCGCCTTGCCACCGTCGGCACGCTCCTCGGACGGTTGAGCCCGACCTCACACTCAGGCAGGATAGCGCGATGAGCAGGCGGGATCGGGCACAGGGGCGGCGCGCCCTTCTTATCGGCATCGCAGCGCTGCTGGCGGCGACGGTGAGCAACGGCCGCGCGGAGCCGCAGCTCTACGATATCGAGCTGGTGGTGTTCAAGAACCTGATCACCAACGATGGCGGCGAGGTCTGGCCCCGCAACGAGGCCGTCCAGTCGACAGAGCCTGAGGCACCACCGACGGCCGAGCCCGAGGTGACCTGGCTGCCGCAGTCCCAGCAGCGGCTGGGCCCCCAGTATTACTCGCTTCGCGCCTCGGCGAACTGGCGGCCGCTGGCGCACTTTGCCTGGCGTCAGGCGG
>JASFKW010000223.1:0-4394 GCA_050118435.1 Gammaproteobacteria bacterium | reverse complement strand
TTGCAGGGGCGCGAGCTGGTCGCGGGCTATACCCGGACGGCGGGATCCGTCGATCTTGCCGGCAGTCGCGTCGGGCGGGTTTTCTCCAGGGGCAAGCATCTGTTCATCGAGCTCGACACCGATCGCCCGCCGCTCAGCGGACACCGCATCCGACCGAGACGGCTGACGGCTCAGCGTGACCGCGCCCGGCCACGGCGCGGTGTGCGTAGATCTACCCATAGAATTCTATTGCCGGGCATGACTAAATCGCGATTTCGCTCAGAATGCTTGCAAGCCGAGCGGCAAATTCAAGAGGGACAACATCCACTGGCTGGGCCCGAGCGATTCCACCTGGCTTCGGATCAGGACATCCGTTGGTGGCTGCGGGGAGTGGCAGGGTTCGTTTTATCAGGCGCCTGCCGATGGCGCTTTCAGCCGCGCGGGCCATCGGGCCGGTTATCTTGCTCGAGGCGGTGAAGCAGGGTGCGCAAGTGCCCCGCCGGTACGGCTGCAGCAGATGGCCGATGGAGATGCAGCGACCGGACGGCGAAAAAGGGCCGGCGGAAGCGGTCTGATGCAATCAGCCGCGGATGAAAACGTGAGCACGACGGAGGATATCAGTAATGGCCAAGAATTACCGATTCGAGTCGGCGACATACGACGAAGCGAAAGCCTATCTCAAAGAGGCCTTCGAGCACATCATTTCAACCGGGCGCGGGGTCCGCGAATTTGCGGACTTTTCACTGGAGAGGTTCGGCGACACTTTCAGTCCGCACCTTCGCCGCTTCCTGGGCGAAGTCCACGAGGGGCGCGTCGCGGTTCAGGGACTGACCGAGTCGGCGCGGATGGCTGTGCTGGGTCGGCATCTGAGCGCCGAAGAGCGCCAGGCGATGATCCGCGAGGCTGCTTATCTTCGCGCCGAGCGCCGCGGTTTCACGGGCGGGTCACCGGAGGAAGACTGGCTTGTGGCGGAGCAGGAAATCGACGAAGGTCTTCTGCAACAGTCCGGTCTGCTCACCAAGGGCCGCAGCGCCCTGGCGTCGGCCGCAACCAGTCTGGAGGAGGAGCTGACAAATGTGAAAGACACGATTTCCGGCTGGCTCGGTGCCCGAAGCGACGCGGCGACCCAAGCCGGTAAGGAGTCCGCGCCCGCCGAGGCGCGAGTCGCGGGACAACCGGCGCCGGCAAAAAAAGCCGCGCCAGCCGCCAGAAAGACTGCAGCCAGAAGGAAGAGCGCGAGCAAGAGCGCGGCGCGCAAGACCACGGCCGGTCAGGCGAGCGGCAGGAAAAAACCGAAAACCAGATAGACGCGTCGCAGCCGATACTCCGGACGCGGCCGGTCAACGCCGGTTGCCGGCTCGCTGCAACGGCCGACACGCGATGCCCTGCACCGGCTGCAGGGAGGCCCGCGCCCCTGATCGCGATCGTGTGAGGCGGGATCGCCGGCCGCCGATCGCTAGCAGGGGTGCCCGGAAGGATGGCACCAGCGTGGCGAGATCGTCAGGTCTTCTGCGGTATGCCGCCGTTTGCGAAGCTTGTCATGTCTCCTCGTCAGGCGGGCTGAAAATAAACCGTGCATAAAGGTAGGCAACCACCTCGCCAACGATCGCGCGCACGCCGCTGCTCAGAGTCCACCAGTCATCTGCACCATACGCTGAAGGGGCCGCAGCGATCACACCAACTGCGATTTGGTCTCCGATCGCGTTCTGAAACAGCAAATGCGTCCTGCGGGCATGAGGACCTAGAGAGAACACATCCATCGAATGGATTGCCAGGTCTGATTGCGATAACCAGGCCTTCACGGCGAGGGCGGACGCGAATGTTCTATCTGTTCGCGCAGGTGGTGCGGGGACCGACACCATCTGGCTCTGCTTGACTCCGAGTCGCCGTAACGTCGCTTCGGCCAGCTCTGCATAGGTTGAATACTCTGATAAGTAAGAGCCTCGTGCCAGTGGACCGCCGGTAACAACGATCAGTTGATAGTCATGAGCATTGAATAATGTGATCGCCTGCTTTAAGGCGGAATCCGGCATCCAGCCTTCCACAACCAGAATCTCACCATGAATAGGAGCGCTCATGGCCAAGAAGGGATAAATCTGCCGGCCAACGAAAAGAAGCGAGCCACTCATCACGGCCAGCGTCAGCAGCCAGCCTTGCCAGGTGAGCGTCCATGTTTCTTTACGTTTCCGCAGACTCCAGTAGGTCACCTTCGCACCCGCCGAGCATCAAAAGATGTGCAGAGGCGGTCTTCTCCAGCCAGGTAGGGCCGCGTCGCGGCTGCATTATAGTACAGCGCCGATGAGTAATTGCCCCCTCCTTGGTCATTCGGTGGTTTTGGCGCCTTGAGACCCGCCATTGGTCGAGCGACGCTATGCCGCCGTACCGGGCACCGGACATGCTCATCGTGAACCCGAAGGCAAGGGGGCATTGACGCCGCTCTTGGACTGGCTGTGCTTCGGGCATCAGCTGATGCAAAGCGCGGCTCTCCGGTTGGCAGTCTCGATACGAATCCAGGCGGAGCGGTGATTGACGTTTTGGTATCCTATTGAGGAGCGGCAATCTGCCGCAGCCTGGTGGCGGCCTCGAAATGTTGGCGCAGATCCAAACGTTCCCATCCAGTGTTGCTGAACCCCAACACTTGCGCAAGGCCGTGTGCCGGGCAATGCACTGTGAATCAGTCACCTAAGAAAATGTACTCGGCTGGTATGGTCGTTGCTTGAGGCCACTTATCAGACGTTACCCAACGACACTCTCAAGCTGGATGAGGAGCCCGAAATGGCTTGTAGTTCCGTAAATAATAAAGCGATCAAACACGCCAAGCGATGTCACCGGTGGATACGCCGTCAAGGCCACGGGTGCACCGGTGCCGAGCTTCATGAGCGCGGTGAGCTGAGAACGGGACCATTGATACCACCTTCCGTGATGTTCCAGTTACGGTTTCCCACCCACTGGCTCCTGCTGACATGCTTCGTATGGGTGTTGGTTGGGTGCGGTGGTGGTGGAGCATCGGATACACAACCCCCAATCCAGTCATCCACGCTCGACACTCAGCCTGAGCAGAGTCCTGACACTCAGCCTGAGAACAACGAGGTTACGGAGGCCAATCCCACCGATGCGGATTTGTCCGTGTCCAAGACGGTGGACAACACCAACCCGCACGAAGGTGACACGATTGTCTATACCGTATCGGTGACCAACAACGGTCCCATCGACGCTACCGGGGTGGCGCTGAGCGATGTGTTGCCGACGGGCCTCACCTATGTCGGATATGACACCGGGGCTTCTGGTACCTCGTACGACAGCGCCAGCGGGTTGTGGACTCTGGGAGCGTTGGCGAACGGGCAGACGGCGACCCTGAATCTCACGGCGACGGTGGATGCGGGCACGGGTGGCAGCACGCTCACCAACACGGCCAGCGTAGGCGGTCTGGATCAGGTCGATCCGAATGCCGGCAATGACAGCGCTTCGGTCGATTTGAGCGTCGCCGCCGTGAGCGGCGGGGGAGAGCCGCTGGGGTTGATTCATTACTGGAAGTTGGACGAAGCCAGTGGGTCCAGCTATAGCAACGCGGTGGACAGTGGGCCGTCGGCTGCCTGCAGTGCCTGTCCGACGCCGGCCACCGGCCGGATCGGTGGAGCTCAGGAGTTCGACGGTATGGCCCACGAGGTCGACGTGGCAGACGACAATTCGTTCGACTGGTCCAATAGCGGGCGGTTCAGCCTCGAGGCCTGGATCAAGCGCGATTCGCCTTGCAGCATCACGGGCGAAACTGTTGTCGGCCGAAAGGATGCGGTCAGCCAGCTGGAATGGTCGTTGGGCTGCGAGGGCAGCAATGCCCGGTTCCGGCTGATCGACACGAGCGGTGCAGGTGCCGGGGAGGACCTGGTCGGAACCACGGACATCGCCGATGGGCAGTGGCACCATGTGGTCGCGGTGCGCGATGCGATCAGCGGGAAGAATCTGCTATACGTGGACGGTGTCGAGGAGGCTTCGATCTCGCTCAGCTATACCGGGCATTTCGTGGATGACTCGAGCCTGAACATCGGGTGGCTGCAGGGAGGGTCGGATCAGCACTTTGCCGGTATTATCGACGAGATCGCCCTGCACGATCGTGTGCTGCCGGACAGCGAGATCCGGCGTCACTATGCGGACGGGGTGGTTGGATTGCAGCGCGGCTATCGGGGCTGCGGGGCGCCGGTGCGCATCATGCCGCTGGGTGATTCGATCACCCGGCGCCAGGGATACCGGCCGGGGCTGTATTTCGATCTGCTCGACGCCGGAATGGACGTGGATATGGTGGGCAGCAAGACGGACAGCTGTCCGCCTGCGCCCGACTGCGCCCACGATCCGGACCACGAGGGCCACAGCGGATACACGCCGACAGACATTGCGGGCAACGTTGCGACGTGGCTGGG
>JASFKW010000222.1:0-4407 GCA_050118435.1 Gammaproteobacteria bacterium | reverse complement strand
GGCGCCGCCGACCTGGATCGGGAGGCCTTTACCGAGAAAGGCGTCCTGAGGCATTCCGGTGTCTTCGACGGCTTGACCTCGGAGCAGGCCTTTGATGCCGTTGCCGCGCACCTGGAGGCCGGGGGTAAGGGGCGCAGGACCGTCAATTTCCGCCTGCGCGACTGGGGCGTGTCCCGGCAGCGCTATTGGGGATGCCCCATTCCCATGATCAACTGCCCCGTCTGTGGCTCGGTTCCGGTGCCCGACGATCAGCTGCCGGTCGAGTTGCCGCGTGACGTGGTGCTCGAAGGCGCCGGCTCGCCGCTGAAGCAGGATCCTGGCTTCCTGTCGACCACCTGCCCGAGATGCGGCGGCGACGCTGAGCGCGAAACCGACACCTTCGACACCTTTTTCGAGTCGTCCTGGTATTACGCGCGCTATGCCTGCACCGATTATGACCAGGGGATGCTCGATGAGCGCGTCAACTACTGGACGCCCGTGGACCAGTACGTCGGTGGCATCGAGCACGCCGTTCTGCACCTGCTGTATGCGCGCTTCTTCCACAAGCTGATGCGCGACATGGGCCTGATCAGGGGAGACGAGCCGTTCACACGTCTGCTGACCCAGGGGATGGTCAACAAGGACGGCTCCAAGATGTCGAAGTCCAGGGGCAACACGGTCGATCCCCAGGCACTCATAGACAGCTACGGAGCCGACACGGTCCGCTTGTTCACGATGTTTGCCGCGCCGCCGGAACAGTCGCTGGAGTGGTCGGATTCCGGCGTCGAGGGGGCATCGCGTTTCCTCCACCGGCTCTGGCGCGCGGTGCGCGCCCACATCCGCGAGGGTGCACCGCCGCTGCAGCTCGGGGCGCTCGATGAACGGCAGCGGGCTTTCCGCCGCAATGTTCACGAGACGATCCGGAAGGTCGGCGACGATGTCGGCAGGCGCTACACCTTCAACACCGCCGTCGCCGCCAACATGGAGCTGCTCAACGCCCTGGGCCGCTTCGAGGATCCGTCCGACAATGGGCGGGCCCTGCGGCAGGAGGCGCTGGAATCCATCGTGCTGATGCTGGCACCGATCGTGCCGCATATCAGCCAGGCACTCTGGGAGGCGCTCGGTCACAGCGAGGCCGTGGTCGATCGATCCTGGCCCGAGGCCGACGACGTCGCCCTGGTCAGACAGAGCATCGAGCTCGTGGTGCAGGTCAACGGCAAGATGCGCGGCAGGATCCACGTTGCCGTGGACGCCGACGACGAAGCGATCCGCGCGGCGGCGCTGGCCGAGCCCAACGTCCAGCGCTTCATCGAGGGCAAGCCGTTGCGCAAGGCGATCACCGTGCCGGGACGGCTGGTCAATCTGGTGGTGGGCTGAGGAGGGGGGTGTGATGATGAGCTCGCTGCAGACCGGGCTGCTGGCGGCGGGGGCCGCGTTCCTGGGTCTGCTCACCGGCTGTGGTTTCCACCTGCGCGACAACGCGAAGCTGCCGGACGTGCTGGAATCGACCTATCTGGCATCTGAGGACCGCTACAGCGGTGTGGCCCAGGAGCTGCGCATCGAGCTGGATTCAGCCGGTGCGGAGGTGACCGAGGACAGGGACGACGCCACCGCGGTGATCAGGATCATGCGCGAGCGCTTCCAGCGGCGCGTGCTGTCCGTCGGCAGCGCGGGACGGGCCAGTGAGTACGAGCTTTTCCAGGAGGTGATCTTCACCGTGGAGGATCCACAGGGCAATGTTCTGCTGGAGCCACAGACGCTGCGAATGACGCGCGACCTGGTCTTTGACGACACCCAGCTGCTCGGCAAGGTCGGCGAGGCCGAGGTGATCCGGCGGCAGATGCAGCGCGATCTGGCCCGCCAGATCCTGACCCGGATCGAAAGGGGCATGCGCAAGCCGTGAGCCAACTGCGCCCGGAACAGCTCGCCGCTGAGCTGCAGCGCGGACTGACCGCGGTTTATTTCATCCACGGGGATGAAACGCTGCTGGTCAATGAGTGTGCGGACGCGGTGCGCGCGGCGGCGCGCGCCCGGGGCTTCACCGAGCGCCAGGTGTTCAGTGTCGATTCAGGCTTCGACTGGAACAGCCTGCGCGCGGCCTGCGACAGCCTGTCGCTGTTCTCCGAAAAGCGTTTGCTGGAGCTGCGTCTGCCGACCGGCAAGCCGGGCAGGGAGGGCGTCGCCGCCCTGCGCGACTACGCGGCCCGACCGCCCGAGGACCGGTTGCTGCTCATCCTGTCGGCCAGGCTGGAGCCGGCGGCCCGCAGGAGCAAGTGGGTGCAGGCACTGGATGAGGCGGGCGTCTGCGTGGCGGTGTGGCCGGTGGAGGTCTCTCGGCTGCCGGCCTGGATCGAGCGACGCATGAGCAGGCACGGCATGCGCGCGGAACGCGACGCGTTGCAGCTGCTCGCCGAGCGTGTGGAGGGCAACCTTCTGGCTGCTGCACAGGAGATCGAGAAACTCTATCTGCTCCACGGTCCCGGCGTGCTGGATCTGGAGACCGTGACCGAGCTCGTCATGGACAGCGCCCGCTACGACGTTTTCGGGCTGGTCGACAGGGCGCTCGCGGGTGAGGTCGTCGCTGTGCAGCGGGTGCTCGCTGGCCTGCGCGCGGAGGGAATCGAGCCGGTGCTGGTGCTGTGGGCGCTCGCCCGCGAAATCCGCGTCTTGGCGGTGATGGCGGCCGAGCTGGACAGGGGGACGGCGCCCGGGCAGGTGCTGGCAAGGCATCGGGTGTGGGAGAAGCGCAAGCCGCTGATCGGGCGGGTGTTGCAGCGTGTTCCCGCGCAGCGATGGCGGGACTGGCTGCAGCGCTGCGCCGGGATCGACCGGGTCATAAAGGGGCGCTCGGCGGGCAGTTGCTGGGACGAGCTGTTACAATTGAGCCTTGAGCTGGCCGGGCTGGTCCCGGTCAGTGAATCTGCTTGACTGCGAAGGATTTCATGAGCGAGACGGGCCAGGCCACGACCGCGAGAACGACCACGACACCCGACGTCCCCGGCTACATGCGGGGAGTCGGGCAGCGCGCCCGGGAGGCGGCGCACCTGCTGGGCTGCGCCGAGACCGCCGCAAAGAATGCCGCCCTGCTTGGCATTGCCGAAGCGCTGGTGGCCGAGCGCCCGCGGCTGGAGACGGAGAACCACAAAGACCTCCGCGCCGGCGGGCAACGTGGCCTTGAGGCCGCTCTGCTCGACCGGCTGGCGCTGACCCAGGCGCGGATCGATGCCATGGCCGAGGGGCTGCGTCAGGTCGCCGCGCTGCCCGACCCGGTGGGGGCCATCACCGGGCTGGACTACCGGCCCAGTGGCATCCAGGTCGGCCGTATGCGGGTGCCGCTAGGGGTGATAGGCATCATCTACGAGTCCCGTCCGAACGTCACGGCGGATGCCGCGGCCCTGTGCCTGAAGTCGGGCAACGCCTGCATACTGCGCGGTGGCTCCGAGGCGATGCACTCGAACCAGGCAATTGCGCGCTGCATCCATTACGGCTTGGAGCAGGCCGGGCTGCCCGCTACGGCGGTCCAGGTGGTGGCGACCACGGACCGCGCCGCGGTCGGTGAGCTGCTGAGACTGGAAGACTACGTGGACGTCATCGTGCCGCGCGGCGGCAAGGGGCTCATCGAGCGCGTCAGCCGCGAATCGCGCATTCCGGTCATCAAGCACCTGGACGGCGTCTGCCACACCTATGTCGACGACCACGCGGATGTCGATAAGGCGGTGAGGGTGGCCTTCAACGCCAAGACCCAGCGCTACGGAACCTGCAACACCATGGAAACCCTGCTGGTGGCGGCCGGCATCGCCGAGCGCGTGCTGCCGCCGCTGGCGGAGCTGTATCAGCAACAGGGCGTGGAGCTGCGCGGCTGTGAACGCACGCGCAAGGTGCTGCCCGACATCGTGGCGGCGCGTGAAAGCGACTGGGACGAGGAATACCTCGCCCCGATTCTGGCCGTGCGCGTGGTCGACGACCTGGACGCCGCCATGGAGCACATTCGCGCACACGGCTCCGGTCACACCGATGCCATCGTCACCGAGAGTATCAGCCGCGCGCGTCGTTTTCTGCGCGAGGTCGATTCCAGCTCGGTCATGGTCAACGCCTCAACGCGCTTCGCCGACGGCTTCGAATACGGCCTGGGCGCGGAGATCGGAATCAGCACCAACAAGCTGCACGCCCGGGGTCCGGTCGGTCTGGAAGGCCTGACCACGCTGAAGTTCATTGTCCTCGGCGATGGCCATATCCGCCGGTGAGCGCGGATCAGGGGCTGCTGACAGACCCTAGCCCATGCTCTGTATTCTCGGCGGTACCTTCGACCCGGTTCATTTCGGACATCTGCGCCCGGCCCTCGAGGTTCAGCAGGGGCTCGGGGTGCCGTGCGTGCACCTGCTGCCGTGTCGCGCGCCGCCGCACCGCAGCCCGCCGGTGGCCGCAGCA
>JASFKW010000221.1:0-4445 GCA_050118435.1 Gammaproteobacteria bacterium | reverse complement strand
CGTTCCACAATGACAGGGAGAGCGGCACAGGATTTGGCCCTTGGGTTGTCGAGAGTTTTATAGATACGGTAACCGTCTCCCCCAATAGTGGTAGGAAGAAACGTGCTGAGAAACATACCAGCGAGATACCAGCGATGTAATTGCCCAAACTGATAACGGAGGCCATGCACTGCGAGAAGTTGCTGCCATTTATACGTGCTTATCGCCACGCCGAGAAAGCGCGATGCAACGACTATCAAGATTATGTAGGCATCTATTTGGGTCAGATTTGACCAAAATAGATGCCAGTCAATGATCACAATAATCCACGCCAACAGGGTGAGCGTGATGGTAAGCTTCACTGCGAATAGGAGCTTTCTGCCGATTGAAACTCTGCCCTGTTTACGTTTCATGCTAATTTATAGCCGTCTAAATCGAGGAGACAATCAATTCGTTTTTGTTATTCCATGGAAACCACAGTGCCAGATGTCTACCTTGACCGCTACCGCAACTGGAACATTCTGCCGCAGTACTCCTGAAATATCTGCAGACTTTCCTCGCCGAAAAGCGAATGCAACGTATCGACTATATGCCGGAAATCCGCCCGGTTTTCCCTGTCAACAACCTGGCAAAGCTCTCTTACGCCGTCCTCAAGGGCCGCCCGAGCCCCGGCGGCAAAGGGATTGCTCGACTGGATATCCCAGTAGACCTCCGGATCGGCATTCAGGATGCGTGCGACAAGCGCAAGCATTGTCCGATGTGGCGGTGGCATGAGCGGTTCGACAGCAACCAGATCGTAATCCAGCTTGTGTAGGGCCATGCCGAAGGTGAGAATCGCGGCATGCGTAATCGTTTGTAGCATCGCTGTCATCCGGTCATGTTCTTCTGCGGTCAGAAAAACCAGCTGGCAGCCCCACGATTCCATCAGCTCAAGAAATCTGCTCGCCAATGGCCCGCGGTCCAGAATAATCACTGCTGTGCTTTGTCCGGCGAAGCCCAATGAAGGTGCAAACATCGGGTTAATACTGAGGCTTTCACCGGATGGCCGGATATCGCCGATGGCCTTGACTATGTGAGTTTTGACGGAAAGAGTGTCAACGAGCAGCGCCTTTGGCCGGAGGCTTGATGTAATGCCGCCCAGGGCACTCGATGCAACATGCTCGGGGAGCGCCATGATCACCAGATCAGCATCCGCCAGCGCGGCTTTGGCTTCGCCGCTCAGATTGCACGCATCAGCGTAAAGAGATACAACGTTATCAGTTCGCAGCGGTGAAGCCGTGTCTGAATCAATGGCAGTGACGTGGTCAATGTCTCTGGCCAGTTGGGTGCAGAAAAGCGAACCCATGGCGCCGTTGCCGCCAAGCACGACGGCCGAGGAAATCCATCTCGCTTTTTCAGGCATCAGCTGTTTGGGGGAAACCGCGGAGCTCTAGATTCCGAGCCCTAATCGCGGGGACTGACTGCCGTTCAGGGTTCATCGATAATCTCATCTTCCACCCGGCAGGCGTCATCAATAATCAAACCATACAGCTTACGCACCAGATCGGGATTTACGTCATGGGCTGCAGCCAACGCGGCGCATCGGTCTTTTACTTCCTCGACTCGGCCAGGTTGCATCATGGGAACCTGGTTAGCCTTCTTGTAATCCGCTACTTTTCGAATGATTGTAAAGCGTCGGCCGAGCAGCGCTACAATCTGTTCATCGATCTCATTCAGTTCGCTGCGAAATTTTCCAAGGTCTGCCACTTGAGCCCCCATCGCTCCAGTTCAAACGGATCCCGGTTTGATCGCGCGAGCTTCAACCTCAGGACGATCTTCAAGCTGTTCTATTCCCCGGTGCGATTTGGGAGGCCCGAACGAAGTCTCCGACAGGGCGGCGACAAGGGCCCTGGATTTCAGGATCATTTCTTCAAGCTCCATCTGCGGATCGGAAAGATCGATAATCGCACCTCCTACGCCCACGGTCACGTCCTCGGGCGTAGCGACAATGGTGCGGATCACAATGCTCAGATCGGCGCTGCCATTGAGCCCAAAGAAACCAATTGAGCCCGAGTAAATCCCACGCGGTCCCGCCTCCAGGCGGTCAATGATCTCCATGCTCCTTTTCTTCGGCGCACCTGTCATGGAGCCGCCGGGAAAGGCCGCCTGGACACATTGCACTGCGGATATTCCCCGGCGTAGCCGCCCGTGTACGGTGCTCACGAGTTGATGGACGGTTGCGTAGCTCTCAACAGTAAAAATGTTCGACACATAAACGCTGCCGGTATCGCTAACGGTGCCGATGTCATTGCGCAACAGATCGACGATCATCAGATTTTCGGACCGGTCCTTCTCATTGGTACGCAGATCCTGATAGATCCTCTCGTCGTCGTCCTTGGTCGCACCGCGCGGGCGCGTTCCCTTGATTGGTTTTGATTCAACGATACCGTTTGGGTCGATGGTCAGAAAACGCTCCGGTGATGAGCTCAATACCGCCACGCCCGGGAAATTCAGAAAAGTCGCATAGGGCGCAGGATTCCGCTGCCGCAATGCCCGATAGGTGTTGGTCGGGTCGATATTCACGTGCTGGGTGATCATGTTGGTAAGGCAGATTTCGTATGATTCCCCACGCTTGATTTCTTTCTGACATTCTCGAATGAGCGCAAGATATTGCTCGGGTGTGTGTCGGAAAGTCTGTTTCACGTCCTCCGGATGCAGCACTCTGCTCCATGGGGGAATCGGCGGCATGTTGAGCAGCTTTTCACACATCTCATCGAGCCACTGGAGCGCCCGTTGCTCATGGTCCTCATCGTCCAGGCAGACCAGATAGGCGATATCTTCCTCATGATCGAAGGCGACAAGACGATCGGCAAAGATGAACGCAGCGTCAGGGGTCGGAGAGAGATGTGCCGCATCGGCGCCACAGTCTGCCTTCAATTCATAACCCAGGTAACCCGCATATCCGCAATTGAAATCGAAGGGAAGTCCTTCGGTAGCCGTCTGCCGTTCCCTGATTACACGGTCGAGATACGAAAAGATCGTTTCGTTGTAAACGTCTGTTCGCCCATCGCGTTCAACGGTGACCTTCTTTTCAGGTAGGCTGTACCTTATGAACTCGGCGTGAGGACCCGCGGCATTCCCAACATACGAAAAACGCGAAAAACCGCGAACCAGGGCGCTGTCCAGCCAGAAACAGGGCGTTGTCTCCGCAAAATGATTCATGAAGACCTGCTCGGCATCTACATGAGCCGGGATACGCCGAAAATACACCCGGAATGGCTTGCCGTTGAGCATGCCACGTCGGGACACTGATGATTCGGCGAAGGTTCCCGTACCTTCCGGGACCACGCTGTAAAGGCGGCTATCCGTTTTTGCGCGACCCGGATCGGTAGAACGGCGCCGCGGTGGGTTACTCTTGATCGAGGCCGTTGTCAGCGAGCGGAAGTTCTCGATAAGTGCATGACCGTACTCAGTACAGATCGACTCAGGATGAAACTGGACACCCCAGACAGGTCGTGTCCTGTGTCTGACACCCATAATCATGCCGTCATCGGTCCAGGCCAGCTTTTCCAGATCGGAGGAGAGTTGACTGACATAAAGCGAGTGATAGCGAATGGCGGTAAACGGGGACGGAAGTCCTCGGAAGATGTCCTCACCGGTGTGATGGATATCGCTGGGACGACCGTGCATTACTTGCGAGGCGTAGTCGACCTTGCCACCAAAAAGGTGACATAAACCCTGATGACCCAGGCAGACGCCTAAAAGCGGAACGGTGCTTTCGCGAATGGCTTCCGAACAGACTCCGAAATCTCGCGGAACCTCAGGGCGCCCCGGGCCCGGTGAGATAACAATGTTGTCAAAATCAAGATCTCGAATCTCGGACCAGGACGCGGAATCATTTCTGATCACCAGTGGCGGAACCCGATTGACTTCTGCGATGAGCTGATAGAGGTTGAACGTGAAGGAGTCGTAGTTGTCGATCAGCAGCGTCCTCATGGCCCGTAGTCCCCCTCAAAATAATGCTGTATCTGTAAATGACTGTGTGGCAAGGAAACCGAATACTATGGCATTAATCACTGTGGCATTAATCTTCGTTCGACCGTTAGATCGGTCCCTGTATCTGCGCGCAGAAACGATAAATTGGCTACGAGGCAGACCGGTGCACTGTAGTAGTCCGCCGGGCGGTGATCCGGACGCATGACTGGGTGACGAGGCGGAGGAAAGCAGATAAGAAACGCTACGCCCATCCTGCACCCCGGAATGTACAGGCCGCGATCACCCGGCTCAACACAGTGGGTCCTTCGAATCACTTTGAAATATGGGTGCCGCAATCTGATTTGAATCTGTTTTGGGACCCACCGTCCAGCTGTTAAGCCACTAGGCACTGGTCTTGCGATGGATTAAGAGAAGGTACATTCAATCCCTTCGACTCTATCTCGAATATCGATAAACGTCAAAGGCCTTAAACGTCAAAAGCCTTGGCAGGT
>JASFKW010000220.1:0-4483 GCA_050118435.1 Gammaproteobacteria bacterium | reverse complement strand
ATAGAGGTTATCTGCCGTTGAGCCGTCCGCAGAGTCTGGCGCCCGGATGATTGATTCGAGGAGGTCGGCATGGAATTTCGAAAAGTGACCGCCATCATACGGCCGGATTCGCTTGAGCCCGTGGAGATGGCGTTACAGGCATTGAGCGTTCCAGGGGTGAGCGTGACCAGGGGAAAAGGCTATGGGGAGTATGCCGATTTCTATACGCCGGACTGGATGCTCACTCACGTACGTGTGGACGTCTTCGTTGGGCAGCATCGCGCCGACGAGGTGGCCAGGGCGATCATGGACGCGGCGCACACCGGTCTGGAAGGCGACGGCATCATCGCCGTGATGCCGGTCGAAGCCGTGTACTACATCCGCACCCGCGAAAAATGTAAGCATGATGTCTGTGAATAGGGAGCTTCGGGCTCGGTGATGCGCGATGGTGCAGTCCATATCGCCGGCGCCGGTCCGGCGGGCCTGGCCGCCGCCATCACCCTGGCGCGAGCGGGACGATCGGTTATTGTGCACGAGGCACAGGCCGAAGTCGGGCACCGCTTCAGGCGCGACCTGCAGGGGCTGGAGAACTGGACCACCCTGCAGGATGCCCTGGCGGCGCTGCGGGAACTGGGGGTGGCCACCAGCTTCAAGTGGCTGCCCTGTCACTGCGGCACGGTCTTTGATGCCTGGGACAAGGGCTATGCGATCCGCAGCGACGAGCCGCTGTTCTACATGGTGGAACGCGGTCCTGGCCCGCACACGCTGGACACGGCGTTGCTGCATCAGGCGATGGGGCTCGGCGTGGAAGTCCGCTTCAACAGTCGCGTGCAGCGTCTGTCGGGGCCCGCCATTCTTGCCACCGGTCCCAAGGAGGCCGATGCCATCGCCGTCGGTTTCCACTTCGATACGCGCATGCCGGATGGCTTCTGGGTGATCTGCGACGACACCCTCGCCCCGCGGGGCTACGCTTATCTGCTCGTTATGGGTGGCAAGGGAACGGTCAAAACCTGCATGTTCGCCGGGTTCAGGCAGCAGAGGTGCTACGCGCAGCGCACCGTCGAGGCGTTCAAACGCCTTACAGGACTGGAGATGATCGATCCCCGTCCGCACGGTGGTGTGGGCAATTTCCGCATCCCGTTGACCGCACGTTCCGGGAGCATCGCGGTGGCAGGCGAGCGGGCCGGTTTTCAGGACAGCCTGTGGGGGTTCGGGATGCGCGCGGCCATCAGCTCAGGGGTGCTGGCCGCGCGCAGCCTGTTGCATGGCGATGATTACGACAAACAATGGCAGGAAGAGCTGGGCGGCCTGATGGCGACGGCAGAGGTAAACCGTTTCCTGTACAGCCTGCTGGGCAACCGGGGCTATCGCTGGGCCTTGCGGCGCCAGGAAGCGCGCGGGAATGCACGTGAGTTGCTTCGCCGCCAGTATTACGGCTCGAGGCTCAAGAGCCTATTGGCACCACTGGTGCGCTGGCGGCATGAGAGCATGGGGCGTCGGCTTCCACTGAAAAATGACTGTCGGCCGGGTAGGTTTCATATCCATTAATGTCGATGTGGATACGAATCGAAGACGGATGCTCATTAAACAGAGTCTGGTGGCTCTCGCGCTTATCGCCGTCCTTGTTCTACTGAGTGGTTGGAAGAAAGCTGAGGCGACGGGTTGTGCCCGGTCAGAACGGGAGAATCGCTAAGTGCAACCGATCCGATAGCACTGGATAAACCGTGGTCTGTCCCCTATTCACGCAGGTCACGGAGCTTTCGGAACAGGGTGCGCCTGCTGATGCCGAGCTTGTCGGCGAGACTGTCGCGGTCACCCTGGAATCGCGCGACGACCTGGCTCAGGTAGCGTCTTTCCATTTCCTCGAGCGGCACAATTTCTTCGGTATCCGGGAGCGGACCGTCCCCGGGTTCGGCGCCCGCGCTGCGCACTTCCTCGGGCAGGTGTTCCGGCAGGATCAGGTCATCATCGGCCAGCAGCGTGGCGCGTTCCAGGATATTGCGCAACTCGCGGATATTGCCCGGGAACGCGTAGCGCTGCAGACGGGCGAGGGCCTCAACGGACAGCTTGAAGCTGCGATTCGGGGAGAGGCGCGACAACAGTGACTTGACGAGCAGGGAAAGATCTTCGCTGCGCTCGCGAAGTGCGGGCAGCGCGATGGGAAAGGCGGCGATGCGATAGAAGAGATCGCGACGGAAGCTGCCTTCGTTGACCATGGCCTGCAGGTTGTGGTGCGTTGCCGTCACCAGGCGAAAGTCAGCGTGCTGTGGATCGACGCTGCCGACGCGTCGATAGCTGCCGGTTTCCAGCAGGCGTAACAGCTTGACCTGCAGAGCAAGCGGAATGTCACCGACTTCGTCGAGGAACAGGGTGCCGCCTTCGGCGGCCTCCACCAGCCCGACCTTTCTGGCGTGTGCGCCGGTGAACGCGCCTCTCTCGTGGCCGAACAGCTCGCTCTCGAACAAGGCTTCAGTCAATCCCGAGCACTCGACCACGACGAAGGGCCTGTCGCTGCGCGGGCTGTTGTCGTGTATGGCGCGCGCGACCAGCTCTTTGCCGGTGCCCGATTCGCCCTGCAGCAGGACGGCGGTTTCGGCGGGCGCCACGCGGTTGACCAGCTCCAGCATGCGGTTGAAGGCCGGTGAACGGCCGACCATGCTGTTGGCATCGGCGCGGCTGCTGGCGGTTTTGGTTTCGCGCATGATCTCGATGACATAGCTGATCTCGCCTTGCTCATTGCGAACCGGATGAGTCTCGACATCAACGTGCTCCTCGCCGCGCGGCGTCTGGTGCAGGTGCAGCACGCGTTGCTTGCGGCCGGATGAGAGACAGCCGGCGAGCGGGCAGCTTTCGCCCGCGCGGTCACAGGGCACTGTGTAGTGGTGCGAGACTTCGTAGCAGGACCGGTCGTGCAGGGGTCTTCCGTCGCCATAGGTGTCGCGATAGGCCTGATTGGCGGCCAGAATCCGGTAGTGCGGCGTGAGGGCCACGGCCGGCGCGCCGATCACGTCGAGCACCGCTGTGACCTCCGTCGTGGCGTGTTCATCGAAGCGTAGGTTGCGGATCATGATCGATGACTTCTGATGCCGTATTTGGCATTTAAGGATAGCAAGAAATGCCGAAAATGGCATGTGATTGCAGGTGCGGCCAGTTTTAAACCGCATTAAAAACAAGATAATAATATGTGAAACAACAGCATAACAAGACATGTGCCGGCTGTTCTCCGCCTGGCACGATGCGTGCTTTTTCTGGGTTAGTGTGCCTATAAAGGCGTTTTTCCAGGACCGGAGCCAGGGTGATTTTCCGTCAATTTTGCACAGACGATGGAGACATCAGCTACCTGCTGGCCGATCCAGTCACCCGTTACGCCGCCCTTCTGGACCCGCACGTGGACGCTCGAACCGATTATGGAGCGGTCATTCGCCGGCTTGACCTGCGACTCGTGTACCTCATCGAGACGCACCTCCACGAATCACACCTGAGCGCGGCACCGGCCTTGCGCGCCGACACCGACGCGCAGGTCGTGGCTCACAATTGCGTCGATCTGGTGTGTGTGGACCGGCGCGTGGTCGACGACGAAAGCATCTTCATGGGAGAGGAACGCATCAACGCCATGGAAACGCCCGGACACAGCGCCTGTTCCATGAGCTACCTGTGGCGCGACCGCGTGTTTACGGGCCACACGCTGCTGGCCGGCGCCACGGGGCCCTGCCACCGTGACGACGCCGATGCGGACAGGCTTTTCGACAGTGTCCGAGATCGCCTGTTTGTCTTGCCGAAAGAAACCCTGGTCTGTCCGGGTCGTGCTACCGGCCACAGGCGTGGGAGCACCATCGGCGACGAATGCGCGGGCAATGTCGACCTGCGGCCCCGGATGACACGCGCAGAGTTTGTCGCCGTGAAACGGCTGGAGCTGGCGCGGGGCAGGGTCTGGCAAACAGACAGTCTGGAGGACAACCGGGGCTGTGGGGTTTTTGCCTGAAGCGACGACCGACCGCCGCAGAAGGATGCAGCCGATGGAGGCGCATACGTCACAGATGGTGGTGGCCGTCCCCGAAGCCGCCGCGGCGACGCCAGCCCACGCAGCGGCCGGCAGCCGCGGCGGAGGGACGTCAGCAAGCGGCTCAATGAATGAATTTGCGACTGCGGACTTACAGAGGTATGTGATGAAAGTATCGATTACGGCTACTTTCCTGCCGGTGCCGGTGTCAACCAGCGGCGGCCTTGCGGTGGCCGGCGGGCCTGCCGGCATCGGCGAGCTCACAAACTGCGCGGAAATTCCGCCAGCTGCAGGCTCGAGTGCGGCAGAGATCGCCGACCGACAACAGACCGCTGAAGTCGGCTACTAACCGGGCTGAAGCGACATGCGCTCGACAGAAGCCGACAGTCTCTGGGCAAACCCGCTGGCACGCCACCTGACAACGGTTCTCGTGGTCAAGCTGCTGCTCTTGGCGCTGCTCTGGTGGCTGTTTTTCCGTCCCCCGGAGGCGGGCGTGTCTCCGCT
>JASFKW010000219.1:0-4500 GCA_050118435.1 Gammaproteobacteria bacterium | reverse complement strand
CGGTTTTTGTCGTTTAGCGAAATCGCATATAAGTGTTTCCTGTAGGACCGACTCGGAGCAGTAACCTGCCGTTCAGACCGGCAACTGGGAACCGGCCAGGATTCGCTCGTCCCGGATAATCAGGGAGTCGATCCCAGATCCTGCGTTTTGACAGTCAGGCGTTTAGATCCACGGAGTCTGCAAACAGGATATAAGGGCGACCACCTACAGGTTTCTTGCCGCCATTGGCAATATACCGTTCCATCGCATTCTCTTCTGATTCGCCATCTTTTAGGGGCATCACAACAATGCGCTTCTCAGGTGGAGACGTTTGCTCTTCAAGCTTTTCGATGCGCTTTCCCAAACTCATCTCAGTCGCCTCCTATCACGATTCACACATTCTCCGTACCAAGAGGGAACACAATTAACCTGGCACCCTCCTGCACCTGTTCGCTGGCCCTGAAGCGCGCTTCCGCTTCCTCGGGGGATTCTCGGTCTTCCGTAGTCACCACGATGAACTGATCAGCGGTGCTTTCCCGTTCCAGTGTCTGAACGCGTTTCTTCACACTCATCCCGATTGTCTCCAGTCCGATTTATGCCTTTACAACCCAGGCGGGAAAAAGACTATCAGCTCCTCGTCGAGAACATGTCCTTCCGCAAGGTAACGTGCTTTCGCTTCCTCTTGGGTTTCGCCGTTTTTCGGAAACACTATTTGAGTCGGTTTGTTAGCCCTACGCTCCCGCTCCAACACCTTCACCCGCTGTTTAACGCCCACCATGTCCCTCCAATGCAGCAACTCGCCGCTCCAGATCCTCGATCTCGATTATCCGTGACTGTGCCGCAAGAGACCGGAGCAGGGTGGCCGCCTCGCTCGGGGTGACTGCGCCCTTGGCCACGGCACTGATGATGGCTTGGCCTTGCTCTACGAGGCTCTGGCTACCGTCCAAGCCCTGTACCCTCACAGGTTCGTCTTTGATCTTGATCGGCGGCACCAGACGCTCCAGACACAGCCTGAGAGCGGTTGTATCGCCTTCCAAGGCCATGCTCATGGCTTTCTCGACCAGCTCCTCCGCCCGAGGCTCCAGGAGCGCCCTTAGCTTCGCGACCTTGCCGACGCCTTTAGGTCGCCCTGATGGGTTACCTGATACTCCCGGCTTGAATCTCGTATCTCTCTCCATACCTGTTCCTTTCCTGCATAATCAGGGGTAATTCCCTCCGTGTTTTGCAACATTACCCGAACCCTCCGACTGCTTCTGATGAGCTGCTGCTAATTCCTGAAGCTCGGAATATTCGCTCATTATTCTCAGCGCGACTCGATCCCAAAGCCCAGGAACCATCTCGCCGTCTTTGGGATGTCCCAGTGCGTTAATGTTCTTCCGAACTCGCTCAATTGTCTCACTGCTGTCAATCATCGTCGTCAACCTCCGGATGTCTTGTCTAACACCCTCTAGATGGCGTTCTGGCGCAGCCTTTTGATCGTGGCTCATACCTCACTTTTCGGCGCCAAAAACGACGACATGTCCAAAAATCGTGCGGCACGTTCAATGCTCCCAAGCCAAAGCAACATCGGCTGTACTCCACTTACTTGATACGCAAGGCTCCGAATTCCCGTTCCGAGGTTTTCCGCGCTTCCTCCTGTTCCTTTAAGAGACGCCGCAGTTCCCGTAGCGTCTGCCGCGTGCTGCCCTTATAGGCATTCCTCGACACCCGCACCTTACCTTCCTTCGTCTTCGGCTCGGTCGACTTCTCCCACGGCTTCCAGCGATGGATCAATTCGGCTCTCAGCTTGCGATGTTCTGGCGTCCGATAGTAACTCACTGTCATCTCCTGATTGTTTGCTTTGACTGGTTTCATTTTCCCGCGTGCGTGATTCCCTTCTCGGGGTGGTCCCGTTGTTGACCTGCTGATGTCCCTGAGCGATGTTCGCCTGACGGGCATAGACTACCGGCGGGTTCTTGACCGCCGATAGCGTTTCCAGTGTGGCCCGGCACTGGGACTGCGCCTTGAGCGCCAGACGGAGATAGGTTTCCACAGCGTTCATATACTCTCCCATATTCGACGCGGCCCGCCGGGTCAAATTGTTGAATAGTTCATTCAGCGTATGGGCTTGTGTGATCAGCATGGCCTCCGGACGCCCCATATCGCCCGAATGCACGGCATCGACCTGCGCCGACAACTCATCTATAAACCCCCGCAGCTCAAAGTCCGATTTCTCGAATGTCTGGATCGTGCACGCTGCCTGAACACTAGGGGCTATCAGGTTCCGAGCCACAGCTCTGTCGCCTCTTTCGCCAGGCCGCACGTCGATCTCCAACGCGTTTGGGGCAGGTTTCTTCTTTGCTTTACTCTTATGCGCCATTGCCTGCCTCCTGTTGTACCAAGGTGTGGAGGTCTGCCAACACCACCGCCTGCCCGCCAACCTTCAACGTCGCTCCGCTTGGCGTCGTGACCGTCAGCGACGACGGATCGCTGGTGTTCACAACTTCCATCTGCACTGGCGGCCAGCCTTTCACCGTAACCCTGTCACCCGTCCGTATCCGTGCCGGTGATTTGCTCATGCTTTCACCTCATCACCCGCCCATCACCGGCTGGCGGGTTGCCGTCTTTTGTGTCCACAAAAGGGTGGTTTTGAGTACTCCCCCGTACAAAGTACATACTGTAAAAAGTGCACATACCGTCCAAAGTGTACAAGCCCAATACCGACAAGCACTTACAGCTTCACGATTGTGGAAATTGTCCGTTTTGAGGACTTTTCCTAAGGCGCTTTGTACGGTTTGCACGTTCGGCCACTTTGCCACTTTGTACACGAATTTGGGGGAATGCTTTTCATACCAAGGAGTAAATCGTCGCGTTGTTCTGGAACGCCTTTTCCCGTCGCCAGAGTCTGTCAGGACCTCCGGAGTACCGCTGCAATACCCGCTCGACAGTTCGTCGGCCTATGCCGTGCTCTCGGCAGTCACCCACGATTTCGGTCTGCCGAGGCTTGCCTTGGCGGATAGCATCACTAATGGCCTCGATAATTGTGGCGTCCCTTTCACGTTGCTCGGCTTCCTTGGTTTGCGCCACCACGTCCACATACTCGGGCACCTGCGTGACTTTCCGATGCGGACTTATCTTGAATGTAATAGGCTGGTGCGATCCACGTTTCTTGTCCGGTAAGGTAGATACAGTAACACCCCCATCGTCATGGTGCTGGGAAACGAGATAGATCATTTCATCCACGTCGTTGCGAAGATCCACGGTGCCCTCATAAATGGGCCGCCCCTCGGCATCGTTGTACTTGTTTGTGTGCGCTAGCAGCACAATCGTCATTCCCTTTGCCGTCAGACCGCGCAGCGTCTTGTAAAGCTCTTTGGCCCTGGACTTACTGATAACATCAGTCATTTTCTTGAGGGTGTCGAAAAAGAAGACGCAGCCACTATAGTCGGCGTTGATTTTGTTCATCCCGAGAACCTTCTTCACAACGTCATCCATAGAGCGACCCGCCTTCATGTCCGGCAAAAGCAGCTTGTACCCCTTCTCCCGCGCTTCGCTCACCATTTTCTTGGCATCGCCACCCGATACGTCGGCATTGACGTAAAACACCTTGTAATCGGCTGCTAGCTCGCCTGCGATGTGCATCAGGATGGTGGTCTTTCCTGCGTTGGCGGGTGCGGGAATGACGATCAGGTGTCCCTGAATAATCAGGTTTTCATATATCCAGTCCGGGTCACTCATTTCCTCGGCCTCTTTATCGGTCAAAACGTATTCCGTCGCCCAGCTCATGTCAGGTTCCCTGCGCTCTCCGTCGTGTGGTGGCTTCTGCGTTTCCCTTTGTCGGACCTCGTCTGCCCGTTCCTTTTCAACGGCCTTATGAGCCCTCCCCACTTGGCGAGCAATTCTCTTCATCGCCAGACTGATGTCGCCGTGCGCTTCCTGCACTGGCTTCTCAGCGATTTTGTACTCAGGGTCCACCAGAACGCAGATGATGGTCTCGTCGTCCACACCAATGCGGATCAGGTCCTTCATAACGCCAAACTGCATGGCCGACCGATCACCGTTGTAACTCCCTTCTGTATCTCCATGCTCAATCAGCGCTCGCGTGTACTTCGGCACACCGACCGGGAGTTCCCACGTCGGGATATGTTGCCAATCCTCCGGCGGCCTGCCGGGCTTCAGGAATTCGCTGATGTCGCCTAGGAGCTCGTACCACACGTCCAGTAACTCCTGCGGTATTACGGGCAGGTTGCACCAGTCGCCATGCCATTCGTACCGCTTGCCGGTATCGGGGTGGATGCTTGGCGGAAGAACATCCTGTACCGTCAATCCATCTGCCGTTGCGCACCGAAAATTAACCACGTCGCCCCCACCTTCCGTGTATGCTTTGCTCGGCAGGGGCTTGAGGCAAAACGGCAGACGATAAAGGAGTTTTGCCTTGTTCAGTCGACCGCTCTTGATCTGCACGGCACCCTCAGCCGTGAGCAATGCCAACAGATCAATGCTCCTGCCGGCGAACCAGCCCACGGCTTTGTCGTACTGGTC
>JASFKW010000218.1:0-4526 GCA_050118435.1 Gammaproteobacteria bacterium | reverse complement strand
CACCTCGCTGTGCCGCATTGGCAGATCGCCGCCCTCGACACGGCCCACGCCGTAGCAATAGATTTCCAGCGGACGCCCGGCCGTGACCCCGGGGTCAAGCTGGCGGACGCTGCCGGCGGCGGCGTTGCGCGGATTGACGAACGGTTTCAGGCCCCGGGAGAGCGCCTGTGCGTTGAGCCGCTCGAAACCAGAGTGGGAGAGATACACCTCCCCGCGTACTTCCAGCCGCGCCGGGATGCCCCGCCCCGAGAGGCTCAGCGGCACACTTTTTATAGTGCGGACATTGGCGGTGATATCCTCGCCGGTGACCCCGTCGCCGCGGGTCGCGGCCCGCGTGAGTACGCCGTCTTCGTAGAGCAGGCTGACCGCCAGCCCGTCGAGCTTGGGCTCGGCGGCGTAATCCACCGCATCGACTTCCAGGCGTTCGCGCACGCGACGGTCGAAGTCGGCCAGCTCCTCATCGCTGAAGGCGTTGTCCAGCGACAGCATGCGCACCTCGTGGCGCACCTCGCCGAAGGCCTTGAGCGGCGTCGCACCGACGCGCTGGGTGGGAGAATCCGGGGTGACCAGCTCGGGCCAGGCGGCCTCGAGTTCCTGCAGTTCGCGCAGCAGCCGGTCGTATTCGGCATCGGAGACGAGCGGGTCGTCGAGGACGTAGTAGCGATAATTATGCTCGTGGAGCTGTTCGTGCAGTTGCCGGGCGCGCTCGCGCGTGCCCTTCGGCACGCTCATGAGGCGTTGCGGGCCACCCGCTGTCTGAGCTGGAAGTCGATGATGTCCTCGCGCATGTGGCCGATGGTCTGGTTGGTCAGCACGCTGCGGGTGGCGTCGCAGACGGTCCCCTTGAGACTGTTGGCCAGCGAGCGCGCCGCCTCGACCATGGCATCGAATGCCCGCACGGCATCGAAGGGACCGGGCAGCGTGAGGAACAGCACCAGACCCGGCGTGGAGAAGTTCTCCATGGCATCCGGGTCGAAGGTGCCCGGTTCCACGATATTGGCGGCGGAGAACAGCGTCCGCTGGCCGTTGCCGTCGGTCTCCTGGTAGTGGAAGATCTGCATGTCGCCGTACTGCAGCTTCGCCTCGTTCATGGCGTCCATGATGAAGGTGCCGGGAAACGGGACACCACCCGGCGCCAGCACGAACAGGGTCACCACCTTGTCGGGCTGGACATAGGCCGGAGGGGATGGAGTCTCGACATGAACGCCGGCATCGGCATCCTCCGCGATCAGCTTGCCGAGGCTTTCCAGCTCGGCGTCGACGGCTTCATTGCCCGGGTAATCGTCGAACAGCACATCGACGGGTACCCGCTCGCTGCGGCGCCTCGACTGGCTGGCTTCAGTCTCCCGGTTCCGGCGTGCCTGCCAGGTGCTGAACACGTAGATGCCCAGGACGATGACGATCCCGATTAGCAGTATCACCCAACGCAGTGTATCCATGGCTCAGGGTCCGACAGTGAAATCCAGGAGGTAATGATAACGGAAATCCGTCTACATCGCCGCCATCTTGACCGCGTCATCGATATCCACGGCCACCAGACGGGAGACCCCGGGCTCATGCATGGTAATACCGGTGAGTTGCCTGGCCATTTCCATGGTGACCTTGTTATGGGTGATGAAGATGAACTGCACGCGGTCCGACATTTCCCGCACCATGTCGCAATAGCGGCCGACATTGGCGTCGTCGAGCGGGGCGTCCACCTCGTCGAGCATGCAGAACGGCGAGGGGTTGAGTTCGAAGATGGAGAACACCAGGGCGATGGCAGTCAGCGCCTTCTCACCGCCGGAAAGCAGGTGGATGGTGCTGTTGCGCTTGCCGGGGGGGCGCGCCATCACGGTGACGCCGGTATCCAGCAGGTCCTCGCCGGTCAGCTCCAGGTAGGCCTGCCCGCCGCCGAACAGGCGCGGGAAACGCGCCCGGAAGCCGGCGTCGACCTTGTCGTAGGTTTCCTTGAAACGCGCGCGCGTCTCCTTGTCGATCTTGGCAATGGCGGTTTCCAGCGTCTGCAGCGCCTCGGTCAGGTCCGCATGCTGCGCATCGAGGTAGACCTTGCGTTTGGACTCCTCCTCATACTCCTCGATGGCCGCCAGGTTGATCGGCCCCAGCCGCTGGATGCGCGATTCCACCTGCTCCGAGCGCTCCGCCCAGACCTCGATGCTGGCCTGCGGATCGATGGTCTCCAGCAGACCGGGGTAATCGAAGCCCGCCGCGGTGATCTGTTCGAGCAGGGTGTCGCTGCGCACCTTGATTTCCTGCCAGGCGAGGCGATCCTGCGCCACCTCATCGCGCCGGCTGCCGACGGAGCGCTCCTTGCGCACCCGTTCCTGGTCCAGCTCCCGCACGCGGTGTTCGATGTCCTCGACCTGCTTGCGCGCCCCGGAGAGTTCGGTTTCCACCTCCCGGCGCTGCGACAGCATCGCCTCGAGTTCCGCCTCGAGTTCCACGATGGGGCTATCCCCCTGCGCAAGGACGCCGGTCAGTTCATCGCGCCGGCCGGACAATTGCACGGACTGTGCGCGCATGCGCGCGAGGCTCTCCTCGATGGCCGCCTTGCCGGTGCGCACCGACTCGGCCTGCAGCGCAAATTCGTGCACGGCCTGCTGGGCGCTGTGCGCCTGTTCCCGCGCCGCTTCCAGTGCGCTTCCCAGCGCCTGCTGCCGGCCGATGCGCTCCTCGCGTTCCGCGCTCAGGAGCTCGATGGCCGCCAGGGCCTCCTGCAAGCGGTCACGAGCCGCCGTGTATTCCTCCTGCCCGCCACTCTTCTGACTGTGCAGTTCCTCGGTCTCCTTGCCGACATCGTGACTGCGGGTGCGGTGATGCTCGATGCGGGACTGGCACGCGACCAGGCCGGCCTGCAGATCGCTGGCGCGCCGATGGGCCTGGTTGAACTCCTCCTGCAAGGTCTCGCGTTCGCTCTCGGCCGCCACCAGCGCGGCGCGCGCCTCGCCCATGGCGTTGCGCAGGGATTCGAGGCGACCGGCCTGCCCGCTGACCTGTTCCCGGAGCTGTGCAATCTCCCGTTCCCGCTGCAGCACACCGGCCTTTTCGTCGACATCGCGCGCGACGCGCAACCAGCTGCGTCCGAGCCAGATGCCATCGCGGGTCACGATGGACTCGTGGGCGGCCAGGGTATCCTTCCGGGCCAGCGCCTCGCCGAGTGTTTCCGCGGCATACACCCCGTTCAGCAGGGCAGCCATCGACCAGGGTGAACGCACCCTGGAGGCGAGTGCCGCCGGCGCGTCGCCTGTTTGTCCCGCCTCGGCCGCCGCCCGGGTATCGAACAGGGCGATGGCGCCGTGATCGAGTCCGGCGAGCAGATCACCGGCATTCTCCAGTCCGTCGACGCACACCGCCTCGAGGTAAAAACCCAGGACGGTCTCGACCGCCTGCTCCCAGCCTGCCTCGACCTCGATTTCCTGTGCGAGACGCGGCGCTTCCATCAGACCCCGGGACTCCAGCCAGCCGGATACCAGCCCGGAATGTTGTCCGAGAGCGGCCTGCTGCAACGTTTCCAGGGAGGACAGTTTCCCGCGCAAATCGTGGTGGGCGCTCTGCAGCGCCGCGACTTCCTGTTCGTGATGCCCGATGCCGTCACGGATATCCGTGATGCGCCGGCTGGCCGCGAGCAACTGTGACTGCTTTTCGGTGGCCAGCGCCTCCTGCTCCTGCGCCGCGCCGATCAGTTGTTCGACTTCGTCGTCGAGCGTGGCGTTATCGAGGGTCTGCTGCTCCTGCTGCAGGCGCTGCAGGCGGCCATCAAGCTGCTGCAGTTGTCGCTCGAGGTGATCGATGCGCGTGCGCTCGACCTGTACGGACTGCGAACGCTCCGCGGCGTGGCGGTTGAATTCGTCCCATTCCGCCTGCCAGGCGCGCATCGCCTGTTCGGCATCCTGCAGGTGTCCGGCGCTCTCCTCGCTGTGCCGGTGCGCCTCGGCCAGCCCCGGTTCTATACGGGCGATTTCCCGGGCCAGATCCTCGAGCCGGCTGACGTCGCGTCCGATATGTTCACCGATTTCACCCAGCGTCTGTTCGGCGCGGGCCAGTTCCTGCTGCTGCTGCTGGCGGGACTCCCTGCCGTGCTTGATGGACTGCTCGATGCGGGCGACGTCCGCACCAAGTTTGTAATAGCGGCCCTGCACGGTGTTGAAGGTCTCGTTCGCCCCGGCCAGGCCATCGCGGGACTGTTCCAGCTCCGCCTCGATGGCGCGCTGGGCGGCGAGTTCCGCTTCCATTTCCAGTTCACGTACCTGTATCCGACGTTCCCGGCTCGTGCATTTCTCGTGCAGATCGCCGTAGCGCAGGGCGAGCAGTTCCGCCTTGACCTGGCGCTCCTCCTCCTTGAGTTCCTTGAAACGCTCGGCGGCCCGCGACTGGCGTTTCAACTTTTCGAGCTGCTTCTCGATCTCCTCGAGCAAATCATTCAACCGGTCCAGGTTCTCCCGCGTGTGGCGAATGCGATTCTCGGTCTCGCGCCGGCGTTCCTTGTACTTGGAAATGCCGGCCGCCTCCTCGAGAAAGGCGCGCAG
>JASFKW010000217.1:0-4533 GCA_050118435.1 Gammaproteobacteria bacterium | reverse complement strand
ATACGGCTCCGGAATACCTCCTGCGGGATCGAGGCGCTGTTTATGGAAGCCAGTTTCAGGGGCGTGTCAGGAGCCTGGGTATCGAAGAGGTACTCACTGCGCCGCGCAGCCCTTGGCAGAATGCGTTTGTGGAACGCATGGTCGGTAGCATCCGGGGGAATTGCCTGGACCAAGTCGTCGTCTTGAATGAGCAACATCTGAAGGGGATGTTGACCAGCTATTTCAACTACTATCGTCGCTGGCGGACGCATCTGTCACTGGGGATGGATAGCCCAGAATCGCGAGCGGTGCAGCCACCCAGCTTGGGAAAGGTCGTAGACTTCCCGGAAGTCGGTGGCTTGCATCACCATTACGAACGATTGGCGGCGTGATGAATGTGATACAGATTTTCGGGAACGACAAGGCAAACCTGTTCTTTCAGGTCATTGCCAATCGTTACGAGAAGGGTTCGGTGGTTCTCACCTCGAACCTGTCTTTCGGGCAATGGGACGAGACCTTTGCCGGCAACACTGCCCTGACGGCGGCCATGCTGGATCGCATCCTACACCATGCCCATGTTATCCAGATCAAGGGCGACAGTTACCGGCTCAGAGAGAAACGCAAGGCGGGCATCGTACAGCCCGAGAACAGAGGTCTAGTAACCGGGTGGGTCAATTTTCGATTGCAGATTTACCGCCAAAGTGGGTCAGTTTTCGATTGCCGTTGACAGCGTCATTCCTGAAGGTTGCGGCCGGCATCCATGCGTTTATGCAGAATGCGAACAATCAGGATGTCTTGCTCGTCGCGCGTATAGAAGATCGCATGGCTTCCATGCAGAAAACAGCGGTAGCCCGCTCGAATTTCGTGTACTGCGTTACCCATTTCGGGATTGTCGCTGAGTAGCTCAAGGCAGTGTGTTAGCGACTGGAAGTATTTTTCCGTTCTCTCGACACCAACAGTCCAACAGGGAGCGGGTCAGTATGGCTTCGATATCACTGGCGGCCGCTTCGGAAAGCTTATACATCGAGACCGTGCCGTGTCTTCACGCTTCGCCAGATATCCTCGAGACTGCGTTGAGACACGCCACTCTTTTCGCCGGCGATAAGTGCCTTGATGAGCGTTTCGCGCCGGTCATGATATTCCTGGTCGCGGCGGATCAGATCGCGCACGTAGTCACTGGCATTGCTGTAGTGGCCGGTTTTGACCTGGTCTTCGACCCAGTCTTTCATGAGGTCAGGTAGGGAAACATTCATGGTGGCCATGGTCTTACCTCCTGCGTCGATATTGACAGAAATTGGCAAGGATTGCCAAACACTCATGGCGCGTCTGGCGAGGCTTCAGTCTGGTTCGTTTGAGTGTTTTTCTGTCTATGCGCGGCACTTGTCCTTGCCGCAAATGTGTTCATGGTTGAAATCCTTGGCCTTTTTCAGGGCCGGTGTCAGCATGGTAGGGGCCAGCCAGCGCGGTCGCACGGACCGCCGCCGACTTCATGCAGCCCTGCTAGCCCCTGGGAAGCGGCATCCGGCGTTCCTTCGGTCTGGCGAGCGCGATGAATACAGTAACGACAATAGATTCCGAGAGCTATGACTCGATCCGGCGGACACAACACGCGCTGGACCAGGATATCATCCATCGCTATCAATGATTGCATTATTGCCGAAAGCGGTGCTATCATTGCAAGCATATTACCGAGACGCAAGGGTGCTGTTATGGCAAATCTCGTGGTTAGAAACCTTGATCAACGCATCGTCGAAGCGCTCAAGCAACGTGCGGCACGGCACGGTCGTAGTGCCGAGGCCGAGCATCGTGCCTTACTCGAAGCATTACTATTGAGACCCAAAGCGAAAAGCTTCGCGGAAGCCCTTGCAGCGATGCCCAACGTGGGGCGGGACGACGATTTCGAGCGGGCAGAAGACGAGGCCGGTAACGCCCATGTATTTGGTTGATACCAGCGTCATCAGCGAGGCGCGCAAGAGGTCAAAAGCGAATAAAGGGGTTCGTGGTTTCTTCGAGCAGGCTATCGAGGACGAGACACGGCTCTTCATATCGGTCGTCACTGTCGGTGAATTGCGCCGCGGTGTCGAATCAATCCGTCACCGAGGCGATGAGCGCCAGGCGAATCAGTTGGATAAATGGCTGGTGGCGTTGCTAATCGAATACCGCGATCAGGTACTGGATATTGACCAGGACGTTGCACAGCTTTGGGGACGGCTCCGGGTGCCACATCCAGAAAATGCGTTGGACAAGCAAATTGCCGCAACGGCACTGATTTATGAATTGACAATCGTCACACGTAACGACAAGGATTTCGTTAGGACCGGTGTGCCTGTGCTGAACCCGTTCACCGCGTAGAAATTTGATCACAGCGTTGGGCGCTGAAAATTCCTATCTGTATCGGCTGCGATATCGAGTCAAGGCATTTGCTTTGACTGTTTCGCCTGTGCAATCCCTTCACTTCTCGGGTCTGCCATTTGCGCGCGTCGAAGTCGACGGCATTGGGGATACGATTAGCAACGTCACCCGGTATGGTGCAAATATTCGAACGAGCCGCATGATGTTGTTGGTAAACAATATTGCGGGCAGTCTGTTCGCCCGTCGAGCCATGCTTTACGTCTCTTCCATCTCGTGGTAGTTGCCCTGGCGCGCTGACCTAATCCCCATCAACAGGCGGTCATCGACTGTCTGATAACAGAAAAGATACGTTTCATGCCGTCGTTCCAAGGTTGTCTGTGCTGTCCAATAGACGGGTGCGGATCAGGTCAATTCAAAGGGTTACAGGCCGTTTAACGGAAAACTATTGGACAGAAAAGATTTAAAACGGATCACTGCTGTCCCGTAAAAGTTGCCTGAACCATCTGTAACGTCGTGTTGTTGATGAAAAAATAGCCGATTTATGGGTGTTACCGACTTGAACCGTCTCGCCGCCTTACTTGATGCTCATCCCCGGGTTTTCGGGGGGATGGATCATGTATGCGGGCAAACTCATTTTCGCGCAGCTGATGGATCACTTGCCGCTGCATACCTTTCGCCGATGCGTCTCGCGCTACCAAGGCGAGCGCTACGCCAAACGGTTCCGTTGTTTCGATCAATACGTGGTCATGGCCTTTGCTCAACTCACCTATCGCGAGGGCTTGCGCGATATCGAAGCGTGCCTGTGTGCCCATCGGAGCAAGCTCTATCACATGGGCATTGTGCCTCGAACGTGGCACGCAACACCCTATCCAAGGCCAACGAACGTCGCGACTGGCGCATCTACGCCGACTTCGCGCAATCACTGATCCGCATCGCGCGCCCGCTCTATGCCGAAGACGACCTGGGGCTCGAACTCGACAACACCGTCTACGCGCTCGATGCCTCGACTATCGACCTGTGCTTGTCGGTCTTTCCCTGGGCACTGTTCCGCGCCACCAAGTCCGCCGTCAAGCTCCACACCTTGCTGGACCTGCGCGGCAGCATCCCAAGCTTCATTCATGTCTCCGACGGCAAACTGCACGATGTCAACGTCCTCGACATCCTAGCGCCGGAGTCTGGTGCCTTCTACATCATGGATCGGGGATATCTGGATTTCGAGCGCCTCTTTACGCTACAGCTCGCCGGCGCGTTCTTTGTGATCCGCGCCAAGTCCAACACCCAATACCAGCGCCGCTATTCCCGGCCCGTGGACAAAACCACCGGCGTGCGTTGCGATCAGACTGTGGTCCTCACTGGTGTCACCACCGCCGGGGACTACCCGCAACCGCTGCGCCGCATCAAGTATCACGATGCCATGACCGGCAAGACGTTCAACTTCCTGACCAACAACTTCGCGATACCGGCCAGGACGGTGGCCGATCTGTATCGGTGCCGCTGGCAGGTCGAGCTGTTTTTCAAATGGATCAAACAGCACCTGCGGATCAAGTCGTTCTTTGGCACCTCCGAAAACGCAGTCAAGACACAACTCTGAATCGCTGTTTCTGTGTATGTGCTGGTCGCCATCGTCAAGAAGCGGCTCAAGCTCGACGCCGACCTCTACACTATTTTGCAGGTGTTGAGCCTCACGTTTTTCGAGAAAACCTGCTTGGAACAGATGCTTATCGGCAACGACTCCATAATGGAAGATACCGCTAACACTAACCAGCTGAATTTGTTCGACAACTTAACGGGACAGTAGTGACTGTAGGTCGTGTTTAGTCCGACGACCCAACTCAGACGTACACAATTTCTGCTGGTATCACCCGAAAGTAATGAAAGTTGCCATAAAGGCGCGAATGCGAATCTGCAACCGTCTTTCATCGCCCAACGTTGTTTTGTCGATATCGTTAACATACCGTCGAGTCCCTTTACGGATTGCCCTCACGGGCTCTCTTAAAAGGTCGGTGTAACCACTTACGCCTCTAACAAACGGAGCCAATTGCACGAATATTGCTTCGTTATTCGATTCACCACGTTGGAGAATCGGACATGAAAAATTTACAAAGTCTTATCAGCTTGGCGACTATGAGTGTCGCTTTGTTTCGCCTGGCTGTTGCTTCATTGGCATTCGGACTGATCATTCCCAGTGCCTATGCACACACC
>JASFKW010000216.1:0-4671 GCA_050118435.1 Gammaproteobacteria bacterium | reverse complement strand
GCTGCTCGAGCTCCCTCCGACACCACACCCGGGCAAAAAAACCTCTCGCGTCCTCGCGCGGCTCTGTGTCGATCACGTAGGCGCCCTTCAGGCGCGTCTCAGTGAAAAGCAAGAACGCTGCCCCCGTTGCCGACTCCTACGTCACGGCCGCGACTGCTGCCACTCGAGCCGTTCGTTCAAACGGCCCTGCGCGCAGTGTTCCGACAGCACCTTCAGACGGATAAGCTGGGAGTTACGGAAGTCGCTGTCACTGAATTTCATGAATTCCAGCCGATCGGCAAGATCCTCGATGGCGGCCTTCAGGGTCACGCGCGGTTGATGCTGCGGCGCCAGCTCTTTGTACAGTCCAAAATCCACCTGGTAAGAGCGCTTGTCGGGCTGAGCGTCCTTATTGATGGACACCTCGACGCCCGGTATCGTCTCGGCCACCGCTTCGGCAAGATCGCGCACCTGGTAGTTCCACTCGTTGCTGCCCGAGTTCAGGGCGAGAAACGCACCGCCGCTGGTGCTGTCACGGCCCAACGCCCAGTCCATCGCCAGTGCCATGTCCTTGACATGGATGAGCGGGCGCCAGGGCGATCCGTCGCTCAAGACGGTGATCTTCTTATCTGCGATTGCGCCTGCCACAAAGTCGTTCAGCACCAGGTCCAGGCGCAGCCGGTCGCTGGCGCCACAAGCGGTTGCGAAACGCAGACAGGTGACGACAAACTCGTCATCGGCCAGTTCGCGCAGTTCTTGCTCCATGCCGATCTTGGACTTGGCGTAGGCGGTCAAGGGATTCAGGGGGGCGTCTTCGCTGCGCGCGCCGCCTTCGGCGAAGCCGTAGACGCTGCAGCTCGACGCAAAGACAAAACGGCCGACGCCTCCGGCTTTGGCGGCTTTCGCCAGCGCCAGGCTCGCGCGGAAGTTTATGTCGTGGGTCACGTCGCTGAACCGATCGCCCATGGGGTCGTTGGAAATCGCGGCGAGGTGGACGACGGCGTCGACGTCCTGAAAGAGATTGTCCGGCAACCTCCTCAAATCGGCGAATCGCTGAACCGCCAGACGGTCCTCGGGAAATATTACACAGCCCGTCAGGCAGTGGGCGAAATAGCCGGTGTCGATGCCCAGCAAAACGGCGTCCGGCCGTGAATCCGCGAGCTGCTGCACGAGCACCGGCCCCACGTAGCCCATGTTCCCGGTAATCAGAATCTTCAACAATCGTTTCCTCTATCTCAATGACTTCAGTGATTCAGGGATCGGCTGAGCGAAGACCGCAACCCGAACGCAGCTGGTGAGCACCTGTGCTTCATCGACTACTGGATCTGCGCCTCGATCTGCTGAAAGGCATATTCGCTGAATGACATGGCGCAGGTGAAGGCGGGCGAGACGGCGTTGAGTATGTGAAACGACCTGTCGTCGCCTTCCATCCTGAAGTCCATTTCCAACTTGCGCGTACGCGTGTCCAGCAACTGTGCGCGTATCCCCGGTGCGCCCCAGCGGGTATAGAGCTCAGGACGGATGCCGCTGACGAGCTGGGCGCCGAGCGCCACGATCCGTGGTCGGTAGATCTTCTGCATCTCTTCCCGGGCGAGCTTCCTGAAGTCGAAGTCGTTGCGGAGGAAGAGCTCCGTCTGGCGCCCGATGACATCCAGAAACTCGCGCAGACGGAAGTTTCCCAGACCCTGGTAGTGTTCCCTCCAGAAGCAGGGTATCGCCGTGGGACCGATCTTGGTGCGCCCGTCCAGCGTCACGGTGTGGTGGACGCCGAGGAAGGGATTGCGCAGATCGGGCACCGGATAGACGTTGGTCCGAAGCGGCGCGATCTGCTCGTTGGCGTAAAGATACAGCCCCTTGAACGGAAGTATGCGATAGTGCCGGGAAAATCCGTAATCCTGCGCGATCTTATCGGCATAGAGCCCGGCGGCGTTGATCACATAGCCGGCGCCGATCTTGCCCTGAGTCGTTCGCACGACGCCGTTGCTGCTCCCCAGGTATCGGGTGCCGTTGAGAATCCGGATGCCGGCGCCTTTCGCCTCTGATACGAACGAGCTCATCACCGCTGTGGGGTCGACGCTGGCGGTACTGGGAGAAAACAGCGCCCGCTCACAGGTGAGCACCCGGGGCTCGATTTCCCTCGCTTCGGCTTCCGACAGCGGCTGCAGATCTACGCCGTTGCGCCTGGCTCTCAGCAGGAGCTCGTCCAGCACCGGCAACTCGTCGGGCGTCTTTGCCACCACGAGCTTGCCGCAGCGGTTGATGCCCAGACCGTGCTCCAGGCAGTACTCGGTCAGCTGCCGGTTGCCCTCGCGGGTCAGGCGGGCTTTGAGGCTGTCCGCCGTGTAGTAAAACCCGGCGTGCAGGACACCGCTGTTGCGGCCGCTCGCGTGCAACCCGCAGTCGGCCTCTTTCTCCAGAAGGGTCACGTCGGCGTCGGGGAAACGGCGCCTGGCCTGGAGGGCGAGGTTCAGACCGATGACGCCGCCGCCGATGACGAGGAAGTCGCTTGTTGTTTCGGTCATATTGTTTTTGGTTTGTTTGGCCTTTGGCGCTCGTTGAGCGTTGGGCTTCGCTGCGCTCAGCGCCAACCTACGTGTGCTCTCTGACCGCCGTTGTGTTGGGCTTCGCTGTGCTCAGCGCCAACCTACGTTGCGCGCAATGACGGGGGCCGAAAGCGCCCGCTAGCGGCTGTACTCGCGCACAACGCCCTGCTTATCGCGGCATGAGACCATGTCCGGATGGAGCAATCGACAGGTCATGGCGTTCTCGGAAACCTGCCAGCCTCCGGAATCATCGTCGCCTTCAGCGCCCGTACTCCCGTCGACCAGCCGCACCAGGGTTCGATAGGACACTTTAAAGCTGTCATTGTTGGAAAAATCCACCAGCCTGGCCTCGATCTTGTACACCGCCTCCCCATACTTGGTATCGATGTTCCGCGGGACGCTCCAGCAGGAAATGAGGTTCCCCTCGGCTTTGCACAAGGTTATGTCCGAGGGCAACAGCGACGCCGGTTTCCCCTGGCTGGTCCACTGGCCCTGGAGCAGGGTCGACCTGAGCTGCGCACGCCGGTCAACCTTGGGAACGCTGGGCGGAGCCGCGGCCGCAACGCTGGGAACCTCTGTCGGGCGCCTCGAGGGTACCGGGGCAGCCGTGCTCGGGACCGCCGAGATCTTGGGCGAAGAGCCCCTGACGGTCGAACTGCTCCCGGTAGCCTGTTCAATCCGGCCGACATCGGGAGGTGCAGCTGTCCGGGACGCCCGGGCCGATGAAGACACCTTGGGCGCCGATGGCTTCACCGCGCCGGATGCGGGCGGTTGCGCCTTGTCAGTTTCGATCGGGGCTCGCACGGGGGCGGTCGGTAGTGGCGAAGGGGCTGCCGTCGACAGGCCGCTTGTCTCCGGCTCGGGCTCGACTTTCGCCAACCGCTCGGTGAACCGCTCTTCGGCTTCGCGTGACAGGCGCTCCTTTTCCTGTGCAATCGCCGCTGGCGACCCCAGTCCGCCGGTTGAAGGTTGCGACTTCGTCGCCTGCGAGGGGGATTCCGCCGGCTTCGCGTCATCCGATGCCGGCGCCTGAGCCTGACGCGCCCTGGACGAGGTGGTTTCCGTGTCCGCCTTGTCCTGCACCGCGCCCTCCGGCTGGGCCTGATCGGCCTGCCGGCCCGCGGGGCCAGTGGTATCCGGCTGGCGTACGATTGTGCCGGTGGCGTCCGACTCTCCAAGGCCAACCCGAGACGCATCGACCCCGGCTGGCAGCCCGGCACCCGGTTCGGTTGCACCAGGGAGCGGCCTTGTATCGGGCACTTCCATCGCACCGGTTGGGACGCCTTCGCCGGCGCTGCCGTAAAGCGAATCTTCTGCTTCAGCCCCCAGCTGACCCGCATCGCCTTCAGGCGACGCCGACTCCGCAGCACCGTCGAATCCGGGCGTACCGCCGGCCGCACCGTCCTGCGCCTCCTGCGCGGCGGGGAACCCGATCTCGTTTTCAGCCAGCTCCTGGCCTTGCCCCGATACCAGCCGGGTGAACGCCTGCATCGGACTCGCGCGCTCCAGATCGAGCACACCGCTGGTGATTGCAATGGTCAGCCCACCCAGCAGGACTATGAGTGTGGCCAGCGCCCAGCGACCCGCCTTGGGACCGCTCTCAGCAACAGGGGGCGGCCGCTGTCGCGCCTGGCTGGACACGGCCCGCAGGGGTTCCCCGGGCTGATGCTTTTTTGGCGCCTTGCCAGCCGCCGGTTTGGACCCTTTGCGCCCACGGCGGGGAGCCCGCCGTGTAGCGTCAGGGGCCGGCGTTGCCTGGGCCTTTCTCGGCCCGCCGGGTGACGGCGGCGTTATCGCGTCCCGCTTTTCCTCCAGGGCGGTGACTACCCGACCCAGAGCATCCTGGCGCCTCGGTTCGAGTGCCGGCCGTGCGTCGCCGTCGGCACCAACCGCGTGCCGCTGCACCACCGGGTCACGCAAGGTGACATCTTCTTCCGAGACCGCCGGCTGCGGCGAAGCGTCGGGAGCCGGCTCGCCGATGGAATCGTTCTTCCTGGGCAGCGCGAAATCGGCATCAGAGTCGGTTTCAGCCTCCGGCGCGTCGGCCTCCGTCGATTTGGTTGCATCCTGCGCCAGCAGGTGCTCGTGTTGCAGACCCTCGATCACACTCCGAACGTCAGCGGCGACAAGCTCATGCTTCTCTTCCATG
>JASFKW010000215.1:0-4675 GCA_050118435.1 Gammaproteobacteria bacterium | reverse complement strand
GGGCGGAATGAACCAACCGGCATTGCCTTATCAGGCGTTTGAAGTACTCCGCTACGTTGGCTGGTATGCATTCCTGTTGAAGCTGCTTGAGCCGGCCGCTGTCCAGGGAAGCGGATACCGAAGATTCATCCGCTGGGCGCTGCCGGTCAGTGTAGGTTTTGCTGGCCTGGTCCTGGCGATCGTGCTGTTCGCTGCGTCGGTCCTGGTTTCGTCGGGTTTCCTTGTGCTTGGTATGATTGGGCACGTTTGCCTCCCCCTCATCGGCCTGGCGATTATCGAGCAGCTGTTTCGTAACACGGCGCCGCGGAACCGGTGGGCGATCAAGTACCTGCTTCTCGGTGCGGGTGGCATTTTTGCGTTTGACTTCTATCTCTATGCCAATGGGTTGTTGTTTCGCGGTCTTGACCAGCAGCTATGGGAATCACGCGGCATTATAAATCTGGTTGCCGTCCCGCTACTGGCAATCGCGGCTGCTCGCAACAAGAACTGGTCGCTGAATATCTTCGTGTCGCGCGATATCGTCCTGAGTACCACCGCCATT
Organism: Gammaproteobacteria bacterium; assembly: GCA_050118435.1. Taxonomy (GTDB): domain Bacteria; phylum Pseudomonadota; class Gammaproteobacteria; order DSM-19610; family DSM-19610; genus Thiogranum. The sequence goes on along the minus strand of JASFKW010000215.1, from coordinate 4,134 downwards.
GTGGCCGGCGGTCTTTATCTGCTGGCGATGGCGGGAGCGGGCTACTATCTGAGGGAATTCGGGGGCAGCTGGGGGCGGCTTACACAGATTCTGTTCTTCTCGATGGCGGTCGTGCTGCTCGCTGTGGTGATGTTCTCCGCCCAGTCGCGTGCGCAAGCGAGAGTATTTCTGGGCAAGCATTTTTATCGAAACAAGTACGACTATCGCCACGAATGGCTCAGGTTAACCAGAGAGCTGAGCAAGAAAGTGCAGGGGGAAAAGCGCTTCGAAGGAGCGGTTCAGGTGCTGGGGCAAGTCGTCGACGCCCGGGCCGGCGCGCTTTGGCTGCGCGACGCTCAGGGATACTACCGGAATGTCGGCAGCTGGCAAATCGCTCGCCTCGATGAGGTGGAGTCGTCGGATACGCCCCTGGTCCGGTTTCTGCGGGACAAGGGCTTTGTCATCAATCTGACCGAACTGGAGTCGCACCACGATGAATACGTGGGACTGGAACTGCCGGAATGGTTACGAACTATCCAGCGCGCCTGGCTGATCGTGCCTCTGTTCGCGCTGCAATCGTTAATCGGGTTTGTTATTCTCGCCAACCCTCTGGTAAACCGATCGATCAACTGGGAGGATAGGGACCTGCTGAAAACGGCTGCGCAACAGGTCTCAGGCTACCTGGCGGCACTGCTGACATCTGATGCGCTCGCGGAGGCAAAACAGTTCGAGGTGTTCAACCGGCTGTCGGCCTACACGGTGCACGATCTGAAAAATATTGCCGCTGAACTGGAACTGGTGGCGCGCAATGCGACCAGACACCAGGGCAACCCGGCGTTCCTGGAAGATGCGTTTGCAACGATCAACAATGCCTCTCAAGATATCAAGAGACTGCTGGATCAGCTGCGCAATAAGCAGGTTCAGACCGAGAAGAAGGTCAGCGTGGAGTTGGGGTCATTGGTCCAGGAAGTCGTCGCGAGGAAGCAGGACCGGTGGCCCGGACCCCGGCTGAACAGGGTCGGCGAGGCGCTGTTCGTCACGGCGGAAAAAGCCCGACTGGCCAATGTGCTGGCGCACCTGATCGACAATGCTCAGGAGGCAACGCCGGCCGATGGTGCCATTGAAGTTAAGTTGTCGAGCAAAGAAGCTGTGCACATTATCGAAATCAGGGACAGCGGGCATGGCATGGACGCGGAGTTCATCCTTGAGCGCCTTTTCAAGCCTTTCGATACGACTAAAGGCAACGCTGGAATGGGCATCGGCATGTTTGAGAGCCGGGAATTCATCCGGGGACTTGGGGGTGAAGTCTATGTCACGAGCGAGCCTGGTCGAGGTACGACGGTGGCATTGCACATACCGGCAAGCGTGGAGCCTGCGGTGACGGCGTCAGCTGCTGTCTGAACCAGACCCAGTGCCGTTGTCGACTTAGGTTTTGATGTGCAGCAATGACAGAGACAAGCTCAAAACCGCTCTTGGTTGTTGAGGACAATCCCGGCGTTCAGAAACAGCTCAAATGGGCGTTCGATGGCTACGAAGTCCATCTGGCCAGCGACCGGACTTCGGCCCTCGAAGCGCTCAAGCAGCACGGCGCCCCGGTTGTGACGCTCGATCTTGGGTTGCCGCCGGACCCCACCAATGCCAGCGAAGGGTTGGCCGCGCTGGACGAGATCCTCAGGGTCGCACCGCACGCGAAAGTCATCGTCGTGACCGGCAACGATGACAGCGAGAATGCCTTGAAGGCCATATCCCTGGGGGCCTACGACTTCTACCAGAAACCGATCGACCCGGACATTCTCGGACTGATCGTTGATCGCGCCTACACCCTCTACGAACTCGAAGAAGAGAATCGTCGGCTGGCGACCCAGAATTCGGCTTCCCCACTGGATGGCATAGTAGGCGCAAGTGCATCCATGCTGGCTATGTGCCGCATGGTCGAGAAGGTCGGTCCGGCTGAGGTCACGACCCTGGTGCTGGGCGAAAGTGGAACCGGAAAGGAACTGATTGCACGGGCTTTGCACAATCTAAGTCCGCGCAAGGACAATCCATTTGTGGCGCTCAACTGTGCGGCGGTACCCGAGAACCTGCTCGAGAGCGAGCTGTTTGGCTACGAAAAGGGCGCATTCACCGGGGCGGTCAAGCAGACGCCGGGCAAGATCGAGTGCGCGGAGGGGGGAACCTTCTTCCTAGACGAGATCGGCGACATGCCGGTGCCGTTGCAGGCCAAGATGCTGCGCTTCCTGCAGGAGCGGGTGATTGAACGCGTCGGCGGACGGACGCCGATTCCGGTGGATGTGCGCATTATCTGCGCCACCCACCGTGACCTCGAACAGTCCATCAAGGATGGCAACTTCCGCGAGGATCTGTATTTTCGGATCAGCGAAATTGTCATAGCGGTTCCTCCACTGCGCGCCCGTGAGGGCGACAAGGTGCTGCTCGCCGCGGCCTTTCTCGAAAAGTACGCTAAGCAGCATGGGCGCAGCTTCCGCGGTTTTAGCGACGAAGCCCGGGCCCGGATCGATGCCTATGCCTGGCCGGGCAACGTACGCGAGCTGGAGAACAAGGTCAAACGCGCAGTGGTACTAGCCGAGGGTCAGCGGATTTCGCCGCAAGACCTGGGGTTTGTCGAGCAGGACGAAGTGGAGACACTGGACCTTCGCCAGGCGAGAGAACAGGTTGAGCGCCGGCTTGTCGAGCGCGCACTGCTTATTCACCAAGGCAACATTTCCCGTGCAGCGGATGCGCTGGGGGTGAGCCGACCCTCGCTCTATGCCCTGATGAAGAAGCTTGATATGGCGGAGCCGGTGCGGCAGTGAGTGTGGCGGAATCGCAAGGCGCCTGGCGCTTCGCTGGGTTAGCGCTTGCAGCCTTGCTGCTTTTTTCGCTATTGCTCTATCGCGATACGGTCTTCTATCTGACCGGTCTATGGAATCAGCTGAAAACCGGAGAGTACGCGCACGGCTACCTGGTGCTCGCTATCAGCGCTTATCTCATCTGGCACAACCGGCAGGCGTTATCCGTCTTGAAGCCCTGTCCGCAGTATTGGGCCTCGTTGGCAGTTCTGGCTGTCAGCCTGGTGTGGCTGATGGCGACGCTGGTCGATGTGCAGGTATTGCAGAGCGTGGGGCTTCTGCTGCTGGTCCTGGCGGTCGTTTGGACGGTGCTTGGGAACCGGGTTACCTCGAAGCTGCTGTTCCCGATCCTTTTCCTTGGGTTTGCCATCCCCATCTGGTTCCCGTTGTCACCGTTGCTGCAGGATTTGACCGCCGATGTAGTTTTCTGGGTGGTGCGCGCGCTCCGGATTCCGGCGTACCGACAGGAGGACGTCATTGTGCTCCCGGCCGGCAGCCTGTCCATCGAGGAGGCATGTAGCGGCCTACGTTACCTGCTTGCGGCCCTCACCCTGGGCACCCTGTATGCCTATCTGCATTACCAGACATTCCGTGCCAGGCTGATGGTCGTGTTGGTATCGGCAGGCGCCGCGGTGCTCACCAACATTTTGCGAGTCTTCATTGTGGTTTACCTTGGTTATGTGACCGAAATGCGGCACCCGCTGGTTGCAGACCATCTCAGCCTGGGGTGGTATCTGTTCGGCGGTCTGGTCATCGTGTTGCTGATACTGGACACTCGGTTACACCGTCCCCAGAAGGCTTCTGACCGGGGTGTTGCCAGCGTCGAGAATAAAAACCCACCGCTAAACTGTGGGAAAGGCAGACTGCAGTATCTGGCGCTTGTGGCCGTTGGCGCCGCTCTGATATCTGCAGGTCCCTTGGTAGTTTCCCTGCTCGATCACCATGGGCACAGGGAAAATTCAGTTGTCGGGCTAGAGTTACCATCGGGGAGGAACGGCTGGTCGGGTCCAGTCTCACTCGAAGATGACTGGGTACCAGAATATCGCGGCGCCATTACTCGCAAGCAGGCCTATCAAAATTTCGGCAAACGGGTATACCTTTATCTTGCTTACTACCCTGTCCAGAGGCAAGGTAAAGAATTGATTAATGACCTCAACCAGATCAGCAATAAGCGTGTCTGGCGTGCCGTCTACCCGAGGGGACAGTCAGGGAGTACGGGCGACGTGCAGATCCTTGAGCAACTACTCGAGCACGAAGATGGTAGGAAGCGCCTGGTCTGGTACTGGTACGATGTGGCTGGGTGGCA
>JASFKW010000214.1:0-4696 GCA_050118435.1 Gammaproteobacteria bacterium | reverse complement strand
CGGGACGGCGAATCAACGACAGAATGGGCGCCTATGTCGCGGGGCAGGTGTTCAAATTGATGCTGCATACCGGCATTCAGGTCTCTGATGCTCGCGTGCTGGTAATGGGCCTCAGTTTCAAGGAAAACTGTCCTGATATTCGCAACACCCGGGTGATGGATCTGATTGCAGAGCTACGGGATTACAAGGTCTCGGTGGATGTCTACGATCCCTGGGTCGATCCGGCGGAGGCTGAACGCGAGTACGGCGTTACGCTTACCGGGACACCACAGCCGGGTAGGTACGATGCGATTGTGCTCGCCGTAGCCCACAAGCAGTTTCGAGACATGGGCGCCGAGGGTGTCCGGGCCTTTGGCAAGCCGCAGTGCGCCGTTTATGACGCCAAATACGTATTGCCACACGAGGCTGTCGACGGGCGTCTTTAGCAGGCCCGCAAAACAGGCAACGCCAATCCGAGACGAGCCTGCAAACGGAAACTGTTCGGTGCTCCGCGAAAGCACCCTGGCCCGGGGACTGCGCTCCCCGAGCTTATCCACCACGCGCACAGCAGAAAAGCTCGCCGACGTCTCCGTTTGACGCTCGTGACCGGCGGCGCATGCGGAGCGCCCGGGCCCGGTAAGGCTTGTTCGCCGGGCGTCCGGCTGTTCAAATCCGCAATCGTCTTCAATCAGTGGCTTGTTCCGGGCTGACACGTCCCCGGCAATGGCTGGAATGCCTCAGTTGTGTATTTTTTCAGTTTTTATCGGTGGTTACGCGGCTTGCCGGGGCGTCTGCAGGTGACGGCCCGGATAGCGATGCGGCTCGAGCCGGCGTGAAGGCGACTGGCCGGATGATGCGCCGTCGCTTCTGCCACCGGACGATGGCCCTCGTCGTGTCCGGCGTCGTATTCGTCGAATTCGCCGTCGCCGAGCCCAGCATGCTGGGCCAGACCGGTCTCATCAATATGCCCGATGCGCGCATCGAGGACGATGGCACGCTGCGCTTCGGGGTCGGCTATTTCGATCCCTACCTGCCGGTGTGGAGCAGTGTCACCCTGCTGCCGCGCTGGGAGACGTCGTTCCGTTATACCACTATCGACGATCTGTCGGGCAACCTCGGGCAGGGTTTCGGCGACTACAAAGACAAGGCCTTCGACACCAAGCTCCAGCTGCTGCGCGAGGACGGCTGGCGGCCGGCGGTTACGCTCGGAAGGCAGGACGTCTTCGGGACCGAGCTGTTTTCAGCCGATTTCGCCGTGCTGAGCAAGCGCCTCAGGCACAGTGACTACACCCTGGGCTACGGTACCGACCGCATCGACGGGTGGTTTGGCGGGGTGCGCTACCGCCCCCCCTGGGCCAGGCAGTTTTCGCTGGTCATGGAGTACGACGCCAATGACTACGAAAACGATTTCCGTGCGGCCGACTCGGGCGCTGATGAGCGTGACGGGGGGTGGACCTACGGCCTGGAATACAAAAAGGGCTGGCTCGGGCTCCAGCTGGCCACGCAGGGCGACGACATCGGGGTCAACACCCACGTGGACATTCCGCTCATGGACAGGGAGTTCGTGCCCAAGATCGACGAGCCCGATCCCTATACCGAAGAGCTGCCGCAGGTGGCCCTGGAACAGTGGATCGCGGACACCGATTACGCCGCGCGCCTGGCGCGCGCCCTCGAAAAGCGCGACTACAAGGACGTCAGGCTGGCCTTCGACGGCCACACGCTGAGCGCCGAACTGGCCAACAACCGGATCTCCCTGACCGGCCGCGCCGTGGGGCGTGCCGCGAGGATTCTGCTCGCCCTGGGTCCGGAGGATACCCGCGCGATTCACATCACCTACACGAGGCAGGGCTTACCCGCGGTGACCTATGAGTTCAGCGACACCCACAAGCTCGCGCGCTACTTCGACGGCCTGCTGTCGCGCGAGCAGCTGAACCATTATCTGGAAATCCGCTACGCCGAGCCCTCGAGGCTCGCGGCGCTGCCCGACGAGGCCCTGGTGCTGCCGCTTGATGACGAGCCGGTCGGCTCAGGCGCGCTGCGGCGCACCGACGAGGGGCACGTCCTCAGCTTCCGGCGCGACGCCCGCGACCTGAGCAGCTTCAGCATCGTGCCGCTGAACCTGGGCGTGTTTCTGAACGACCCGAACGGCGCGGCGCGGTTCGACGTATTCGCGACGGCCAACTACACCAAACAGCTCGGGCGGGCGCGGTTTCTGGACAGTCAGCTGCGCTTCAGTCTGTGGGAAAACGTCAGCGAGGTGTCCCAGCGCTCCAACAGCACCCTGCCGCACGTGCGCTCGGACATCGCGCTGTACCGGCAGCGCGGCGGGAGGGTGAAGCTTTCCAGGCTGCTGCTCAACCAGTTTCTGCAACCGGCCGAGCGCGTCTACGCCCGTCTGAGCGCGGGTTATTATGAGGAAATGTTCGCTGGCACCGGCGGGCAGCTCCTGTATCTGCCCGACCAGAAGCCCTGGGCCGTCGACGTCTCGCTGGACTGGCTGCGGCAGCGATCCACCAAGGGGCGGTTCGGATTCCGGTCCTATGATACGGTCACCGCGCTGGGGGCGTTCCACTACCGCCTGCCGGCCTGGGGCTTGACCGCCACGGCCCGGGCCGGCCGGTTCCTCGCCAAGGACAACGGTGTGCGTTTCGAGTTGAAGCGGCGCTTCCGCTCCGGCATCACACTGGGCTTCTGGTACACCCGCACCGACGGCGACGATATCACGCCCCCGGGCAGCCCGGGCGACCCCTATTACGATAAGGGTATCTTTGCGTCCATTCCCCTCGGCCCGATGCTCACCCGCGATACCAAGGCCAGCGCCGGCTTTTCCCTGGCGCCCTGGACGCGCGATGTCGGCCAGATGGTGGATTCGCCGGGAGACCTCTACACCCTGTTCGAGGAAACCCTGATGCTGGATAACAGCGATGACAATCTCGGGAGTCAACTGGGACAGTGATTGCCGCCCCGGGTATTCGTGAAAACGCCGCGCGGGGGTGGCGTCGGAACCGCTCCGTGGGCGAAAATGCGGGGTCGTTGCCCGCTGCGGGGTTCCCCCGGGCCGGGTTGGCGGGACGGGACAGGCACTGAAACGAGGCGGAAATGCTGGAAACCCATGATGAGATGGCTTGAGCGGATAGTCGCCGGGTGCCTGCTGGCCGTGCTGGCGGCGCCGCTGTCTGCGCAGCCGCCCGAGCTCCCCACGGCCGAGCAGCTCGAGCGCCTCGAGCAGCTGAATCCCGAGCAGCGCAAGGCCCTTGCCGACGTCATCCGGAAGAAGGAAGGGATCGAGGTCAAGGAGGAGCCACCGGAGGAGCCGGTGCTGGTGACGCCGCTGGAACGGCGGCCGGAGGAACCCGAAGCCGCAGAGTGGCCCGACCGGCACGCAGACTGGCCCGATCGGCACGCGGAAGACGAGTCCGAGGCGGGGTTCAAAGAGCTGCCGCGGACCGGGCGTCGCAAGGCGCCGGAGCAGGAGCTCAACCGCTTCGGCTACGATCTCTTTGCCGGGGTGCCCACGACCTTTGCGCCTGCAACCGACATTCCGGTCGGGCCGGATTATGTCATCGGCCCGGGTGACACGGTGCAGATTCAACTGTTCGGCAAGGAGCCGGCGGAATACGCGCTGGTGGTGAGCCGTGACGGCACGCTGCAGTTTCCGGGTATCGGCCCCATCCCGGTCGCGGGCCTGAGCTTCGCCGACATGGAGGAGGTCATCGCGACCCGTGTCGAGGAGCAGACCATCGGCAACAGGGTCAGCGTCACCATGGGGCCGTTGCGCTCCATCCGGGTCTTCGTTCTGGGCGATGCCAGCCGGCCCGGATCCTACACCGTCAGCGCGCTGACGACCATGACCAATGCGCTGTTTGTCAGCGGCGGCATCAATCCGATCGGCTCATTGCGAGACATCCAGCTCAAGCGCCGCGGGCGGGTGGTCGCGCGGCTGGATCTTTACGACCTGCTGCTGCGCGGCGATACCAGCGGGGATGCCCGCCTGCAGCCGGGTGACGTCATATTCATTCCGCCGGTCGGAGCCACCGTGGGCGTCGACGGCGAGGTGCGCCGCCCGGCGATCTACGAGCTGGACCGCGAGAGCACGGTCGAGGAGGTGGTGGAGCTGGCCGGTGGCCTGCTGCCCACCGCGTACCCGCCGGCCACCCAGATCGAGCGGATCGACGCGAAAGGCGAGCGTACGCTGGTCGACCTGGACATCGGCACCGCTGCGGGGCAGCGCACCCGGGTCCGCGAGGGCGACGTGGTGCAGGTCTACTCGGTTCTCGAGAAGATGAAGGATATCGTGCTGCTCACCGGCCACGTGGAACGACCGGGCGCCTACCAGTGGCGCGAAGGCATGCGGGTGTCCGATCTGGTGCCGTCGATCGAGGATCACCTGCTGGCACGCCCCGATCTGGAATATGCGCTCATCCGGCGCGAGCTGCGACCGGATCGGCGTCTGCAGCTGCTGTCGGTGCGCCTCGGAGATGCGGTGCAAAACCCGAGCAGTGCGGCGAACCTGGCGCTGCAGCCGCGCGATGAGCTGATGGTGTTCGGTTTCAACGAAGAGCGGGGCGAAGTCATCGAGCCTCTGATCGAGGAGCTCAAAGAGGCGGCGACCTACCAGCGGCCCGCGCGCGTGGTCAGGGTCGGCGGTCTGGTGCGCCTGTCGGGCGATTACCCGCTCGAGCCGGGCATGCGCGTCAGCGATCTGATCAGAGCGGGC
>JASFKW010000213.1:0-4746 GCA_050118435.1 Gammaproteobacteria bacterium | reverse complement strand
CCCTGGAGGAGCTGGGGCAACTGCTGTGGGCCGCACAGGGGTTCACCCATCCGCGCGGATTGCGGACCGCACCCTCAGCGGGCGCACTTTACCCGCTGGAGCTGTACGTGGTTGCCGGTGACGTGCAAGCCTTGGGTACGGGGGTCTATCACTACGAGCCGCGCGATCATCAACTGGTGAAGATCGGCGCTGGTGATGCACGAAGTCGCCTGGCCGCGGCTGCACTTTCGCAGACCTGGGTGCGGGAAGCCCCGGTGGTCGTCGTCTTTGCCGCGATTTACGAGCGGACCACGCAGAAATACGGCCGTCGGGGCCGTCGCTACGTGCACATGGAAGTGGGTCACGCCGCTCAGAATCTTTTTCTGCAGGCCGGGGCCCTGGGACTGGCCACGGTGGTGGTGGGCGCCTTTGAGGACATGCAGGTCGCGAGGCTGCTGCAGCTCCCGGCGGAGGTTCAACCGCTCGTGCTGATGCCGATCGGAAGACAGTGATCGGCTCGGAAGGATGCACGGCGGCACAGAAATAACCGGGATGCCGTATTTTCCCGGTGTGGCGGCGGGCAGGCTGCACAAGGGCCGGGCCGCCGTGCGCCCGGGCTGCATCCTGCTGGTTTCGCAACAGGAGGTCATCGACCTGCCGGTCGTGCCGGCCGCGTTCATCGTGGTCGAGGCGGCGCCGTTTTCCCACACCATGATCGGGCTGCTCGGGCTCGGGGTTCCCACGGTGCTCGTCAACGCCCAACAGGCTGCGCGCCTCGAGGAGGGCGTCGAGCTTCGGGTTGACGGCAGCAGCGGGATGATCACGACCGAACGCGAGAGGCAATTCCCCAGCACCGAGGTGTCGCAACCGACTGCCGGCCAGGCGCTGCTGACCGCCGACGGCATGGCCGTAAGCCTGCGCGCCAGCGTGCGACACGCGGCAGCCGCACGGGATGCGGTCCGCGCCGGGGCGGCGGCAATCGGACTGGTGCGCACGGAATTCCTGTCGCCCGGACAGGATCGCGTTCCGGGGGCGCCGTTCTACCGGCAGGCCTTCGCGGATGTCTGCGAGGCGGCGCGGCCGCTGGCGGTCACCTTTCGCCTGCTGGACGTGGCCGCAGACAAGGTCCCCCCCTGGCTGACGGGCAATAGCGATGTGGGCGGTGCCCTGGGCCGGCAGGGCGTGCGGTTGTACGGGCTGACGGGGGTAAAGCCCATTATCGACGCCCAGCTGGAGGCGGTCGGGGCACTGGCGGAGACCTTCGAGCTAGGGGTGTTGATTCCCTATCTGGTGCGTTATGAAGAATTGATGCACTGGCTCACCGTGATTCGCTCGCGGCTGCCGGTCCCCGTGCCGGTCGGCGCCATGGCGGAGACACCGGCCGGGGTTCTGGATATCGCGCACTGGCTGGAAACGGCGGATTTTGTCGCTGTCGGCTGCAATGATCTGATGCAGTGTCTGTTCGCGGCGGACCGGGACCAGCCGGCCTTACGTCGCTACCTGGATCCTTACGCGCCCCTGCTGTATCGCTTCCTGCGGCAGGTGGCGGAGCAGGCCGGCGCTCATCAGGACAGACTGCAGCTTTGTGGTCTGTTGTCTCAGTTGCAGGGCGTGCTGCCGGTGTTGCTGGGGCTCGGCTACCGCGTCTTCTCGGTGGACGCGCCCTTCATCCCCCATCTCGCTAAGACGGTAGAGCGCGTCACGGTTGCGCAGTGTGAGGCACTGGCCGAACAAGTATGCCGTGCCCGACGCACGCGGGAAGTCCTGGAGATACTGGGACTGCCGGTGGACAGACATTCGCCGTATTGGGGTTCTGATGCAGAAACCGATGCAGGGCCTCGTGATCCGCGGTAGTCGCCAGCCCAGAACCGTCCATACCCCGGGAAGCCGGGTCATCACGTAGCCCGGATGCAGGCCGGAGGCCGGAATCCGGGAAGGGGTGGTGTGTCGCCGTTCACCCATATCCCGGTGCCGCGCCGGCCGCTCAATCGTGACGGGACATCGAGGCGCAGCTGGTCTCGCGACTGCCGGTGTAGATCTGGCGAGGACGCGCGATCCGGAAATCCGGCGATTCGTTCTGTTCCCGCCAGTGGGCGATCCAGCCGGCCAGACGGCCGATGGCGAAAATCACGGTGAACATGTTGGTCGGTATGCCGATGGCCCTGAGAATGATGCCGCTGTAGAAGTCCACATTCGGGTAGAGCTTGCGCTCGGCGAAATAGCTGTCCCTGAGGGCGATGTCTTCGAGCTCGCGGGCGATGTCCAGCAGCGGGTCGTCCTGGCCGAGAAACGCCAGCAGCCGTTCGGCGGTCCGCTGCAGCACCAGCGCGCGGGGGTCGAAGCTCTTGTAGACCCGGTGGCCGAACCCCATCAGCCGCAGCTTGCTGTCCTTGTCCTTGGCGAGACGCACGTACTCCTGGGGCGTCATGCGTCCCTGGTGAATCGTCTCCAGCATGTGCAGCACCTCTACGTTGGCGCCGCCGTGCAGAGGCCCCCAAAGGGCGCACACGCCGGCGGCACAGGAGGCGAACAGATTGGCCTTGCTGGAGCCCACCATGCGCACCGTGGAGGTGCTGCAGTTCTGCTCGTGGTCTGCGTGCAGGATCAGAACCAGATTCAGGGCGTCGCGCACCCGATCATCGCACACGTACTGGTCATAAGGCTGCGAGAACATCATGTGCAGGAAGTTCGCCGCATAGCGCAAGCGGGGATCGGGATAGATGTAGGGCAGGCCGTGCGAGCGGCGATAGGCGAAGGCCGCTATGGTTCTGACCTTGCTGATCAGCCGCGCCGCGGCCCCCGCGAGCCGCGTCGGGTCTTCGAGCGCGTGGAACTCGGGATGGAAGCAGGACAGCGCGTTGATCATGGCCGACAGGATGGCCATGGGTGGCGCGGAGCGGGGGAAGCCCTGGAAGTTGTGCTTCATCGCCTCGTCGATATTGGCGTTGCTGGTCAGCTCGGCGCTGAAGCGGTCGTAGTCGTCCTGGCTCGGAAGCCGGCCGAAAATCAGCAGCCAGGCGACTTCCACGAAATTGGGGTTGTTCTCGAACTGCTCGATGGGTATGCCGCGGTAGCGCAGAATACCCCGTTCGCCGTCGATATAGGTGATGGCGCTCTCGCAGCTGCCGGTGTTGGCGTAGCCCGGATCGAGGGTGATCAGCCCGGTCCGGTCGCGGAGCTTGCGGATGTCAATCGCGGTTTCGCCCTCGGTGCCCCTGAGGACGGGAAGCTCGTATTCACGGTCGTCGAGCACGAGCGTCGCGGTTTCACTCATCAAATTATCTCCCTGGTCGGACGAGACAGGCCGCGGAGTGATCTTCCGTCCGCCCGTCACCGGTGTCTGCCACACATGATGCTCGAATCGGGGCTTGGCTGGAAGCGGCCCGGCGGTCGCGACGCGGGTTGACCCGCCTCTAAGCGCAATCGCCGCAAAGGCGGGCACGCGGGAGGCGGACTCCAGGCTTTTCCCCGGATTGCGCTTTGCTCCATCCGGGGCGACTTGTTACGATCTGCGTGGGTAAATTCCGCGCCGTCTCTGCCGTTGACTCCAGGGTGTCAACATAGGGCGCCGATTTCGGTGCCTGAGGGTGAGAGGTCAGGGCAGGAATCGCGATATGCGGTCCGCCCGGCGAACCCCGGGGCAAAGGCGGGCGCCGGGGCAACTCTGGGTCGCAGGGGCCTCTCATTTGCGGCGATCACGGCTGCCCGGCGGACCGCCTAGCGGAAAATTCCCGCCGGGAGTGGGTAGTTGGGGGGAATTTCCATGGCGCGCGTATTGACTATAATTGCACTGGGCACTCAGGTCGTTTGCCCTGTTTTTAACCTGTCATTGTGACGGAGGTGCATTGATATGAAGAAGATTACGACCATTCTGGGTGGGGCCGCCATTGCCGGCTCGTTCGCGCTGGCCGCAGTCCCCGCACACGCCTGGTGGGGGAATGATTACGGTTACTGGGGCGGCGGCCCCTGGGGCTGGGGCGGTTATCCCGGTTACGGATGGGGTGGCTATCCTGGCTATGGCTGGGGCGGCCCCTGGGGCTGGGGCGGTTATCCCGGTTACGGATGGGGTGGCTATCCTGGCTATGGCTGGGGCGGCTATCCTGGCTACTGGGGCGGTTATCCCGGCTGGGGCGGCTATCCCGGCTGGGGCGGCTATCCCGCCGTGGTGGCTCCGGTGCAGCCGGCAACACAGGCACCGGCGGCAGGCACCGAAAAGTAAAGGCTCGGGATCGGGACGACGCCTGGGGGCTTCGTCCCGCTCTCCGTAAAAGCGGGTCGAAACGAGGCCCGCTTTTTTTCGTCGCGGGAAAATGATTCTCACGAGGTGCTTTTGTTAGAGCGGGGTTTTCTTATCTCATTTACAAGATAGAAAACATATAACGATCTGTTATAACTGTGTTTTGAAGCCGCGCGTCAGACGGCTTTTCCAACTTGCACGCTACAGTCCGGAACTTCGTCAGAGCGGAGTGCGCCATGCCGTACCTTGAAATCCACAGTCTCCGTCTTCCCGGATTACGCTTCGCTCCATCCGGGCTACGGGCGGATCAGGGCGAAACCGTGTAGCCCAAATGCCGTCCGAAGGCGGGAAATCGGCGGTAAGCGTGCGTCGGCGTTGCCCCGATACGGGTGGATCATAGCCACGCCTTGTAGCCCGGATGCCGTCCGAAGGCGGGAAATCGGCGGTAGCGTGCGTCGGCGTTGCCCCGATACGGGTGGATCATAGCCACGCCTTGTAGCCCGGATGCAGGCCGAAGGCCGAAATCCGGG
>JASFKW010000212.1:0-4767 GCA_050118435.1 Gammaproteobacteria bacterium | reverse complement strand
TGGCCACGCCGCCGTTCTTGGTGATCTCGCTGGCCACGAAGCCGATCCGTTTGATGTTGAGGTTGCGGTGCTCCTTGGAAAACCCGAGCTCGCTTGAGAGGTTCAGGCGAACCACGTCGCCGTCGAGCAGCGTGACCGGGCGGCTGCCGCCTTCGACCAGCTTGGCGTAGATGATTTTCGCAAGCGTCGACTTGCCCGAGCCGGAAAGCCCGGTGAAAAACAGCGTAAAACCCTGCTGACTTCGCGGCGGATAGGCATTTCTCAGGTTACGCACCACCTCCGGGTAGCTGAACCACTCCGGGATCTCTTCGCCGCGCTGCAGGTCTTTTTTCATCTGTGCGTCGGTGTACTCGACGCAGTCCAGGTTCTTGGCCCGGATCTGGGACAGCGGCAGGAACTTGTCCTTGCTCGGCGAATAACACATGGCTTCGACCGGCACCATTTTGATTGCCAGCTCCTCCGCATACTCCTCGATAAGCTCCTTGGACTGATCCGGCTCGTAGAACTGGGCACCCTCACCGTTGCCCGGCGGCGGATAGGCATGCTTGGGGCCGACGATCAGGTGTGAGCAGCCGTAGTTCTGGCTGACGAGGGCGTGCCAGAGCGCCTCTCGCGGCCCCGCCATGCGCATGGCAAGCGGCAGCAGGGACAGTACCGCCAGGTTGTGCGGGAAGTGATGGCGAATGGCCTGGTAGCAGTGCACCCGGGCGTAATACTGAAGGTCCCCCGGCTTGGTCATGCCGACGGTGGGGTGCAGCAGAATGTGTCCCTGGATGTCTTTGGCAACCTGCAGGGTGATATCGCGCTGCAGCCGGTGCACCGGCTTGCTGGTCTGAAAGGCCACCACCCGGCGCCAGCCCATTTTCTTGAACAGCGCACGAAGCTCTTCCGGCGCATCCCACAGGCTTTCGAAATCGTAGTGCACGGGAAGCTGGGTACCCTCAATGGTTCCGCTGACGTAGACGGGGTGCACGGTTTCGTGCAGATACCGCACCCCCGGGTGCTTCTCCGATGCCGTGGCATAGACCTTCTCCGCTTCGCGCTCTTTGTCCGGGTGCCAGATGTCCTCGACTGTGAGCACGGCGGGCATGAAGCCCTCATTGTCACGCAAGGCGACTTTGGCCCCTGGCTGCAGCTTTTCGGCAAACCGTTCCGGGACGTCGAGCACGATCGGAATCGGCCACAGCCTTCCGTCCACGAGCCTCAGATTGTCCACCACCGACTCGTAGTCCTTCCGACCCATGAAACCGCTCAGCGGCGAAAAGGCCCCGTTCATCAGCAGTTCCAGATCGCATAGCTGGCGCTGGGTGAGCGTCAGGGAGGGGAAATTCTGGGACTCTGTCTTGAGCGTTTCCGCCCTGTCAGCGTCAACGACCAGATCGATCAATGCGCCCCCGTGCGGCGCTACGAAATGCTCCATCATCACCCCTCTGCTTTGTGAATGGACGCGAGCCGGCAAAATCAAACATCATCTAGGAAACGACCCATTTTGTCGGTTTATTTTACAGGAGCTCGCTACCCACTTGCGGCAAAAGTGCAGTTTAGGCTGCTGCACACTTAAGGTAAAGGCCCTTCTGGGCGCGCGATCCGTCAATTTGGCGGCCGAGCGCACTTGCTCTGAAGCACCTGGTCTGCTTAGGCGAGTTGCTACAGGCTATCTGAACGGCCGTTCAAATGAAGTTACGAATGACGCGCTGATCAAGAGCAACGGTCGACAGTTTTTACACTTGCCATACTATCGCGCAGGAGCGCATCCACCCGTCAGGCGACTGCTGACCAAGAATCGTGCCTTCATCTGTTGCCGGCTGTCCGGTACCCTTAGCCAGAGAGGCACTGCTTACGACAAGGTTGAACATGCGCAGGATACTGCAATTGGCAGGGGCTGCATTCTGCCTGCTCGCGATGCTTGGGGGCTATCTTGTCTGGAACAACAACCGATCTGTCAGCGCACCCGAGGGTGAGGAATTGCGATTGGCCCGGGAGAAAAGCATCCGGTGGCTGACGAACAATCGCGATTCCATTCTGGCTAGTCGCAACGCGATGCTCTGGTACATGATCCAGCAGGCGGCCGAAGTCAGCAGAGATGGGCGCCTGCAAACGTTGTTTGAGGCCTACGAAGAACGCTATCTGGAGGGGAATAAAAACAATCTGTGGCGTCCTTTGTTCTATCCAAAGACCTGGGTTCCGATACGCTTGGACGACATAGCCAACTACCCAGACTACAACCAGCATTTTTTCTACGCCATCACGTGCGACCGCGAACTTGCGGAAGCTCCCGAAATCGCCGCCCAGAATGAAGCAGCATTCTGCGGCGGACACCCGCTGCGTCCAGCCTGTGTCACACACCAAATGATGGGATTATTGTTGCTGAAGCGCTCGGAATGCGGTGACACCGCGCAGCTGGACCAGACCATTCGGATGCTTCAGCAGCGCATACGCAAACAGCTGACCTGGGATTTCCGTGTCGTCGACGTTTATATGCAACGAGTACTGATGCTGGTGGCATCGGGGGCCCGGGACGCTGTAAAACCGATATGGCTGAGACAGCTGCTCAAGGCCCAGCAAGCCGACGGCGGGTGGAGCAATTTCATGCCTCTGCTTCCGATAGGAAATGATCGATATATCGGCATCCGACGCCTTCTAGCTATAGGACCACCCGAAGCCGATTTTCATATTACGGCCCAGGGTGTGCTGCTGTTCACGTTGCTGACCAACCCGCCGTCTGATTCCACAACCACTTCCAAAATCCTTTGGCCAACAGTCCTGTAGATCGGCTAACTTGCTCGCAATGATGGAGCCGGCCGGTTTGCCAGGGCTGCATCCAAATTTATAGTCGCCTCTACTAACGCCTGTTTTTGCGAACAACATAGCGACTTTTCGAGCTTGACGCTGCGAACCGGCCCGCTGCTCACCGCCACCGCGCCAACATCTCCAGGCAGTCCCTGTTGAGCTCCTCGGCCCGCTGCGGGCTGTCCGCCTCGTTGTAGCAGCGCAGCTCCGGCGCGTTCCCCGACGGCCGAAGGTGCACGATCTCGTCGTTTTCGAAGGTGATGCGCAGCCCGTCGGTGCTGTCGGTGTGCCGGACCTTGCCGCACAGGTGGCCGAACTGGGCCTCGATCAGGGCCGGATTGTCCGTCAGGCCCCGAATCCGGATCCGCGACTCTTCGGTGGGGAAATCCTTGAGGCGGCCGCTGGCGGTGAAACGCTGGGGCAGGGCCGCCACCAGGGCGCTGACGGGGCTGCCCTGCTCCACCGCCGCTGCGAGGATCGCCAGCATGGGCAGCACGGCATCGCGGGTCGGCAGTGCTGCCAGGGTCCTGCCGCCTCGGCTGACGTCGCTGGCCAGCAGAAAGCCCCCGTTGGCCTCGTAACCGGCGACCGTACCACCCTCGGCGAGGGCCTGGTTCATGCGCTCGATCACGTAGGGCGAGCCGATGCGGGTGCGATGGACGCGCCGGAACCAGCCGCAGGCCTCCACCGCGGTGTTGCTGCTGACCGGGGTCACCACCGTGTCGATGCCGAGAAAGTACGCGCACAGAATCCCCACGATGTCGCCGCGCAGCCAGCGCCCGCGCTCGTCGGCGATGAGTGGGCGATCGGCGTCACCGTCCGTGGAGACGATGGCGTCAAAAGCGTGCTCGTTGGCCCATTGCTCACCGAGCTCGACGTCCTCGGTCCGGATCGCCTCGGTGTCGACGGGGACGAAGACATCGGAGCGCGCCAGCCGGGTCACCTTCGCACCCAGCCCCTCCAGAATGTCGCCGAGCAGGTCGCGCGCGACCCCGGAATGCTCGTAGACCCCGATATGCAGACCCTGCAGGCAGGCGGGTGGGAAAAATCCCAGGTAGCGTTCGATATAGGCGCGTCGCGCCGCCGGCTCCTCCGGCGGCAGGTCCGAGGCGTCGATATCGCTGGGGGGTTCCCGCAGCTCCACCTCCTGTTCCCGGATACGTGCCTCGTCGCCTTTCAGAATCTCGCCGTCGGGCCGGTTGAACTTGATGCCGTTGCGGTCGTCCGGGATGTGGCTGCCGGTGACCATGATGGAGGCCGCACCCCGCTGCATGGCGTAGAACGCCACCGCCGGCGAGGGGAGCCTGCCCGCATAGGTGACCTGGTAGCCGGCATCTCGGACCGCGCGCGCCACGGCGGCGAGGATCCGCCCCGTGCTCGGTCTAAGGTCGCCCGCCAGCACCACGGTGGAGCCGGCTTTGATACTCCCCTCGCCGGCCATCGCCTGCAGAAACCCCATTGTGTAGGCGTGACACACGGTGTTGGTCATGGCTTCGACGGTGCCGCGCGCACCGCTGGTGCCGAAGGCGACACCGCTGCTTTCCATGAGGGAAGCGATCTGCATCATGTGTGCGACGAACCGGTCAACGAGAGAGGAAACGCCATGATAACCGAAAACCGGCGGGCGGAAGATGAGTCATGCCGGCTCGCGCGCATTGGCGAGGCGAACGGTTCCCGGCGCCGGCTTTGGTGTGCTGCGGAGCGCGCCCGGTGCGGGCCGCAAGGCTCGGCAATCGGAGAATGGGGTAGTTTCGGGTCCCGATCCTCGGTGACCGCGGTTCCCTACTGGCGAGCGCCTTCGATGGCCGCCTGCTGGAGGAGCAGATCAGGCACCGCGTGGGCCAGGCCCAGATACGGCGCAAGGCCGATGGTGACGTCCGGAAACTCGCCGCGCACCAAGTCGACTTCGCCCGGAATGTCTTCGGCCACGTGGCGGCCGGCAGACAGAAAATAGGGCATCACGACAATGTTGCGCAC
>JASFKW010000211.1:0-4814 GCA_050118435.1 Gammaproteobacteria bacterium | reverse complement strand
GGTGTCGATACAGCTGAGTATCTTCTGTGCCGCCAGGCCGGCAACATGGGGCGTCCTCGGTGCAATGATCAGTACCGCAAATTCGTCGTTGCCGATGTGGAACAGCCGGTCACAGGGGCGCAGCACACTACCAGCACGATGCGCAACCGTTCTCAGCACCGCGTCGCCGGCCGCATGGCCGTGTGTCACGTTGACGGAGCGGAACCCACAGAGGTTGAATACCAGCAAAGCCAGCCGTTCCGCTTTGGCTGTGGTCGCGGTCAGGTGCCGGTCGATCTCCGCCAGCAGGCGGTCGCGCTGGTTCAGCGTGAGTTGCAGAGGCTTCATCGAATTAGAGGTAGAAATCACCCGGCTGGATGCCGAAAGAACCCGGCGACAGCGGCCGGCGTATTCCCACCGGCTTTCCGCCACTGTCCACCGGGTCCTTGATCAGGTCGATGTCGAACAACAACAGGCCGACGCCCCCTCCGAGAGCTGTACGCATGGCACCGGGAGTTTCTTCAATGGCTTTTGCGGAATCCCCGGCCGGACGTCACACGGCGCGTATGCTTGACCTCGCCGCGCAACTTCTGCACCGTCCGGCGGTCAACGACCTCAATGCAATAGCTCAGGGCGCCGCCGAGATAGAACCGGGCCGCCGTGATCGACAGCGGCTCGGGCAACGACGGGGTCTGGTGTCCGATGTTGTCCAGCCGCTCCGCCAGCGACGGCAAGGCGCTCCCGGGATCGGAAACCTGTTTTTCGATCTGACCCAGGGTGGGCCGAAGCTGGTCTTCGGCCAGCCCGCCGGCGAACAGCTTCGCCATTTGTGCATGTGGAAGCGCCTCCGGGCGCACGGACTTTCCCACTGTGCGAGCAATACCGGGCCAGAAGCGGCGGGCGAGGAACGTCTCGGTAATGACCTGGGCCGTGATGGCCCGCGCCGTATCGGCATCGTTCATGGTCTGTAAGGCATAGAGGTCCGCATCGAGCTCGCTGCTGCGCACCAGGGGCAGCGAAACGGTACGGTAGAACGGAACGTACCAGCGAAAGAAGCCGCACAGCAACCTGACCGCCCAGTGCGCGCCCCGCCCGCAGTCCGGCAGGTAGTGCGCCCACATATCCCTCAGGGAGTAAAGCCAGCTGCTGACAGGGCTGTGCTGTCCGCCCAGTAGGCCCACGCGTCTCGCCAGCAGTACGTGCACATCGAGCGGGGACAGAGTCAGGAGTACGGGCAGGCCGATCACCAGGGTGCGCGTGGTGTACAGGGGAAACCCGTTGCGGGGCGTCTTGACAATGCGCACGTCGAAGCGATCGCGAAGCACAACCCGGTCGATGCGCGTGCCATCGTATTCCCGACGCAGCTCCTGCAGCAGCTCGAAGAGGCGGGGAAACTGTTCCGCCGTTAGCTCCAGACCCGAGGGTGGCCGGAACCGCATCCTGAAAACCGCGTGGCTCACCAGGCCGGCGGAAAGCATTACCGGAAGCTGCACGGCCACCGTCAGCCACTGCCGCCCCGAGAAGACCGCAGGGATCGATTCGAGCAGCGCAAGGGCCGTGCCGAGCGCGAGGACCGGAAACGCAAACAGCACGAGATAGCCGCAGAAGGCGGCCGTCAGGGTTGCGCCAAGGTAGGCACGCGGGTATTGCCGGGAGAGCCACACGAGCGTTCGGCGGCTGAACGGATGGAGCACCTTATCGAGTCGTGTGAGCCTGTCTCGGAGTTGCACCAGCATCGTCGCCACCTCGCCCGGTCGTTCATACTCCGACGCTATCGGCGCGCCGCGGGCAAATCCCAATGCAGCGGATCACGAAAACGGCAAGACAAAGCTCGCCTGCCGGCACTGTGCAATCCATCACGCACCCGGACAGTAAGACCGGCTATAATGAGCGTTCAGCAGCGAGCCGCGCTTCGCTGCTCCCTTGAACTGACAGGACTCAACCGGTGTAAGAACGCACACTGCAGGAGCCCATGTGAAGGCACTGCCTGCGTCGCTTCGCGGCGCGCTGATGAGCCTGCTGTTGTGTACGTCCGGGCACCTTGCCGCAGCACAGGGCACGTATGGCGGCGCGCCGTCACCGGATTACCGCCTCGACCAGCTCGCGGTGGCGCTGCGCGACGCGCCGGGGCCGCAGCGCGCGGCATTCGCCCGTGCCGCTCTGACCGAGCTGGCCGAGGCTTACGCCATGGAAGCCGCCCACGCGCGTCGGGAAGCGCGGCAGCACCTCGGGAACGCGGACCTTCGTCGCTGGGCCGCCTCGGTCGACGCCCTGGCTCAAGAGCTGGCCATCCGCGGCGAAAGGGTCACGGACGCAACGCACGTGCATCTACGCCTCAACCCGGACAACAGCGTCGCGATGATCGTCGATGGGACACCGGTGGAGCTCAACGGTCCCCGCAGCCGTGACCAGGTGACTCTGGAGCGCGCCGTGATTGAACGATTCTGCAGCCGCAACCCCTGTGCGGACCTGGTCGGCGCTCCGGGGACGACTCTCGCGCAAGAGTCGGCCCCCGGTGCAAGCCCGCACTGGAGCTTCAGCGAAGGCTCGGGGCCGGTCTGCCGCAGCCACGACGGGCTCGAATTCCGCTTCGAGGATACGCAGGACCTGCGGCGCAAGCGCGAAACTTGCGCACGTGCGGTAGCGGAGCTGCGCGCACTTGCCGCGGAAATCGCCCACTACAAGGCCAGCGGTCGGCAGGTGCGGTGGGAAGACCTGGCGATTCGGCGCCTCCCGGGGGGGGACGGCCACCGCGTTGAGCTGCAACGTGAGGGCGGTTACCTTGAGCTCTACCTGCCGCTGCTCGCGAGCACACCGGAGCTGCTCAGGCTGGCGCAGCCCTGGCTGGTCGCAAGAAGCAGTGACCTGGATCACGAGCTGGTGGTCAGGGACGCCGAGTCGCTGTTGCCGATCCCAGGTTTTCTGGGAGAGTGAGGTGATATAGTATTCCCGCGGTGCGCGCCTGCCCCAAGCCGGGGCGGCCGCGCCGCTTGACAGAAGCCTGAGTCCGTGCAAGGGACCGGGATAAACGGCGGACGCTGCAGGGGAGTAGCGGCGTCCAACAACAAACAAATTCATTCGGGCTTTGGCTGCCCCACAGGGACCATTGGGGAACCGTGATGCGCACCGCATCTACGACAGGGAGACACATCAAGCTCGCGCTCGTCGGCGGCTTTTCCGTGGTGCTACTGCTGTCGGCGGCCAACGTACAGGTGGGCCTGTCGCACATGGAGGCGATCCAGGCCCAGCTCAATCGCATCGTAGAGAATCACAGCGTCAAGAAGGATCTCGTCACGGCAATGCGCCGGGCCGCCCGCGAGCGCACCGTGAGCCTCTACCGCATGATCACCCTCGACGATCCGTTTGCGCGCGACGAGGAGTTCATGCGCTTCAATCGCAACGGCACCGCTTTCGCCCAGGCCCGCATCAGACTCAAGGCAATGCCCCTGGACGCCAAAGAGCAGGTGCTTCTCGAGCGCCAGGGCGTGGAGACCGGCCGCACCGTCGATCTGCAGCAGAAGGTGGCCGACCTCACCCAGCAGGATCATCTGACCGAGGCCGGCCGCCTTCTCTATGCCGAAACCGTGCCCGGCCAGGAGCGCGTGTTCGTGCACCTCAACGAGCTCCAGGACTACCAGACCCAGGCCACCCGGCTCGCCGAAGAGCGGGCGCGTCAGAAGCTCTCCAGAGCACGCGCGGTCATGTTCGGCTCCGGTGCCGCCGTGCTGTTACTCGGCGCCCTGATCGCGGTGCTCGTGGTGCGGTACACCACCCGCGCGGAGGCGCGGCTGATCCTGGAAAAGAAGAAGGCTGTGGTCACCCTGCATTCGATCGGCGAAGGCGTGATCCGGACCAACGCCCGCGGCCGCATCAATTACCTGAACACCGTTGCCAGCACACTGACCGGCTGGGACACCGAGAAGGCTTACGGCCGCGAGCTGCTCGAGGTGTTCCGGGTGGTCGACGACCGGGGTCAGGAGCTGCGGGACAATCCGGTGAGCGTCTCCATCGCACAGAACCGCATACTGAACTCCAGCGGACATCTGGGCCTGCGCAACCCGGACGGAGAGGAATTCGGCATCGAGTACACCGTGGCACCGATTCGCGATCATCAGGGTCGGGCCCTCGGCGCCGTGCTGGTGTTCCGGAACATGACCGAGATGCGTCGCATGGCAAACCAGATGGCTTATCAGGCGACACACGACACCCTCACCGGCCTGATCAATCGCTTCGAGTTCGAGAGCCGGCTGGAGGCGGCACTGGAAGGCGCGCGCGACGAAGGCAAACGCCACACCCTGTTCTACATGGACCTCGACCAGTTCAAGGTGGTCAACGACACCTGCGGGCACGTGGCCGGTGATGAATTGCTCAAGCAGCTGGCCGCACGTCTACACGCCAGGACGCGCAAGACCGACACCCTAGCGCGCCTCGGGGGAGACGAGTTCGGCCTGCTGCTGGTCAACTGTTCCCTGGAGGCGGCCCTGCACACCGCGCACGCCCTGCGCAACGAGATCACCGGCTTTCGCTTTGTCTGGGACAACATCTGCTTCGATGTGAGCGCGAGCATCGGCGTGGTCGAGGTGAAATCCGACAGTGGCACCGTCGCCAATCTGCTCAGCGCGGCCGACAACGCCTGTTATGTGGCCAAGGATCTGGGCCGTAATCGGGTCCACGTGTTCCAGCCCGATGACGACGCGCTGACGCGGCGCCAGGGTGAAATGCAATGGCTGCCGCGCATCCGTGCCGCGCTGGAGAATGGCAGTTTCTGTCTGTTCCACCAGCGCATCGTCCCGGTTTCGCCTGCCCTCCACGAGCAGCACTGCGAAATTCTCCTG
>JASFKW010000210.1:0-4870 GCA_050118435.1 Gammaproteobacteria bacterium | reverse complement strand
CAGGCGGTAGACCTTGGTAACGCCGGCCACACCCTGGGCCAGATTTTTCTCAATCGCCTCCACGGCCTCCTTGTGAGAGTCGTACTCGGCCAGCTCGTAGGGGTTGTCAAAATACTCCATGCCGAAAATGTAGTGGTACTTGCGCAGCTTCCGCTCCGTAAGCCCCTTATCCGAGCCAAAGGTGCTCTCGGCGCCCAGCGCCTCTTCCAGCGCCTGCGAGACCTCCTGCAGATCGGACTCCAGGCGGTAAGCGTTGGCGATGTAGACGGGATTGGCGTAGGAGATCTGAAGATCGTCCCCTATTTTCGTCACTCCGATACGCCAGGGCGCTGCGAAGCCGCCGTACTGACTCATTCTGGCGATTTTCTTCAGCTCGTCGTTGGTAGCGACGATGACGTGAGCCTTGTCCACAAAGGTATCTTCGTAGGGCGTGTATTCGCCCAGAATCTGAAAACCGGCCCCCTCGAGCGCCCTCCTCGTGGCCTGCACCTTGGTGTCAAAATCGCCGGGGCCCCGCGAAGCCAGCACGAAGGGTTTAAAGCGTTCGTCCGCCTGAACGGCGCCGGCGGGAGGAAGCAGCATCAGGGCCGACAGCAGGAACGCGGCAAAAATTCGTCTCTTCAACTCCATCCCTCTCAGCAGCTTTATTATTTGAGGATCCGCGTCGGATTCTAGACAAGTGTCTGGGAAAATACGACTCGTTTAAACAACAGCGAAGGGCCACGAAATCGAGGCCCTTCGCCGCCCCCCGTGCCAGACCGCTCTAACGGCGGGTCACCGGAACTTGTAGGCATAACTGACCGCGACGGCGTTCTGGTACATCTTGTTCTTCGCCGTGTAGCTGAATCCGGCAAAGGGACCGGTGCC
Source organism: Gammaproteobacteria bacterium (assembly GCA_050118435.1). Taxonomy (GTDB): domain Bacteria; phylum Pseudomonadota; class Gammaproteobacteria; order DSM-19610; family DSM-19610; genus Thiogranum. Next base: position 4,003 of record JASFKW010000210.1, on the reverse strand, counting down.
GGTGTAGGTGTGCTCGAGGTCATTGTTGAACGCGTGCATATAGGTCGCCGTCAGCTCGTTGTTTGCATTCGGGCTGTAGGTGAAACCCGCCGTGACGTGCTGCTCGACCACCGCTGGGGCCAGTACGTTGAACAATGCCTGGTCATCGTCATAGGGGACTTCGGCATAATTGTAGCCGCCGCGCACCGTCCAGTGGCTGTTGAGCGCATAGCTCACACCAATCTTATAGATGGTTGCATCGTCCCAGCCGAACCCGAAGCCGTTGTTCTTGCCCAGGCCTTTGTCCAGGAAGGCACCCGGATTCGGTGCCGGATTGGCCAGCGCGTTGAGAAACGCCCCGAAGAACTCATTCGCCGTGGGGCCGTCGTTGTTCATCGACTTGACATCGCTGTACAGGATGCGGGACACGTCCGCAGCGATGGTGAGCTTGGGCGTCAAGTGCACCGCGATGCCGCCGCCGAAGGTCGCGGGGATATCGAAGTCGCCGTGCTCGGCAAACAGACCCGAGTACTTGTCGAACTCCTCCATGTAAATCTTGGAGGTGGCCGAAGCACCGACGGAAAACACGCCGAAGGTGCCCTGGTAGCCCACGCGGGCGCCCAGCCCCCAGGCGTCGTCATTGCCCTTGTTGGTCACCTTGCCCGGTTCATTCGAGAAGGCCTGGAACAGGCCGAGCCCGTAGGCACGGAAGGTCTGGTAACCGATGACCGGCGCAAAACCCAGGGAGTGGTGGTCGTTGATTTTCCAGGCGAGGGTCGGCGTGAACAAAACCTGCGCAAGATTGACGCCGAGGGAGGGGGTGGTATTTTCGTTGCCATACAGCGCATCGAGATTGGCGTTCAACACCTCCGTGGGAATCTCGTCCCCCGTTCCCGGTGTGAAATCGGGGCCCAACGCCTCCAGGAAACCCGCAAACCCCCAGGGACCCGTCGGAACCCCAAGCGCGTTGCACACCGAGCAGCCGACTGCGGTGTTGCCGACCACGGGCGAGAAGGCATCGGTATAGACGTTGCCCGAGCCCGGAAAGACGCCGTCCGGATTGCCGTAGCGGGTGTTCAAGCCGCCGTTGGCGACAGCCGCAATGCCGAACGTAAGTTTGCTGCTCAATGGCTGGGCGATGCCGAAACTCGGGATCAAATAGCTGTTCGATCGGCTGTTCTCGCTCGAATTGGCGCCCTGTGCGGCGATGCCGGCTCCCAGATCCGGTACACCGATCCCGGTGGCATCCACTGCGCCGCGGCGTTTGGGCTTGAACAGCTCCAGCCCGGCGTCCACCCGGCGCTCCATGCCGGCCAGAGTCGCGGGGTTGATCGCCGGTGCGAGGGCGTCCTGACCGTAGGCCATGCCAGTTCCCGCCAGAGCGAGGTTCTTGGCACCGTAACCAATTTTGAAATAACCGTTGGTTGCGTTCGCGAGTGGCGAGAGCAGAGCAGCCGCGACCGCCGCCATCGTCATGGTGCGCTTCAGGATCTCTTTCATGTCTGTATCCTCTCGTCTTGTCGTTTGGCGCCCTTTTACCTGTTGTATGTGTGCAACACAGGTGGGAGTTTAGTGATAAACATGGACAAGACACCACACATTGTCAAGCTAGAAGGGCTGCCCAGCAGGCTTTGCCTCTGATTCGATCAGCTATGTATTACTTCCGGTTAGACGCATCTCTGAATCTGATTTTTTAATTTCGCACTTGATAATTCCGGATCGTGGGCGATATGCTGCACATCGTAGCGAGCAAACCACAGAAGCAGGGAGCGCCCATGTCCAAGAGCCGTGTCGCTTATCCGTCAGCCCACCTTCTAAGCGCCGGGATTCTGGCAACGTTGAGCTCCGGCACTCTGGCGAGTGGATTCGCCCTGGTAGAGCAGAGCGCCAGCCAGATGGGAAACGCCTTCGCCGGCGGCGCCTCTTTCGCGAATGACGCCTCCACCCTGTTCTTCAACCCGGCGGGTCTGACGCGCGTTTCCCATCAGCTGGTCGGCGCAGCACACTTGATCATGCCGTACGCCAAGTTCGACGGCACCGCGACCGACCCGCTCGGCAACCCGGCATCAGGGGGGAACGGCGGGGACACCCGTAAACTGTCGGTTGTCGGCAATCTGTATTACAACCTGCCGTTGGGCCACGACCTGTTCTTTGGCATGGGCATCAACGTGCCCTTTGGACTGGCCACGGACTACGATGACGACTGGAAGGGCCGTTACCATGCCATCGAATCCGAAGTCCGTACGGTCAACTTCAATCCGACCCTGGCCTACAAGCTGAACGGGCTGATTTCGGTGGGTGCCGGCGTCAACCTCCAGTACATCGACGGCAAGCTCACGCAGGCCATCGATCAGGGCAGCCTGTGCCGACCCGCGCTGATGGCGCCGCCCCCGGCCGGCATCGGTGCCGACTTTCCCACCGCCGATGCAACCTGCAACAGCCTGGGGCTGACCCCGCAGGGCAATGACGCCGTCGCCAAGGTCACCGGCAACAACTGGGCCATGGGCTACAACCTCGGCGTGCTGCTGCAGCCGACCGACAGGACGCGGGTGGGGCTGTCGTACCGCTCCAAGGTCAAGCAGCAGCTCACCGGCAACGCCAGGTTCCGCGACGCGGATCCCCTGTTCACCGACAAGAACGTCTTCGTCAGCACCGACGCGACAGCGGATATCGACCTGCCGCAATCCGCCTCGCTGAGCGTCTATCACGACATCAATCGCAAGTGGGCTGTCATGGCCGACGTGAGCTGGACCGGCTGGGACACCTTCAAGGAACTCAGAATTGACTATGATTCTTTCCAGCCGGACACCGTGGTCGACGAGAGCTGGAACGACACCATGCGCTATGCGCTCGGCGTCGACTACCGCCCCAACAGCAAGTGGACCCTGCGGGCGGGCACGGCATACGACGAGACTCCCATTCCGGACGCCTCGCACCGTACGCCACGCATCCCCGGAGAAGACCGGGTCTGGCTGTCGGTCGGCTTCGGGTATCAGTTCAACCAGGCACTGGCCGTCGACGTGGGGTACGCCCACCTGTTCATCCCGGACGATCCCGAAATGGACACCAGCAGCCCTTCAACGGGCTCAATCACCGGCGATTACGACGCCAAGGTCGACCTGCTGAGCGCGCAGCTGGTCTGGAATATCTGAATCGGGTATACCGGCGGGGGCGAAGGCCAGCATCCAAAGGTCTGCCGGCACCACCCAAAAAAAATGGGGCTGGAGTCGTCGACTCCAGCCCCATTTTTAGTCCGGAAACGGACCCGATCAGGCTTTCTTGATCAGAAACTCGTACTTGCCGCCGGCTTCCTTGGATTCCATCAGCTCGTTGCCGGTCTGCTTGGCAAACGCTTCAAAGTCCTTTACCGACCCCGGATCCGTCGCGATGATATGCAGCACCTTACCACTTTCCATCGTACCCAGCGCCTTTTTGGCCCGCAGGATCGGCAGGGGGCAGTTCAGGCCGGATGCATCCAATTCTTCGTCAAAATTTGCCATGCTAAAGTGCTCCTCAAGGTCGAATCATTTACTCGCAATATCGCGCGTCGTCTCCGAAGGGCCGTACTTATAAGGTAAAGGCGCGGCAAACGCAAGCCCGTCGACATTGTCCCGACCACGCCGCTACCCGCATGCGGCTGACCTGCCGAACGGTCGGAGACGCGCAGATCTAGACCGCCACGGAGGACAGACGGGGCGTTTCAACGGCGTAGCCGTTCCTGCTCCAGTCGACAATACCGCCGCGCAGATTGAAAACGTCGGGAATGCCTTGCTGCTGCAAAAATGCGCAAACCTGCCCGGAACGTGCGCCGGTCTGGCAGTAGAAAACCACTCTGTCGCCCTTGGTAAATTCGTCCGCCCGAAGCGGGATGAGGTGCATCGGCAAAGCTTCGGCGCCCGACAGCATACCCCGCGCCATTTCGTTCACGGTCCGAACGTCCACCAGGCGGAAACTTTCCGGTTCTTCCTCCATCCACGCTGCCAATTGCGCGGCGTCGATTTCTTTTACAGCAGACATAAACTAC
>JASFKW010000209.1:0-5071 GCA_050118435.1 Gammaproteobacteria bacterium | reverse complement strand
CAGCGTTGCTGACCGGCCCGCGATCGAGAAGGCGATCAGTCGCTATCGGCCCCAGGTGATCTTTCATGCGGCGGCGTACAAGCACGTCCCAATGCTGGAGAGCCAGATCCGGGAAGCCGTGCAGAACAACATCCAGGGTACCGTGCAGGTCGCCGAGCTGGCGGACCACTACGGCTGTGAGGCCTTTGTGATGATATCGACCGACAAGGCAGTCAATCCCGCCAATGTCATGGGGGCGAGCAAGCGGGCCGCCGAAATCTTCTGTCAGAACCTGAACCGTCGCTCGGACACCCGGTTCATCACGGTGAGGTTCGGAAACGTGCTCGGTTCAGCGGGAAGCGTGGTACCTCTGTTCAGCGAGCAGATCAGGTCTGGCGGGCCGGTCACCGTCACCCACAGGGAAATAACAAGATTTTTCATGACGATACAGGAATCATGTCAACTGATACTTCAGGCCAGTGTCATGGGCAGAGGGGGTGAGATTTTCGTCCTGGACATGGGCGAGCCGGTCAAGATCGCGTATCTGGCGGAGCAGATGATCCGGCTTTCAGGTAAAGTTCCCGGCGAGGACATCGAAATCGTCTATACCGGGCTGCGGCCGGGGGAAAAGCTCTACGAGGAGCTGTTTCACGAGAAGGAAGCGTTGCAGAGCACGAACCACAGCAAAATCCTCCTGGCGCGCCACCGCGAATTTGACTGGACGCGCCTGAACGAGATCATCGGAAAAATGCAGGACGCGTGTCTCGTGCTCAATGAAAGGCGTTTGCACAAACTGCTCGGCGAGCTGGTGCCGGAATGGAGCGGCCGTGTCGAAGAGCCGCCGCCAGTAGCTTCGCAGCAAGGTGGCGCCGTGGCCGTGGCGAGCCACTCGATATTGCATTAATGGAGCGTAGGAATGAGCAAAATACAGATCAAAAAAGCCGTTTTTCCCGTGGCGGGATTGGGCACCCGTTTCCTTCCCGCCACCAAGGCCAATCCGAAAGAAATGCTTCCGGTTGTCGACAAGCCGCTGATTCAGTACGCGGCGGAGGAAGCCATCGCTGCCGGCGTCGACGAGCTGATCTTCGTGACCAGCAGCAGCAAGCGCGCCATCGAAGACCATTTTGATAAGAACTTCGAAATGGAGACCGAGCTCGAGCGCAAGGGCAAGAAAGACCTTCTCCAGCTGGTCCGCAACGTGGTGCCGAAGGGGGTGTCCTGCGTCTATGTGCGCCAGCCCGAGGCGCTGGGTCTCGGCCACGCTGTGCTATGTGCCAAGCCGGTGGTCGGCAACGATCCGTTTGCCGTGATTCTCGCCGATGATCTGATCGACGGTTTCGGTCAGCCGTGCATGAAACAGATGGCCGATGCCTTCGAATACAACCGCTGCAGCGTGCTCGGGGTGGAACAGGTGCCGCGCGAGTACACTGAGAAGTACGGCATCGTTTCCTCGGACCCCGTGACCGAGGGCCTCAGCCGGGTGAAAAGCATTGTGGAGAAGCCCAAGCCCGAGGATGCGCCGACGACCCTCGGGGTGGTGGGACGCTACATCCTCACGCCGCGGATCTTCGAGCTGTTGGAATCGACGCCGCGCGGTGCCGGCGGCGAGATACAGCTGACCGACGGCATCGCCGCGCTTCTCAAGGAGGAACAGGTGCTCGCCTATCAGTTCAAGGGTAAGCGCTACGACTGCGGCAGCAAAATCGGCTATCTCAAGGCCACTATAGACTTCGCGCTGAAGCACGAAGAGCTGGCGGAAGACTTTGTGGCTTATCTGCGCAAGCGCTTCGGCGAGAACGGCGGCAAGATCGAGAAAATGCCGAGACGTGCATAGTCACTGCGCGCGATACCAGTTCGCGGTTAAGACGGAACAAGGGGCAGACGATCATCTGCCCCTTCGCTTTTTGTGCGAAAACCAAGGCCAAACGGAGCCCTTCAGTGTAGCCTTGGATTTCGCAAGCCACCCGGGTCAACCGTATGGAAGGGCGTGCGCCCATGCGGCTGCGCGTCATTTGTCCCTGGCATAGCAGCGGTGCTGCTCTCTAAAGCGGATCTCTTTCTGTCGGCCTTGAGTGTGCCGGGCAGCCGGTATATAAACAGCGGACGGCAGAAATGGCTTTCAGACACTCCGGGGGTGTCGACTGCATAGGGCGCCGAGCCTGATCTCGCCCCAAAAAAGGGAGTTACCAATGCTGAAACGAAAAAATGTCCATCACGGCCTGGCGGCCGTGCTGCTCGCCTTTCTGTTCATCCACGCGCCTCTCGCCTCTGCACAGGAAGGTGAAGATGCTCCGGCCGAGCAGCAAGCCGAACCGTCTGCGGATGACAAGCTGGCGGCGGCCGGAGAGCAGTTGAGCGAAGAGATCAGCGCGCTCAGGGATGAGCTCGCCGAGCTGAAGCGGACCTACAGCAGCGCCGAGGGTGAGGAGAAGGGAATTCTCTTCAGCCAGATTCGCACCAAGCGCAAAGGCCTCAGTAAGCTGCTCGACCAGCTCGTCGATCACATCGAAGAGCTCGAGGCCGCAGGGCAGGATGCGACGCAGCCCCGGAGCCTCATCCGCGAGTTGCTCACGGAGGTGGCAGCGGATTTCAAGAAGAGCATCGTGGAGACCGAGCAGCGTATCGCGGAGTTGCGCGAGCAGCGGGCTTCGGCATCTCCCGAGGAGCTGGAGTCGCTGGACAAGGAAATCGAGGAGCGTGCGACGGCGGTCGACCATGATCTTGCCGCCTATTTCGAGCTTACGCAGCTCATGGACGCTCAGGGCCTTGATCCCGGCGGACAGCTTCAGTTTCTTGACAACAACATTCAAGAGCGCGCCGACGGTCTTGCCGGTATAGTCCAGTACCTGACTGAGGAGCGCACATCGATACCCGGCATTCCGCCAGGCGCCAGCGACGAGGAGAAGCAGGCCCACGCCGAACAGCTGGCGGCGCTGACCGAGCGCATCGAGGCGGCGGCATCACACCTCAACGCGACCGTCGCGATCATGAAGGAACGCGAGCTCGACACCGCCGCTTACACGCAGCTGCTCATCGAGTCCACCGGTGAGCTGACCGAAGACATCTTTCAGACCGAGGTTGCCTTCGGGCTTCTGCAGGGATGGCTGGAGAGCGGGAAGGACTGGGTGATTGAAAACGGCCCGCGGTGGCTGTTCAAGATCATAGTCTTTCTCCTCATCCTGGCCGCCTTCAAGTTCCTGGCCGGCATCACCAAACGCGTGGTGCGCAGGGCGGTGACCACGTGGAAGATCAATCTCTCCCAGCTCCTGCAGGAGCAGATCGTTTCCTTCGCCGGCAAGGTGGTCATGTTCCTGGGCCTGCTGGTCGCGCTTTCTCAGCTCGGCATCCAGCTGGGACCCTTGCTCGCCGGTCTGGGAATCGCAGGCTTCATCGTCGGCTTCGCGCTGCAGGACACCCTGTCCAACTTCGCCGCCGGCATGATGATACTGGTGTATCGGCCCTATGACGTGGGCGATGCCGTGGAGGCGGGCGGCGTCATGGGTACGGTCAAGGCGATGAACCTGGTCTCGACCACGATCTCCACCTGGGACAACCAGAAGCTGGTCGTGCCCAACAGCAAGATCTGGGGTGACGTCATTCGCAACATCACGGCCGAGCCCCAGCGGCGTGTCGACATGACCTTCGGCATTGCCTATGCCGACGACATCGATCACGCCGAGCGCGTGCTCTGGGACATCGTCAAGGGCCACGAGCTGGTGCTCGCCGAGCCCGAGCCGGTGGTGCGACTGCATACCCTGGGCGAGTCCTCGGTCGACTTCGTCGTGCGCCCCTGGGCCAAAACCAGTGATTACTGGGCCGTCTACTGGGACATCACGCGTGCCGTGAAGAAACGCTTCGATGCAGAGGGCATCTCGATACCGTTCCCGCAGCGCGATGTGCATTTAATTCAGGAAAAGGCAGTGCAGGAGAGCGCTTCGGCCTAAGTAATCTGCGCGTGGCAAGGCGAGGCGGGCAGCTTCACCGCACGGCTCGCGCTTTGACAGGATCGCGCCAGTACCAGACCAGGCGCCGCATTTTCTCGACGGGGCGCCTGAAGGCGGGATGGCGGACGATCCATAGCTCCTCCCGCAGGGCCCGCCTGACGGCCGCGTTGCCGACCCGTCGTTCGGACAGATAGCCTTCCAGCCACTCCAGGTACCTGCGGCGCGATTGCCGCTCATGAGCAGCGTCGCGCGTGGCACACATGGAAGCCGGGTGCTGCCGATAGCGGTCCCAGCACCTGTCAGACACATAGACAGGCGCCTCAAGACAGACCTTGGCGTACAGTACCTGATCATCGTACATGCTCTCGAACTGCTTCTCGAAACCGCCGATCGCCTCGAGGGTCTCGCGGCGCAGAAGGATACTGCAGGTGCACGGGACGGCTATTGCACCCCGCAGGAACAGGGGAAGCAACGCCGGCGGCCGGACCAGGGTGCCGGACTTTATGCCGAGGCGCGGCATGTAGTCGCGCTGGGCACTGGCAGGGTCGGCGTCCCAGCTGTACCAGTATTGACTGTTACCATAGAGCATACCGGCTTCGGGCTGTGCGTCGAGAATGGCCACTTGCTCAAGCAGCTTGTCGGGAAGCCAGACGTCATCGGCATCCAGAAAGGCGACGTAGTCTCCACGGGCCTCGTGCGCACCCAGATTGCGCGAGGCGCTCGAACCGCGATTGCGGTGGCCGTCGTGCTCCAGATAGCGGACCTGATCCGGGCACTGGCGCGCGCAACGGAGGGCCCAGTCGGTGCAGGGTCCTGTCGACCCGTCGTCTACGAGCAGGATCTCCCAGAGACGATACGACTGCGCCCGCACGCTTTCGACCGCTTCCTGCAGGAACTCCAGAGGGGCGTTGTAGAAGGGGATGATGACCGAAACCAGCCGCAGGGAAGTCGCGCTCATGCGGCGCTTCCAGTCGCCGGGCGCTGTAGCCAGCGGTTCAGCCAACGGTGGAATCCGCCTCCAGCCAGATCTGGTATCCAGAAGCGCGGTAGACGGAAGCGGTCGCTACCCGGTCTGGCGACATCCCATTGGGATGCGCAGGCGCAGCTGAAGCCCGCCTCGCGTACCAGCCGCGACGTCTGCTTGGTTG
>JASFKW010000208.1:0-5147 GCA_050118435.1 Gammaproteobacteria bacterium | reverse complement strand
AGTCGGGAATGGTCAAGTCATACATCATCGACACTGACGGTAGTGAGCATGTGGTCATGTTTCGTGGTCGGGGCGATCTCCTCGGACTGGATGGTCTGGCCGGGGGGGCGCAGACCTCGTCAGCCGTGGCGCTGGAGCCCGTGGCCGTGTGCAAGCTGTCGATGCAGCGGCTGGAAAAACTCGAGCGCCGCTTCCCGGGTTGGCTCTTCATGCTGCTGGCCTGGGAACTGGTACGCGGCCGCACGACGCTGCAGATCCTGCGTCACAAGGATGCGCGTGTGCGCATGGCGGCGTTCCTGCTGGATCTATCCCGGCGTTCCAGGGTACGCGGCAAATCCGTGCAGGGGTTTAACCTGAGCATGTCACAACAGGATATCGGCAACCATCTCGGTCTGGCCGTCGAGACCGTGTGCCGGCTGCTGTCGTCGCTTCGCAGGTCGCGGCTTATCGATATTGACCATCATCGGCTTTCTATCATTGATATCGACGGGCTCAGCGGCCTCGCCTGAAGCTAATCCGTGTGTGAACCGTTGTTTCCGGAAGATCATGTTGCCAGATAGTCATTGATTGAAAAGGAAGACAACCCCATGAATCATCGTTTCAGTGTGCGCGTTCCGCTTCGTGTCGAGGTGAAGCTATCCCGGCATGGCAATGACCTGGGTCGGTATATGACCCGGGATATCGACAGCGACGGTGCTTATCTTGAAACCGGGCAGTTGGTCGTATTCCCGAACGAGATCGTTGATGTCGGCATCCGTTTCCCGGGCGAGAACTCTGGCAACCTGTCGATCAAGGGGATGATCGTTCGAACCACTTCACAAGGGATTGGACTGATGTTCACAGAGTCCAGTGAAGAACTCGATCGGCATATTGGAAGGCTCATTCAGGAGCTTCTCGAAATAGAGATGGTGCGGAGTCCGGCGGAGCGGCGTCGCGCAGTCGGCTAGCAAGCCTTCTGCCGCCTTCCTGTGAGTGCGCGGGGATCCGGGTGAAATTTTCACTCGCTCTATTTCCCGTCAGCAAGGGGAACTACGCAACGCGCGACGGTGCCCTTGCCCGGTGCGGATTCGATCGTGAGTTCACAGCCGATCAGGGCAGCGCGGTAGCGCATGATACGCAGGCCGTAGCCTTCCTTTTCGCCGCTGTCGGGCTGAAAGCCCTTGCCATCGTCACTGACCGAAAGCTCGATTCGGCCATTTTTCCAGTTCACGGCGAGCGTGACATGACTGGCCTGTGCATGCCGGACTGCATTGTGAATCATCTCCTGGGCGATACGGTAGAGCTGCATCGCGACGGCGCGGTCCGCCACCTCAACGCCGCCGCGTGATCGCATGGTAAACCGGCAACGGATGCCCGTGGCCACCTGAGTCTCCTTGGCGAGATTGCGCAATGCCTCGGCGAATCCATCCTCCGTCAGGGGTACCGGGACGAGTCCATGGGCAATGGCACGCGTCTCCCGGATTGCTGCCCTCAGCTGGATTACGATTTCTCCGGCGGCCGCGGCCTGCGGCTGTTGTGCTTTGATCAATCCCTGTTTCAGGCTTCCCGCCATCATAGCCAATCCGGTCAGCCGCTGGCCCAGCCCGTCGTGGAGTTCCTGTCCGATGCGCTCCTGCTCCGAGGTGCTGGCCTGGATCACTTCCCGCTCAAGCGCGCGCCGGTCGCTGATGTCACGGGCAATCCCGACAAAGAGCCCTTCGCGATCGACCTCGCTTACGGTGAGTTCCATCGGGAAGGTATTGCCGTCCTTGCGGCGACCCTGAACCTCCCGCCGCTTGCCGAAGATGGCTGATTTGCGTGTCTTCAGGTAGCGGGCGAGATAGCCGTCATGCGCTTCGCGGTAGGGCGAAGGCATGAGCAGAGTGACGTTCCGGCCGATCACCTCATCGGCGGAATAGCCGAAGATTGCTTCCGCCGCTTGGTTGAAGGCCTGAATCATGCCTTCGGATCTGATGGTGATGATGGCATCCGGTGCGGTGTCCAGGATCACCCGCAGCCGCTCTTCGCGCTCGCGAAGCGCCGACTCGATCTGCTTGAGTTCGGTGATGTCATTAACCAGGGTATAGAAGCCCTGGACCCGGCTGCCCGGATTTGTATCCGGCACGTAGCGAACCTGCATCGTATGTCCCGCATCGGCGAAGTCGAATTGCGCCTCATAGATCACCGTCTGCCCGCCGAGCACGGCCTCGATGTAGGGGCGGGCGAGCGCGTAGCCTGCCGGGCCGAGCAACTCCTCCGCCGTCTTGCCGATGATCTCGGCCGCCGGCCGCTTCCAGTGTTCCTCGTAGCGTCGGTTGACGAAGCGATAGCGTTGCTCGGCATCGAGGTAGGAGAACAGCGCGGGCACATTGTCGGCGAGCGTATGGAACTCCTGCTCACGGCGCTGCAGCTCCGCGGTGCGCTCGGCGACGCGCTGCTCCAGGGACTCGTTCAATTGCCGCAATTCCTCCTGTGTCTGCTTGATGCCGGTGATGTCCCGCTCTGTCGTCGAGAGCGCAACGGGTATGCCGGCCGCGTCGTTCACGCGGGTGAGGGTCAGCCAGACATCGAGGGTATGGCCGTCCCGGGTAAGACGCTGCGTTTCGAAGGACTGAATCGCCTCGCCCGCGGCAATCCGCTTGACCAGCTCCAGCGCCTCGGCACGCCGGTCCGCCGGTAAAATATCGCGGATGTTCATGCCCAGCGCCTCGGCCTCGCGGTAGCCGTACATGCGCTCGGCGCCGCGGTTCCAGGCGGTAATGCGGCCGTCAAGATCCTGCACGGTGATGGCATCATTGGAATCCTGCACTACGCTGGCAAACAGGCGAGCCCGGCCCTCGGTGGCGACCCGCTCGGTGATGTCGAAGAAGGTGATGACCACCCCCTCGATGCGGTTGTCCGCCGTGCGATACGGCAGGATGCGACGCAGGTAATAACACTCCTCGCCGGCATGGATTTCCTGCTCAAGGGAATGGAGCGTCTCGAGCACACGCCGGCAGTCCTCCAGCAGGGTCGGATCGTGGAACTTCATCGAAAAGTCACTGAAGGACCGCCCGATGTCGCTGTTCTGCAGGGTGAGCAGTTTCGCCGTCGGCGGCGTAAAACGCCTGATGCGCAGCTCGGTGTCGAGGAACACCGTGGCGACCTCGCTGCTCGCCAGCAGGTTGGTGATGTCGTTGTTGGCGGCTTCCAGTTCCTCCACCTTCTCCTGAAGCTGCTGGTTCAGCGTGCTCAGTTCCTCGTTGAGCGACTGCAGTTCCTCCTTGGAGGTCTCCAGCTCCTCGTTGGTCGACTGCAGCTCCTCGTTCATCGACATGACTTCCTCGTTGGAAGCCTTCAGTTCCTCGTTCGAGCTTTCCAGCTCCTCGATGGTGCCCTGCAAATCTTCCTGCGTGGCCTTGAGCTGGTATTCGAGCTGGCGGACGAGATCCGTGTCCCCCGCTGCAGGGCTTTCCGCGCCCTTTGTCTCCGGCCGGTCCTGGAAAGTGACCAGCAGCAGTCCTTCAGCCTCCTTCGGCTCGGTGAGCGGGCGCACGGTGATGCGGCAGGACACATAGCTGCCATTGCGTTTGACGCGCGCCTCGGCATCCGTCACGGTCTCACCGTCCTGGATCGCCTTGCGGGCAGCGGCCCGGATGCGGGTCTGCAGACCCGGGCGCGCGAGCGCCAGGAGATCCCGCGTGGGCTCCCCCGGAGGAAACGCCAGATAGTCGACGGCCGGCCCGAGGAAACACAGGATTTCATAGGTGCGGGTCACCAGCACCGAGGCGGGGGCATAGTCCTCCAGTACCAGCCGCTGCACCAGCCGGGAGAAGTCCAGCGGCCGCGGTGTGGCCGATTCCCCGGCCGATATCGCAGGGCGGCGCTCTCCTGCCGGGACGATGGGGATCTTCACCCGCTCGGGCCGCACCGGCCCGACGCGCCGATACACACGCCATTTCTTCGAGACGGGCTCGAACATGTCGGCGGCGGGACCGATCGATTCCGCGGGACCGAGCAGCAGGTAGCCGTTTTCGTTCAACGCAAAATGAAACAGCGAAATCACCTTCTGCTGCACCTCCGGCTCCAGATAGATCAGCAGATTGCGGCAGCTCACCAGGTCGAGCTTCGAGTACGGGGCATCGCTGATCAGGCTCTGTGCGGCGAACACGATGGGTTCGCGCAGCGCCTTGCTCACCTGATAATGGTGCTCATCGGTCTTCACGAAAAACCGCTGCAGCCGCCGGGGCGAGAGGTCCGAGACGATCGTGTCCGGGTAGATGCCGAGACGGGCAATGGCAAGCGATTCCTCGTCGATGTCGGAGGCGAACACCTGGATGCTCGCGGATTTGTGTCGGGCCTCGAACTGTTCGCAAAGCAGGATCGCCAGCGAATAGGCCTCTTCCCCGGTGGCGCAACCCGGCACCCAGACGCGCACGGCGCGCTCCTTGCCGGCGGTCGCACTAGTGCGTTCCACCAGTTCCGGGATGATGCGCTCGGCGAGCACCTCGAAGGCGCCGGGTTCACGAAAAAATCCGGTGACGCCGATCAGCAGGTCCTTGTACAGCGCCGTGACCTCGGCGGCCTGTTTGTGCAGGTGGTCGAGATAGGCAGGAAACGACTCGACGTGGCACAGGCCCATCCGTCGCTGCACCCGCCGCATGAGCATCGCCTTGCGGTAACCGCGAAAATCGTGGTGGGTGCGGCTATGCAGCAGGGCCAGAATGCGATTGAGGGATTCCGGCGTCTCCCCGCCCTTTGCCTCAGCCGATGGCTCGGCCAGGAGGTAGGGATGATTGGCATATTTCACCAGTTCTTCCGGCATCCGCTCCGGCGGCAGCACGTAATCGACCAGACCGGTGTCGATGGCGCTGCGCGGCATCTGGTCGTATTCGGCGCTCTGCGGTTGCTGCGCCATCACCAGACCGCCGGCCAGCTTGATTTCCTTCAGCCCCAGCGTGCCATGACTGCCCGTGCCCGAGAGGATGATGCCGACGGCGTGTTCCTGCTGATCCGTGGCCAGGGAGCGCAGGAAATGATCGATGGCGGTTTGTGCCCCGCGCGCTTCCGGCGGCTTGCTCAGCTGCAGCACGCCCGCCTTGATTGCCAGATACTTGCCGGGCGGGATGATATAGACTTGGCCGCGTTTGACTTTCATCCTCTGCCTGGCCTCGCATACTGGCATGCGG
>JASFKW010000207.1:0-5220 GCA_050118435.1 Gammaproteobacteria bacterium | reverse complement strand
AAAGCATAAACCCTCAAGAAACACGTCGCACCGGCGCACTTAAAACCGCCGGCAGTGGCGTGGCTCGCTCGATTTCATGGCCGCAATCATCGCCGTGCCCGCGCGCCCGTGTCACTGGCACAAAAAAGCCCCGTGCGGTGACGGGGCTTCGCGACGCGATCGGGAGCCGATCAGGACGAAACCACGTCCACAAACTTGCGGTTCCTCGGGCCACGGGTCACGAATCTGACAGTGCCGTCGGCCCTGGCAAACAGGGTGTGGTCCTTTCCACACCCGACGTTGACGCCGGGGTGAAAGCGGGTGCCCCGCTGACGGACGATGATATTCCCGGCCGCCACCGCCTCGCCACCGAAGCGTTTGACGCCGAGTCGCTTGGATTCCGAATCCCGCCCATTTCGCGTGCTGCCGCCGGCCTTTTTGTGTGCCATATCCGTTTACCTCCGACTCAGGCCGAAATGCCCGTGATTTCCAGCTCAGTGTAGCCCTGTCGATGCCCCTGCCGCTTCATGTGATGCTTGCGGCGGCGGAACTTGATGATCTCGACCTTGTCACCGCGGCCGTGCGCCTTGACCTGGGCGGTGACCTTGCCGCCGTCGAGCACCGGCGAGCCGACCCTGATGTCATCGCCGTCTACGACCATCAGCACCTTGTCGATCTCGACCGAATGGCCTTCGGCCACGTCCAGCTTCTCAACGCGGAGCTTGTCGCCCTCGCTGACGCGGTACTGCTTACCGCCGGTCACGATTACCGCATACATGGCCGAATCTCCAGAAACAGCGTACGAAAGAGCGGCAATTCTATAGATTTCCGGTGGTTGGGTCAAACCATCTGCGTTCTGGTACGATGCGCGCCTCGCGGTTAGACTAAGCCGTTGATACTCGCCGCATTCAGGGCCGGCGAGGCGTTTCCGAGCCAATGCAGGATATTGTTCAAAAACATAGGGTAAATCTGGATATCGATGACATCAGGGCGCTGGTGCGCAATGATGCCGAGGCCGTCGACCAGCTCATCCTCAAGCGACTCAGCTCGGAGGTGGCCCTGATCAACGAGCTGGGTCGCTACATCATCAACAGCGGCGGCAAGCGCCTGCGCCCGCTGCTGGTGCTGCTGGCGGCGCGCGTCTGCGGCTATCAGGGCAGGCAGCACCTGGAACTCGCCGCGGTGATCGAATTCATCCACACCGCCACCCTGCTCCACGACGATGTCGTGGACGCCTCCGAGCTGCGGCGCAGCGAGCGAACCGCCAACGCTATCTGGGGCAACGAGGCCGCGGTGCTGGTGGGCGATTTCCTCTATTCCCGCTCTTTCGAAATGATGGTGAACATCGGCAGCATGCGGGTCATGGAAATTTTGTCCACCACGACCAACGTCATCGCCGAAGGCGAGGTTCTGCAGCTGTTGAACTGCCACGACCCGGACACGACCGAGGAGCGCTACCGGGATGTCATCCGCTACAAGACCGCGAAGCTGTTCGAAGCCTCGGCCCAGCTCGGCGCAGTGCTCGGCGGCCAGCCACAGGCGATCGAACAGGCCATGGCCCGCTACGGAATGCACCTCGGCACCGCTTTTCAGCTGATCGACGATGCGCTGGATTACGGCGCGTCCCGAGTCGATATAGGCAAGAACATCGGAGATGACCTGGCCGAGGGCAAACCAACGCTGCCGCTGATTCATGCCATGCGTCACGGCACGCGGCAGCAGGTGGAAGCGATCCGAAAGTCGATTGAAAACGGTGGCCTGGCTCACATCGAGCGAGTTATGGAAGCCATTGAATCGACCAACGCCATCGCGTACACTGCCGAGTCCGCCCAGAAGGAGGCGGACCTGGCTGTTGAGGCGCTGGCCGAGTTGCCCGCCAGCCCTTACAGGGAGGCACTGTACGGGCTGGCCGAATTCTCGGTCAGCCGAAGTTACTGATTCGGGGCGTAGCGCAGTCTGGTAGCGCACTTCGTTCGGGACGAAGGGGTCGGAGGTTCAAATCCTCTCGCCCCGACCAATTTGGCCGCTCAGAGATTGCTCCCGTTACGATCTCTGTCACAGCCTGTCGATGTAGGCGTCGTATGGCGTGCCGGCTGTGTCTAATCGGCAGTATTTGGAATCCACGCTGTGGCCAGAGCTGTGGCCCCCAGGATTATCGCTTTTCAGCAACACCTCTGCTCTTGTATCCGGGCCGGATGCGCAACCCGACGCGCAGCGCCCCGGGTCCGGAAATCGGGACCGATTCAGGAGGCCATCATGCTAGTTCTCACGCGCCGCGTCGGCGAATCCGTGTTCATATACCCTTCAGAGGACTTGAACCCGGATACACCGGTTTCGGCCCTGTTCGAAGACGGACCGATCCAGATCACGCTGACGCGTATCAACGGCAACCAGGTCCGCATGGGTATCGCCGCACCGCCCAGCCTGAACATCGTTCGGGAAGAAGTGGGCTAGCACTCTATTAACAATATAATATTTGGAAGAATGGTAGGTCAGCACCGTGCTCCCCAGGCGGCCTCATCCAACAGCACATCGATACCGCCCGCGCACTGCAGACGACTCACCGGCAGGGAGGCACCCCTGCTCCATTCCTCAACCGCCGCGCGCTTTGATGCGCCCGTCACCGCCAGAAGCAATGCCCGGGTTTCACTCAATGCGCCATAGCTCAGGCTGACCCGCTCCGGGGGCGGTTTCGGCGCATCGTGCACCGGGACCACCAGCGCGTCCGACACGGGCTCCCGTCCCGGGAAAAGGCTGGCGGTGTGGCCGTCCTCACCCATGCCGAGGAGCACCAGGTCGAAGGGCAGCCCCCCCCGCACCACCGCTTCATAGCCAGCCGCCGCCGTCTCGGCCCCCTGCTCGGCGCCGATCCAGTGGATCTGTTCCAGCGGCACCGACACCCTTCCCAGCCACGCCTTCGTAATCATCACGCTGTTGCGATCGGGGTGCTCGGGCGGCAGACAGCGTTCATCGCCGAGATACAGGTGCCAGTGTGGCCAGTCGGCATCCGCTTGCGCCAGCCTGCGATAGGCCATTTGCGGCGTGGACCCGCCGGCGAGCACCAGGTTGAAACGTCCGCGCGCTTCGATGGCATCCCGCGCCGCCGCACCGATGCGCCGTACCAGACCGCCGGCCACTGCATCGGGGTCAGGAAAACAGTGCCAGCGGATCTGCTGATTCATCGATGCGCGTTCATTCTGTCGACAAAAGCCATGCCGATCGCGGACAGCACGAAGGTGAGATGAATGATGACGTACCACTGCAGCTTGTCATTGGGTGTATGCGGGGCGTTCATGAAAGCCTTGAGGAGGTGGATGGACGAGATCGCAACGATGGAAGCTGCCACCTTCTGCTTCAGTGAGCCGAATTCGAGCTTCCCCAACCAGGAGAGCTTTTCTGCATCCGCACCGACGTCGATACGCGATACGAAATTTTCGTAGCCACTCAGCATCACCATGACCAGCAGGCCGCCGACCAGGGCAATATCCACCAGAGACAGCACCAACAGAACCAAGTCCGACTCCTTCATTTCCAGCACCAGGGGAAAGGCGTGAACGACCTCCTGAAAAAATTTCACACCAAGCAGGAACATCGCCGCACTCAGACCGACGTAAATCGGCGCCAGCACCCAGCGGCTCGCGTACAACAGATTCTCGACAACTCTTTCCATGATATGACGCCATCACCCATAGTTGCGGAAGCTGAGACCATGCAAGCGGCGATTGCCAGAAACCCTCATTCGCTCGCGAGCCGGTGGCCGGCGCTTCCCGGAAGGTTGCGTATTTTAACGCTGTCTCGGCGTTTATGAAGCGCCGATCGGGGGGCGGGCAGGTATCCGACGGAGACCGCGGCGGAACCACGCAAAAAGGCTTCGGTCATTACGAGGCATACCGTGACCGGCAGGATACCCTCGCCTCGTTACCGAAGGGCGTCCTTCAGGGCGCCGCGCGCTCGCGACGATCGCCCAAGTCCGACTAGATATTCAGCTCTGCACCTAGAATGAACACGCGACCGGGCGCCTGGAATCCATCGGCGGGCTCGTAGTGCTCATCGCTGAGGTTTTCCACCCGCCCAAACAGACGCCATTCGGGAGATGCCTGGTAGGAGAACGTCATGTCGGCCGTGGTGTAGCTCTTCAGCGAAATGGTGTCCGCCGAATCGTGAGCGCGCATCACGTCCTTGCGCTGTCCGATATACGAAATCCCGAGATACAGCTTCACCCTCGCGGTCAGGTCGTAGTCGATATCCAGGCTGGCCTGGTCCCTCGGGCGACGGACCACCTCCGTATCCGCGGATTCATCCTTCTGATCGATGTCCTGGTAGGTGTAGCTCGCCCGGAGCTGCAGCGCCGCAAAGGGCGTTGCGTTGACAACGCTTTCCACGCCCTGGATCTCGACTTTATCGACGTTCTCTGAGGTCTGGCTGAAGGTCACCGGATCCGTGACCAGCTGGATCAGGTCATCGATCTCGTTGCGAAAGTAGGTGGCGCCGAAAACCAGCCGTCCCGCGGCCAGGGTCTGCTCGAACCCCAGATCCCACCCGAAGCTGGTTTCCGGATCCAGCTCCGGATTGCCGGTATAAGCCGAGCCGAAGTTGGTGGGCGAGAAGCCATACAGCTCGAACAGCGACGGTGCCCTGAAGCCGGTGCCTGTGCTGGCGGTGAGACGGGTCCCCGTGTCCCGGTGATTGTATGCCGCCGTGAGCCGGTAGGTGACTTCCCGTCCGAATTCGTCGTGATCGTCCACCCGCACACCGAGCGTTCCGAACACCCGCGAGGCGAAACTGAACTGGTCCTGGGCGAAGGCGTAATTGGTGCGGGCGTCGGCGTCCGAATCTTCGGATACCACGAAAGGCGGAAAGGGCGGGGAAGGAAACTCACGAAAACCGCTCGCGTCGAGCGTGTCCTTACGCGTACCGAGACCCGCGGACAGCGTGTGTACCTCTGACAGGTAGAGGTCGTTCTCGAAGCTTAACTCCAGAGTATCACCCAGATAGTGGACCTGCTCCAGGGTCTGCGCGGGGTCCTGGCGGTCGTTGTCGGTACGCCGGTCGTAATGGGTGTAGGAGACGGCGAGCAGCGTCTCCCACAAACCCTCCAGCAGGGAGAGCCGAGTCTCGCCCCGCAGCAGGTATTCCTCGTTGCGAAGCACGGCGTCGGGATCCTCGGCGGTATTGAAGGCGAAGCTGGGGGGATCGAAAGGTCCCACCTCCGGGTCGATATCCGTCCTGCTGTCGATGTAG
>JASFKW010000206.1:0-5231 GCA_050118435.1 Gammaproteobacteria bacterium | reverse complement strand
TTATCCGGGAAGACCTCACCGGTCTGCGGATCGATCCGGTCGGCGAGCAGCGCCACGATCTTTATGGCTTGATCTAACTCCATGCGTGTACTTTATCCATGAGAACGTCACTTGAGTAAAGCAACGCCGCCTGTCGGCGGCGTTGTCGGGTCACTTTATCAGCTTGTTTTACGTGCGACCATAGGGTGAGAGCAGCTCCGCGACGGTCATGTCGAAGGCGTTGGCCAGCTTCTCGGCCGAGGCGAGCGTGATGTTGCGCTCAGCCCGTTCGACCGCCCCGATAAAGGTCCGATCCAGTCCGGCAAGTTCGGCCAGTGTCTCCTGCGACCAACCGCGCGAGAGGCGCAGCAGCCGCACCGTCATGCCGAGCCGCCTGGCGGTCTCCGAGGGTGACTTACCGTAAGACGGCGGGTCCGGTTCGCGGACGCCCGCGGCCGATGAATAACCGAGGTTGGGGTATGCTACTTCAGCTGGGCGGTCCGTGCCCGTAGAATGGTCACTAGCCATTACGCACTCCTTGTCAGTGGGTGGTGGTTAGCGGGCTTAGGGTGTTAGCGCACCCTGAGTCCGCGTTCTTTTATGTCGTTGCTGCGCGGCGTTACCGCTCGATCATCTGTGGATCAAACTCCCGTCGTTTATGGATGACCGCCAGGACAAAGACGCCCTGCGGCTTGATCTCGTAAAGGATGCGGTACGAGTACAGGTGCAGCTCGCGGAGGTTGTCGTCGCCGAGTTCGGGGAGCACTTTGCCGATGCGAGGCAGCTCATCGAGGCTATCGGTCTTGGCGACCATATCCTGGGTGACTTGCTTGGCATAGTGCTCGGAGTCGTGGGCGATAAAATCATGGATGGCTCGCAGATCGGCCTTGGCCGGGTCCGACCAGATCACCACGCCTCGATCTCACGCTTCAAGTCCTCGCTGGTGGTGGTCTGGCCCTGTTCGACGGCCTGTTGGCCTTTGCGGATTTTATCCAGCACGTAGAGCCGGTACATGATCTCATCCATGTCGGTGTCATCGGGCAGCTTGCCGATAGTGTCGAGCGCATCCTGTTTAGCCGGTTGCATGGTGTCCTCCCGAAAGCGGTTAGGCGTTAACGGCCTGATCGTCCAGCGACGTCAGGGTGGTCTGCATCTGCTGTTTGGCGATCATGGCATCGATGAGGGTGATGACCGCCTCCCGGTCGTCGGGATCAAAGCCTTCGACGGCCTTAAAGCGTTTAAACAGCCGGGCATTGCCCAGGGGGTTGTCCTCGGCGGGGTTGCCGGTGAGCAGGTGATCGATGGTGGTGCCGAGGGCATCGGCCAGCTTGATCAGCATCTCGGCGGGCGGCAGGTTAAGTCCGCTCTCGTACTTGTTGAGCTGCTGGAAACGGATATCGACCTTGGCGGCCAGTTCCTTCTGGGACCAACGCTTGTGCTTGCGCAGCTCCTTGAGGCGGCCCCCGAAAGCGCGGCGGAAATCGTCGTTCTGCATGGCGAGTAATAGATCCAGGTTCATGGTGACCTCCGCAGTATAGGGTCGTGTTCCAGAGACGACTTGACGAGTACTCCTGATAAGTATAAAAATAGCTCCCTACCGGAGTCAAGTTAATCCTTGACAGGATTTAGGAGGAAACGCCGATGGCCCGGATCCCCGACGCGGAACTGGCACGACTCAAGCAAGACATCGCCCTGGAGCGGCTGGCAGAAAGCCGAGGCATCCGGCTCAAGCGTCACGGGGCGGACCTGATCGGGTTGTGCCCCTTCCACAACGACAAGGAGCCCAGCCTGGTTATCAGCCCCGACAAGAACCTGTGGCACTGCCTGGGGGCCTGTCAGACTGGCGGTACCGTCATTGACTGGGTGATGAAAACCGAAGGGGTGAGCTTCCGGCACGCAGTCGAGCTGCTGCGGACCGATCCGTCTTTAGCCGCCTCATCCGCCATGCCCGTTAAGAAATCCACCGTCACCAAGCTGCCGACGCCGTTGGATGCGAGCGCCGAAGATCAAACCCTGCTCAAGCAGGTGGTCGATTATTACCACGAGACGTTGAAGCACAGCCCCGAGGCGCTGGCGTATCTGGATAAACGCGGCCTGAACGATCCCGCGTTGGTCGATCACTTCAAGCTCGGCTTTGCCAACCGCACGCTGGGGTATCGCCTGCCGGAGAAGAATCGCAAGGAAGGGGCCGCAATCCGGGGACGACTGCAACGGCTGGGTCTGATCCGGTCCAGCGGTCATGAGCACTTCCGGGGTTCGCTGGTAATCCCGGTCATCAACGACGGCCAAGTGTTGGAGCTGTACGGGCGCAAGGTGCGCGATGACTTGCGCAAGGGGACGCCGACGCACCTGTACCTGCCGGGGCCGCATCAGGGCGTCTTCAATCTGGAGGCCTTCGCAGATGCGAAAGAGATCATCCTGTGCGAATCGTTGATCGATGCGCTGACGTTCTGGTCGGCGGGGTATCGCAACGTGACGTGCAGTTATGGGGTAGAAGGCTTTACAAAGCACCATCTGCAAGCGTTCAGCGATCACAGTATCGAACGGGTGTTGATCGCCTATGGCCGGGACGCCGCCGGCGAGGCGGCGGCAGAACAGCTATCGAAGACGCTACTTAAAGCCGGTATCGACTGTTACCGCATCCACTTCCCGAAAGGCATGGATGCCAACGAATACGCATTACAAGTACAGCCTGCCAGCAAGAGCCTGGGTGTGACCATCCGCAGCGCGATCTGGTTAGGCAAGGGCCGCGCACCGGGCAAACCGACGACGAGCGCTGAATCTGCAACGATCACAGCGGCGGCTAAACTAAAAACCATCGCCGGTACAGCAGCATCTACACCGTCTTTAGCGGCTGAACGCGGCGACGAGACCGACACAGCGAAAACAGACACACCGTTACCGGCCGCCGTCATCCCTGCGGCCCCGCAAGCCGATGTCGCGGCCGACATCAACGACGAAGATATCGTCATCAGCCTGGGCGACCGCCGTTATCGCATCCGGGGCCTGTCGCAGAACCTGAGCGTGAATCAGCTCAAAATAAACATCTTGGCAAACCGTGGCGATGCGCTGCATGTCGATACCTTCGATCTGTACGCGGCCAAAGCCCGCGCGGGCTTTGTCCGGCAAGCGGCTATCGAGCTGGCGGTGAAGGAAGACGTGATCAAGCGTGACCTGGGCAAGGTGCTGCTGAAAGGCGAAGCGTTGCAGGAAGCGCATATTAAAAAAGCCCTGCAACCGAAACAACCCAGTGTGTCCGTGAACGAGGCCGAGAAAGCCGACGCGCTGACGCTGCTGAACGATCCGAACCTGCTGCAACACATCCTCGATGACTTTACCCGCTGCGGCGTGGTCGGCGAGGAAACGAATAAGCTGGTGGGGTATCTGGCGGCGACCTCGCGCAAGCTGGATAAGCCTTTAGCGGTGATGGTGCAAAGCTCCAGCGCAGCGGGCAAGTCCTCGCTGATGGAAGCGGTACTGGCTCTGATGCCGGACGAAGATAAAGTGCAGTACTCGGCCATGACCGGGCAAAGCCTGTTCTACATGGAAGATGGCAATCTGCAACACAAGATCCTGGCCATCGCCGAAGAAGAAGGCGCGGAACGCGCAGCCTACGCGTTGAAGCTGTTGCAATCGGAAGGTGAGCTGAGTATCGCCAGCACCGGCAAAGACCCGCAATCGGGCCGCCTAGTCACACACGAATACCAGGTTGAAGGCCCGGTGATGATCTTTAGCACGACGACTTCGATCGAACCGGACGAAGAACTGCTGAACCGCTGTATCGTGCTGGGGGTTGATGAAGGCCGCGAACAGACGCAAGCCATCCACCGCTTGCAACGCCAGTCACGCACGCTGGCCGGCCTGATCGCCAAACAGGAAAAAACCCACATCGTCAACTGTCATCACAATGCGCAGCGCTTGTTAAAACCCTTGGCGGTCATCAATCCGTACAGCGAACACCTGACCTTCCTCGATGACCGGACGCGGTTGCGCCGCGATCATGAAAAGTACCTGACGCTGATCGACAGTATCGCGCTGCTGCACCAGTACCAACGTCCGCTCAAACACGTGCAGGTCGGTGACGAAAGTATCGCCTATATCGAAGTGACGCTGGACGACATCGCGCAGGCCAATCGACTGGCGCACGCGATGCTGGGCCGTTCGCTGGACGTGTTGCCGCCGCAGACACGGCGGTTGCTGATGCTGATCGAAACGCGGGTAGCCGATCAAGCCGCTGCCCAGGACATGGCACGTACCGATTACCGCTTTAGCCGCCGGGAGGTGCCGGAACACACCGGTTGGGGCAACACGCAGTTACGCGTGCACCTGGACCGCCTGGTGGACATGGAATACCTGCTGGTGCATCGCGGTGGCCGGGGCCAATCGTTCGTCTACGAGCTGTTGTACGACGGCCAAGGCAAGGACGGTCAAGCGTTCCTGATGGGGCTGATCGATGTTGAGCAGTTGAAAACTGCGACTACGACAGGAAGTACGCGGGGTGAACCGCCAACGTTGGCTGGGTCATCGCGGGGACAAAACGGTAGAGATGCGGGGTTATCGCAGACACCTAAAAGTAGCGCAAATCCAGAAAATAAAGGTGCTGCCGACGATGAACCTGAAATCCTGGTGAATCATGGTTATACCGGAACAACATCAGGACCGTCATACCGTAGCCATAGTCCGGTCCTGATCGCCAAGGAAGGCTAACCATGTACCGAAAGAAACCGCCGAAGCCGTATCGGAAAAAACCGGACCCGCACCCCATCGATCACCACGGCATGACGCCGTACCTCGACACCTTCCTGGAATGGTGTGCGATGAAAGGCTACAGCGAGCGGACCCTCGCCATCCGCGACCTGCACTTGAAAAGCTTTATCCGCTGGTGTGATGACCGGGGCCTGGATCAACCGCAGGACATCACCCGGCCGATCCTGGAGCGTTACCGCCGGCATGTGTACTACTACCGCAAGAAAGACGGCAAGCCGTTGAGCCTCGCCACCCAGTGTCAACGCCTGGCCCCCATCAAAGCGTTTTTCGAATGGCTCACCAAAGAGAACCACGTCCTCTACAACCCGGCTTCCGAGCTGGAGCAGCCGCGACAGCCGAAGAAACTGCCGCAGCATATCCTGAGTGTCAAGGAAGTCGAACAGGTGCTTGACCAGGCAAGTCTGCACGGTGAACTGGGTATCCGGGACCGGGCCATTATCGAAACCCTGTACTCGACAGGCATCCGCAGAACAGAAGCCGTTAAT
>JASFKW010000205.1:0-5236 GCA_050118435.1 Gammaproteobacteria bacterium | reverse complement strand
GGCCCGCTCCGCGCCATGTGGATACGGATCAGCGTCAGGTCTGTGGTCCCGCCGCCCACATCGCACACCAGCACCAGGCGCTTGCCCGCCAGGGCATCAGACAAGCCGTCACCGTGTCGCAGCAGCCAGTCGTAAAACGCCGCCTGCGGCTCCTCCAGCAGCCGCAGGCGACCCAGCCCCGCCACACGCGCGGCTTCCAGGGTGAGTGCACGCGCGGCCTCGTCGAAGGACGCCGGCACGGTGAGAACGATTTCCTGAGCCTCCAGCGGATCCGCCGGAAAACGGTGATTCCAGGCCGCGCGCAGGTACGCGAGATAACTGGCGCTGGCCAGCACCGGCGATATCCTGGGGATGTCTTCGGCGGCACCCCAGGGGAGAATGGCGGCGGACCGGTCCACCGCCGGGTGGCACAGCCAGCTCTTCGCGCTGGCGACCTGCCGGCCGGGTACCTGGCCGCCCAGCTCGCGGGCCAGGCTGCCGATCACAGTACCGGGCACGCCCCCGATGTCCTCCCATGGCCAGGGCAGCCCCAGATCCCCGGGGTCCAGTTCGCCGGGCGCCGGGTGATAGCGCAGCGACGGCAGCGAGGGACGGGCGGCGACCTCGCCCAGAGCGACGAGCTGCTCGATTTCAAAAATCGCGGGCACAGCGTCGGGGCCGGCGCCTCTTTCGGCATAGGCGACCACCGTATTTGTCGTGCCCAGATCAATGCCGACAATGAAACGCATACTGGAAGATGCCGGAAGGCCGAAATGCAGCTGATGAACGTTTGACCGCGGCCGCTCAGCTGCGCACGTCGAATTCGACCTGCCAGCGCTCATCGCCTTCGCGCGGGATCGCCTCCAGGCGCAGGGTGCCCGCTTCGCTGACGGCGGCACGGAGCTTGACCGGGACGATCTCGCCGGAGGTTCGCGCATCGGCGGGCAAGGTCACCTCGATCTCGCCGAGCTCCTGCAGCTCTTCACCATCCCACTGATCGAGACGGGTGCCGACCTGGTCCTGCCGGCGCACCGACGAGCCGAAAAACCGAAACCGCACCGGTTCTCCCACAACCAGCCCGAACTCCTGCGGCGGCAGGTCGGCGGCGCTGCCCTCTTCCATCCCGAACGGCGCCACGCACAGAGCCTGGACCGGTGGTGCAATGCCGGGCACGGCGGGCAGTGCGGATTCCACGCCGACGTAGTAGGCCTGCGCCGTTCCGCCCCGGATGCGCACCCCGCCACCGCGACGCACGAAGCCGTAGTAAGCCGCCCCACGGGCGACGGCCAGATCCAGGTCGGCGCCTTCGAGACGGCGCGCCGGCGGTGAACCCTCATCATTCAGCCAGCCGTTGAGAGTATCCATGATGCGCCCGGCGAGCAGCTCGGATTTGAACACGCCGCCGTTGAACAGGACTGCCGTGGGATGCAGAAAGGACGCACGGGCCGGGGGCGCACCGACGCCGGCGAGTTCGCCCGTGGCGCCGAGCTGCCGGGTCAGGAACGCGGCCAGATGCCGGGTGATCGCCGCGTCCTGGGCGTAGGGCAGGCCCAGCTGTGTGAGGCCGGTGCGGGGGCGGCTCAGCGGCCGTGCTCCGGCCTCGACGCGGGGGAAGAAACCCTCCACCATTGTCGCGCCGACCTCGGATCGGGTCAGCTCCGTTCGGATCGACCCGCCGATGAGCCGCGAGCCCCGGCTCGGCACGACAATGGGGACGGCATCCTGCTCGGACTCGACTAGTAACAGCTCCTTGGCCGCGCGGCAGCCGTGGGTTAGGGCCCGCACCTGCCAGGGGTCCAGCTGCGTGCCCTGAGCCGCGAGCTTGCCGGCGACCACGTGCGCCAGGGCCAGGTCCATGTTGTCACCGCCGAGCAGGATGTGATCGCCAACCGCAACGCGGTGCAGCTCTAGGTTGCCGTCGTTTTCGATCACGGCGATCAGCGACAGGTCGGTGGTACCGCCCCCCACGTCCACCACCAGGATAACGTCACCGACCTGCGCCTGCTTGCGCCAGGCACCCTCGCTCGCCTGGATCCAGCTGTAGAGGGCCGCCTGAGGCTCCTCCAGCACCGTCACGCCCTCGTAACCCGCCGTGCGCGCCGCCTCGGCCGTCAGCTCACGGGCAGCCGGGTCGAATGACGCTGGAATGGTGATGGTAAACTCCTGGTCGCGCAGCGGCGCTTCCGGGTGACTGTGATCCCAGGCATCGCGCAGGTGTTCCAGATACCGAACCGAGGCATCCAGAGGCGAGGTGCGCGGCACTTCCTCCGGCGCCTCCAACGGCAGTATCGGCGCCCGCCGATCCACGCCGGCGTGACACAGCCAGCTCTTGGCGCTGGATACGAGGCGAATGGGCGTCTGCGCACCGCGTTCGCGGGCCAGCTCGCCGACAATGAAAGCGCCCTGCGCACCCCAGGGCAGCACCAGATCGCTTGCCGCCATTTCGTCCGGATGGGGAAGGTAGAGGAAAGACGGCAACAGGCTGCGCTCTTCCACGGCACCCGGGCCGGTCAGTTGCGGCACCCGCATGCTGTGTTGGCGGGCCGACTCCCCTTCGCCGGTTGAGAGCTCGACATAGGACAGGGCGCAATTGGTGGTGCCCAGATCGATGCCGAGCGCATACTGCGCTTCGCTCACAGCTCGACCTCGGCTGGCGCCAGGATATTCACGTTGTGGCCGGCGGCCAGTCTCGGGAGCTTCGTCTCCTTGGCAACCCAGCCCCTGTGCGTCAGAGCTCCCTTGAAAGGAGGCTCACCGGCAACATTTCCGGTCAGACGCACCGCGGCGGCATCAAAGCCCGGCTCGAGCGTCACGCCGGTACCCTCCGCTTCAACACGCACCGGCTCCAGCGTGAAGTGCTCTCGGATCACCTTACGACAACCTTCGTGCACCACCCGGGCGGCGGCACCGACGTCCGCGTCCGAATACCCGGCGACGTCCTCCTCGATGAAGTCGATAAACCGCCCGTCGCGCTGCAGCAGCCCCAACAGTTGCAGGGCCGCCGCGGGGCTCGTTTCCTCCAGCAGGGCGGCGGGCCTCGCCGCCGGCTCGGGGCGCACGCCCTGGCGCAGTTGCAAAACATCGCGGGCGAATTCACCGTTGGCGATGATCTGCCAGAATGTGCTGAGCGCCAGCGGGATGCGGGCCAGCAATGATGGCCTGGTCTCGGTCATCTGTTTCTCCTCAGGGTGTCAAACCGGGCAGGGAGGCATTAGCCTACCATGCCGCCGCCGCTGATCGAACACCGTGGCCAGGGTTCTCCTGCCTGGACGATGCCCGGCCGGACGCGGCAGGTCTGTGTGTGAGGTCAGTGACCCGGCAGGGTTGCGGGAATGCTGTTCAGCGCAGTCGAGCGATGCCGACCGGACCGTGACGCGAACCGGCGTCCGCCGCGCGGCGGTCGCGTTGCAGTGGGTGACGAGATTGAAGCGGTGACCGCCCCCACACGCGGCGATTCTTACTGTTGCTGCCACCTGCGCGCGCCGCACATGGCGTGAGCTTCGGGACGGCTCTCTCTGGCCCCCGGATCACCGGACGGTGTCAGGCCACCAGATCTGCTGCCCGTCGACCGCCGCCCTCAGCGACACGGGCTCGGGTCCCTGGACATCGCTGTGCTGCTGGCGAAAGATGTTTTCCTCCTCGATCGCCTGTCCCTCGGAGTCGAAATAGCGCCAAGTGCCATTGGTGAGGTGTCTGGCGTGGACCAGCTCGTGGAAGAGATTCTGAGCGGCGGTGAATTCAATACCGTTGCGCTCTGCATCGAAAACCCGGTGACTGCCCTGATCGGGTATGCGGGCATCGAACAGAATTTCGGCGTCCGTGCCCTGCCCGTTGGTCAATTTGTCGGACACCGGTGCGAGGGTGCGCCCGGAGGCCTGGAGGGCCCATTCCGAGTGGCGGATCGTCAATTCGTTTCCACTCTCCAGAATGGCTTCGACTGTCTCTTTCCCGATCGGAACTCTGACGATCTCGTCGAGCCAGCCGGTGATACGCATGACCTGTTCCGGCGTGCCCTCGAGCACCATGGCGTGGCTGGATACGAGGTACCGGCTGGTGTTCAGATAATTGCGTCGGACGCGTGCATCATCACGGATGGTCGGACGATGGGTGGGCACATCGCCGCCGTCGCCGGCCCAGACCCCGGATTGACCGCTCAGGCCGCAAAACACCACCAGGAAACACTGCAACAATCGCATGCTGGCCTCTCCGCAATTGCACTCTTGAGGTGCAGCAAACCGCATGCCAATCGTAACGAATTCGTAACATGATTTACAACTTGCTGTTATACCGAAAGTTCCTGTCTGCGGCGATTTTGGCGCTCAACCCGGGGTGACGGCTTCTCGCCCCCAAACGGGTCACTTTGAGGGAGCGGCGGCACATTTAACCGAATTTTGTCAGTCAAAACACGGCGGGCGGACAGAGGCACCGCCGCAACAGACGCTCCTTCTCAGAACAAGAAAGGCGGGAATCGGCGAAGAAGCCGACTCAGACCTCGCCAGTACCAGCCACCGCGCCGTGCGCACTCTGGCTATAGAAGCGAATGGCACTCTCACCAATCAGACGCGACATCGCCGCCGCCGAAAGGCTGCCCGCCGGCAGCGCATAGAGGGGATGCAATTCGAGCGTCTGGACCAGCCAGGGAGTGGCCGCCGACGCTCCGGTTGCCGCCACCACAGCCGCCATTTCGGGCACCCGCGCCTGGTCGTCGATGTCCTTACCGAACACCAGTGCAATTTCCAGAACCAGGTACAGGTGCATGCGGGTGAGCAGCGAGGTGGCACCGACCACCCCGAGCAGCTTGAGCGCCTGGCCGATACCCGGGAACAGCAGCGGCAAGTGCAGCAGCGTTCCACCGATCAATGACAGGGTCGCCTTCGACTCGATCAGCCGCTGCGCGAGCTGCGCCGGACTTTCGTCGGGATAGCGGCTTTGCAGCACCTGAACCGTTCGCCGTATTTCACCCTTGCGCAAGCGGAGAAAGAAATAGAAAAATTGGTCCGTAGCCAGGCTTTGAGAACCCATATCTCCCTGAATTTGGCTGCTGTTTTTATCCGGCATGGACCATAGAGCCACGAAATAAGCACCTCTTCACATTATGGGTCATTCGGTGCTGTGGACCAAGAAAATGGTAACAATGTAACTGTTTCCCTTCGTTACACTGAAACGTCCGGGAGAGCCATCATGGCCATTAGCAACTCAGAACGGCGAAGGCACCTCAGGGAAGGGGCGCTGCGAGATCCAGACGGGAACAAAAAGG
>JASFKW010000204.1:0-5251 GCA_050118435.1 Gammaproteobacteria bacterium | reverse complement strand
CTGCCGGATCACGCCGGCGGCCTTGAGCGCCGCCAGGTCGACCTCGCCGCCTTCCACAGCCGCGAGCTCGTGCAGCCGCACTTCCTCGGTCACCAGCGACTTGCGCGAGGTGAAGCCGACCTTCGGCAGGCGGCGCTGCAGCGGCATCTGACCACCTTCGAAGCCGACCTTGTGATAGCCGCCGGACCGCGAGCTCTGACCCTTGTGCCCACGACCGCAGGTCTTGCCCAGGCCGGAGCCGATGCCGCGACCGACGCGTTTGCCCGCCGTCCGGCTGCCTTGCCCCGGCTTCAGTGTGTTCAATCGCATATCACGCATCCTCTACCTGCAGCATATAGGAGACCCTGTCGATCATGCCGCGATTCTCAGGCGTGTCGCTCACCTCGACGCTGTCGTGCATGCGCCGCAGCCCCAGCCCCCGGACACAGCCCTTGTGGGACTCCAGTCGCTTGTTTGTGCTACGGACCAGTGTGAGTTTCAGTTTCTTTTCCGCCATGACCTACCCCAGGATTTCGTCGATCTGCTTGCCACGCTTTGCAGCAACCTGCTCCGGCGAGCGCATCTCGACCAGGCCCTTCATGGTCGCCCGAACGACATTGATCGGATTGTTGGTGCCGATGCACTTGGCAAGCACATCGCGCACACCGACCACCTCGAACACGGCGCGCATCGAGCCCCCGGCGATGATGCCGGTACCCTCGGAGGCCGGCTGCATGTACACCTTGGCGGCACCGAATCTCGCGGTTATGGGATACTGGAGCGTACCGTCTTTGAGCGCGACGCGCTTCATGTTCTTGCGTGCGTTTTCCATCGCTTTCTGGATCGCGACCGGCACCTCGCGCGCCTTGCCGCGGCCGAACCCGACCCGGCCCTCACCGTCACCGACGACGGTCAACGCCGCGAAACCGAACTGACGGCCGCCCTTGACCACCTTTGCGACCCGGTTGATGCCTATCAGCTTCTCCTGAAGGCCATCACTGCTCGCTTGCGCATCGACATTCGCCATTGTCTAACCCTTGATTAAAATTCCAGACCACTTTCACGCGCGGCGTCCGCCAGCGCTTTTACCCGACCGTGATACTTGAACCCGGAACGGTCGAAGGCCACGCTCTCGATACCCGCCGCCCTGGCACGCTCGGCCACCGCCCTGCCGATCTCGGCAGCCGCGGCGGCATTGCCGGTCGCACCCATGTTTTTGCGCAGCTCCCGGTCGAGCGTCGACGCACTGACCAGTACCCTGTCACCCGACCCGTCGATGATCTGCGCATAAATGTGCCGCGGTGTGCGGTGGATGCACAGCCGGGGTCGGCCCAGTCGGCGAATCGTGGCGCGGGTCTTTCTAGCGCGCCGCAGTCGTGATTCCTTCTTTTCCATGCTGATACCTTCGTGTGCCGTTCACATACCGGGAGAGAAGCGGGCTCGGTCCCCGCCAGATCATTTCTTCTTGGCTTCCTTGCGCACGATGAGCTCATCGGCGTACTTGACGCCCTTGCCCTTGTAGGGCTCCGGCGGACGATAGCCCCGGATTTCCGCCGCCACCTGTCCGACCAGCTGCTTGTCCGTACCTTTGACCACGATTTCCGTCTGGCTCGGTGTCTCAATGCTGATACCCTCCGGAATCGTATAGTCCACCGGATGCGAAAAGCCGAGCGTCAGATTCAGCCGCTGCCCCTGGGTCTGCGCGCGGTAGCCGACACCCACGAGCTGCAGCCGCTTCTCGAACCCCGCGCTCACGCCGGTCACCATGTTGCTGACCAGGGCGCGCGTGGTGCCGGTCAGCGCCATAGCGGGTTTCGAGCCGTCCTTCGGCACAAAGGTCAGCACATTGCCGTCCTGCTGGATCTTCACCGAGCGGTGCACCCTGTGCTCCAGCGAGCCCTTGCCGCCCTTCACCGTGAGCGCCTGCCCCCGCAGGCTGACCTCGACGCCCTCGGGAAGCTCAATCGGTTTTTTTGCAACTCTGGACATAGTCTGTACTCGTCAGGATACGAAGCAGAGCACTTCGCCGCCCTCACCGGCAGCGCGCGCGGCCCGATCACTCATAACACCTTTGGACGTCGACACGATCGCCACGCCGAGACCGCCCTGTACCTGCGGTAGCTCGTCCTTACTCTTGTAGATCCGCAGACCCGGACGGCTGACCCGCTTCAGATCCTCTATGACCGGGCGCCCCTCGTAATATTTCAGATCGACGCTCATCACGGCCTTGCCGGACTCGTCCTGAATCCGAAAATCGGCAATGTAGCCCTCGTCTTTCAAAACCCCCGCGATCGAAGCCTTCAGCTTGGAGGAGGGCATGGACACCGAGATCTTGCCCGCGCGCTGGCCATTGCGAATGCGCGTCAGCATGTCGGCGATGGGATCCGTCATCATTGTGTGAATACCTCTGTGTGAATCTCTGCGTTACCAGCTCGCCTTGACGAGTCCGGGAACATCACCCTTCATGGCGTGCTCGCGCAGCTTGTTGCGCGCCAGACCGAATTTGCGGTAATAGCCATGCGGGCGCCCCGTGACACGGCACCGGTTGCGCTGCCGGGTCGGGCTTGCGTCGCGCGGCAGCGACTGCAGCTTTAGTCGCGCATCATAGCGCTCTTCGTCCGATCGTTTGGCGTCGCCGATGATCGCCTTCAGTTCGGCGCGCTTTCTTTCGTATTTCCTGACCGTCTTGGCGCGCCTGATTTCGCGCTGGACCATACAAACTTTTGCCATGCCTCAAGCCCTCAGCTCTTGAACGGGAAGTTGAACGCAGCCAGCAGGGCACGTCCTTCCTCGTCGGTTCGCGCGGTGGTAGTGATGCTGATATCCATGCCCCGCAGCGCATCGATCTTGTCATAATGGATTTCCGGGAAGATGATCTGCTCGCGCACGCCCATATTGTAGTTGCCCTGGCCATCGAATGAGCGCGGGTTCATGCCGCGGAAGTCACGGACCCGCGGAATGGCGATATTGATCAGACGATCCAGAAACTCGTACATGCGCTCGCGGCGCAGCGTCACCTTGCATCCAATGGGCCAGCCTTCACGAATCTTGAAACCGGCCACGGACTTGCGCGCCTTGCGCACGATGGGCTTCTGACCTGAAATCCGCTCCATGTCGCTCATCGCATTTTCCATGATCTTTCGGTCACCCACCGCCTCGCCGACACCCATGTTCAGAGTGATCTTGCTGATGCGGGGCACCTCCATCACGTTCTTGTAGCCGAACTGCTGCTGCAGCTTGGCCGCGATTTCATTGCGATACAGATCTTGTAACCTGGCCATACCGGGACTCACTCTCAAACGTCCACGACTTCACTGGTGGACTTGAATACACGTACCTTGCGACCATCTTCGAGGATGCGAAAGCCGACCCTGTCGCCCTTTCTGGTCTGCGGGTTGTAGAGCAGCACATTCGACGCATCGATCGGCATTTCCTTCTCGATGATGCCCCCGCTGATACCGCGTTGCGGATTCGGCTTGGTGTGCTTCTTGGCGAGGCTCACGTTCTCGACGATCACTTTGCCCGTTTCCGGAAGGACCCTGAGCACGGTGCCGCGCTTGCCCTTGTCCTTGCCGACCTGAACGACGACATCGTCGCCTTTTCGAATCTTGCGCATAATACCGACCTCCGCCTACAGCACTTCCGGCGCAAGTGAGATGATCTTCATGAAGCGCTCGCTGCGCAGCTCACGTGTGACCGGGCCGAAAATGCGGGTCCCGATCGGCTCGAGCTTGTTGTTCAACAGCACCGCCGCATTACCGTCGAAGCGGATCAGGGAACCGTCGGGGCGGCGCACGCCCTTGGCCGTCCGCACCACCACAGCGTTGTAGACTTCGCCCTTCTTGACCTTGCCGCGGGGAATCGCCTCCTTCACGCTGACCTTTATGATGTCGCCGATACCGGCGTAGCGGCGGTGAGAGCCGCCGAGCACCTTGATACACTGCAGGCTGCGAGCGCCGCTGTTGTCCGCGACAGCCAGTCTCGATTGCATCTGGATCATGACCTAATCCCCGTTCACGCAATTCTCAAGTTCGATCAGCCTACCGGCCGCTCCACGACTTTCACGAGTGTCCACGACTTGGTTCTGGACACCGGCCGACACTCCCGAATCGTAACCGTGTCGCCCTCTCTGCACTCGTTGGTTTCGTCGTGAATGTGCAGTTTGGTGGAACGGCGGATGTATTTGCCGTACAGGGGATGACGCACGCGGCGCTCGACCAGTACCACCGCGCTCTTGTTCATCTTGTCACTGATGACGCGCCCGGTCTGGGTGCGGATCAGTTCCTTCTCTTCGCTCATGCTGCTTCACCCGCCTTTGTCTTTTCATTCAGAACGGTCTTGATACGGGCAATGTCCCGCCGCACTTTCTTGACCTGGTCCGGCCGGGACAGCTGGCCGGTGCCTTTCTGCATGCGAAGGTTGAACTGCTCGCGCAGCAAACCGTCGAGTTCCAACTTCAGCTCATCGGCTGACTTCCGTCGCAGATCGTCCGCTTTCATCACATCACCGTTCGGTTAACGAAGGTGGTGCGCACCGGCAGCTTCGCTGCCGCCAGCCTGAACGCCTCGCGCGCCTGCTCTTCCGACACACCTTCCATCTCATAGAGCACTCGACCCGGCTGGATCTTCGC
The DNA here is from genome assembly GCA_050118435.1 of Gammaproteobacteria bacterium. GTDB lineage: Bacteria > Pseudomonadota > Gammaproteobacteria > DSM-19610 > DSM-19610 > Thiogranum. The sequence goes on along the minus strand of JASFKW010000204.1, from coordinate 642 downwards.
GACCCAGTATTCGACGTTGCCCTTGCCTTTTCCCTGACGCACCTCGATGGGTTTCTTGGTGATCGGGACATCCGGAAATATGCGTATCCACAGCTTGCCGCCGCGCTTGACCTGCCGCGTGATGGCGCGTCGCGCAGCCTCGATCTGGCGCGCCGTCAACTGCCCGCGCGTGGTCGCCTTCAGTGCGAATTCGCCGAAGCTGACCCTGTTGCCACTGGTCGCCAGACCGCGGTTGCGGCCCTTCTGCTGCTTGCGGAATTTCGTTCTCTTGGGCTGTAACATGCCTGCCGACTCCCTTACTTGCCCGCCGCCGCTTTTTTGGCCGGCTCCGACTCAACGTTCTGCTCGTCGCGGTCCAGAATTTCGCCTTTGAAGACCCAGACCTTCACCCCGATCACGCCGTAGGTGGTGTTGGCTTCGGTGAAGCCGTAGTCGATATCCGCACGCAGCGTATGCAGCGGAACCCGGCCCTCGCGGTACCACTCGGTGCGTGCGATTTCCGCGCCGTTCAGGCGACCGGCGACCATGATCTTGATGCCTTCTGCCCCAAGCCGCATGGCGTTGCCAACGGCGCGCTTCATCGCGCGGCGGAACATGATACGCCGCTCCAGCTGCTGGGCGACGCTCTCGGCCACCAGCTGG
>JASFKW010000203.1:0-5294 GCA_050118435.1 Gammaproteobacteria bacterium | reverse complement strand
CTTGTACAATGACCGGCGCCGTACAACAAGTCGATACCAAACGGCAATGGGAGGGATTCGTGCGTCAAGAAGGAGCTTTTTGGGGGAAGTTCAAGAGCGACGAAACGACGACCGCCTATCTTCCGCTGGCAGCGCACTGTCTGGATGTTGCGCTTTGTTTCCGAGCGTTTTGCGAGATAGCCGGGTTGCGCCGAAGCGTCACCCGGGCAGCAAACCGCGAACTGTCGCCCCAATCCCTCGACCGACTTGCAGTGCTTTGCCTGCTCCATGATTTAGGGAAAGCCAATCTCGGTTTTCAACGTAAGGTCTTCGATCCCAAAGCGCCACGAGCGGGCCATGTGCGCGAGCTGGCACCGATCTTCGCCTGCGAAGCATATGACCTCGACTTGTACAACAAGGCGATGGTAGCGCTGGACGCTGAACAGGTCGCGGGCTGGTTCACCGACGAACAGAGCGCCTACAGCTACTTCATGGCCGCCTTCTCCCACCACGGGCGGCCACTTGCTTTTTCAGGACCACGTCCCGGCAACTTCAGACAGATGAAACAGTGGTGGCAAGCCGACGGAGACCACGACCCGATGGCCGCCATCGCCGAGCTGATGGAGACCGCGCGGCGCGCCTTTCCGCGTGCCTTCGAACGTGGGGGAGAACCCCTGCCTGCTGCACCCCAGTTTCACCACCGCTTCGCCGGACTGGCAATGCTGGCCGATTGGCTTGGCTCTCACCCCCACTGGTTTCCAATCGAGCCGGTTGCAATCGAAGCGCGACTTGAGGCCGATTTGGGAGCAATCCCTCGGCTGCTGCGCGCGGTCGGGCTCGACCGAAGCGCCTATCGCCTGCATACCGAATCGTTCGCCGAACGCTTCGCATTTGCTCCCCGGCCGCTGCAGACGTTGATCGACGACCTCGATCCCAATGACGACGCCCACCGCCTGCTGATCGCCGAGTCCGAGACCGGCTCGGGCAAGACCGAGGCGGCGATGCATTGGTTCGGCAAGCTCTTCGCCTCTGGGCGGGTGGATAGCCTCTACTTCGCCTTGCCTACCCGCGTCGCCGCGCGGGAGCTTTACCGGCGGATGGTGGCAACGATTGAACGGTGGTTTCCGGAGTCGGACACCCGGCCTGTGACGGTACTGGCGGTCCCAGGTTATGCCGAGGTCGACGGCTTGCCCCTCGAGCGCCGCCTGCCCGACAGCGACGAGGCCAACCGCTGGACCGAGGACGAGGATCAACGCCGCAATGAGCGCCACTGGGCCGCCGAGCACCCCAAGCGTTTCCTCGCCGCGACCATTGCCGTCGGGACCGTCGACCAAGCCCTGCTCTCGGCCGTGCAGACCGCCCACGCCCATCTGCGCTCGGTCTGCCTCGACCGTGCGCTGCTGGTGGTCGACGAAGTCCACGCCTCCGACTCCTATATGTCGCGGCTGCTGCAACACCTGCTGCGCCACCACCTGAGCGTCGGCGGCCAGGCGATGCTGCTCTCGGCAACCTTGGGCAGCGTCGCGCGGCAGATGTACGCGGCCGCCGCGGGTTGTTGCGATGCGCGGCCCCTGCCGCTCGACGAAGCTATTGCCGTTCCCTTCCCCGCGCTCACCGATGCCGCCGGCACGCTGATCACAGCGACCGACGGACGACCCGCAGCCACATCGGCCGAGAGGACGGGCAAGGCCGTCAAGTTCGAGCCTTTGCCGATCGCGCGGGAGCCGGAACAGATCATCGGCCAACTGATTGACGCGCTGCGCCGGAGCGCACGGGTGCTGGTGGTAACCAACACCGTGGACCGCGCCAATCGTCTGCTGCGTGCCGCCGAGGCGCACGCGGGGTTCGCGCCGGACTGGCTGTTCCGCACTCGCGGCGTCGCCTGTCCCCATCACGGCCGCTTCGCACCGGCCGATCGGACGCTGCTCGACGCGGCGGTAAGCGAGCGGCTGGGAATGAACAGCGCCGCTGGTCCGTTGTTGCTGATCGGCACCCAGACCCTGGAGCAGAGCCTCGATATCGACGCCGATCTGCTGGTAACGGACCTTGCCCCGGCCGACGTGCTGCTGCAGCGGGTCGGCCGGCTGCATCGCCACGAGCGCCCGCGCCCCCAAAGGCTTCGCAAAGCCGCGCTGCCTGTTGCTCGTACCCGACCGGCCTCTGCTGGAGCTGCTGGACGAGAGGGGCAATCTCGCCGGCGGTTACAAAGGGATCGGCTACGGCAGCGTTTACCCCGACCTGCGGATTCTGGCGTTGACGCTCGGCGCCTTGGAGGAGCGGCCGCGCATCGCCATCCCCGAACACAACCGCTGGCTCGTCGAGCGGGCCACCCACCCCGACCGGCTCGATGCACTCGCCGAGCCGCGTTGGCAGGCGCATGGCCAGTCGATCACCGGCGAGGAACTGATGAAGGCGCTGCAAGCCGGCACCGTCACCGCCAATTTCTCGCCGCTGTTCGGCCAGTTCAGCTTCAACGAATCCGGCGGCAAAATCGCCACCCGCCTCGGCGCCGATAGTTGGCGGCTGCCGCTCAACCGCCCCGTCACCAGCCCCTTCGGCGAGACGCTTCGCGAGCTGCTGATCCCCGGCCACATGGCCCCCAAGGCGCCCGAAGAGGCCCTTGAAGTAGAAGCGACGGACGATGCGGGTCTCAGCCTGCGCTGCGGCGACCGGCGCTACCGCTACACTCGATTCGGATTGGAACTGGAAAAGGAGGACTCATGAACCTGCTCACCGACCCGCTGCTGCGAGTGGAGACCGCCACCGGCCTGGAACGGATGACGCTGCCCGGCCTGATGGCCGCCCTCGGCGAGGATCGTGTCGAGGCGCTCACCGGCATCCAGCGCCACCAGGAGGAGGCGTTCCACGTCTTCCTCTGCTCGCTCGCCGCCGCGATCCTCGCCCGCCCGGGAGACACCGATCCCCGGCAGGACGAAAGTTACTGGCGCGAAGGGCTGCGCGGTCTTGCCGGCGCGGTGGGGGACGATGCCTGGACGCTGGTCGTGGAGGACTTGAGTAAGCCGGCTTTCATGCAGCCGCCATTGCCCAAATCCGACCTCGCCAAACTGAAGCCGCTGGCGGCCAGTCCGGATGCGCTCGACCTCCTTCCCACCGCAAAAAACCACGACCTCAAGCAAAGCCGGGCGGCGCTCCCCCGGCCTGACGAGTGGATCTATGCGCTCGTCAGCCTGCAGACCATGAGTGGTTATTTCGGGCGCGGCAATCCCGGGATCGCGCGTATGAATAGCGGCTTTGGCAATCGTCCTATCGTGGAACTGCTGCATACCCTGCGCCTCGGGGCACGGTGGCACGATGCCGTGACACGACTGTTGACCCATCGTAGCACCATACTCGATGGCCCCTGGGGCTACGATTCTGATGGCGCGGCACTGGTCTGGACGGCGACATGGGACGGCAAGCAATCGCATCCCCTATCCGGGCTCGACCCGAACCACGTCGAGATCGCCCGCCGGGTTCGACTGCGACTCGATGGCGACAGGTTGACGGCCGTCGGTGTTCCCTCGGACGGCAGCCGGCTCGACGCCAAGACCCTGAACGGACTCGTCGGCGATGGCTGGCTTCCCGTCGATCTCGGCGTGGAGAGGAGAAGGGCGGCAAGCCCCCCGAAGCCAAAGCCCTGACCGTTTCCCCCAAAGGGCTGACCGCCGATCTACTGCGTCGGCTGGTTTTTTCGGAGGGAATCGCGCCGACGGCCTTGCAACGCCCGATTGACGCACGCAACGGCGATCTCTGCCTCTCAGTGTCGGTGCTCGTACGCGGCCAAGGCACGACCGATGGCTATCACGAGCGGCGTGTGCGAATTCCTGCCGCGCAGCGCCCTCGGCTGTTTGACTTAAGGTCCCCAGCCGATCTATTGCCCGACCTCGCCCGCAACGCCATCGCCACCGCTGGGGAGATCCAGAACCGGGTTCTCAAACCGGCCGTCTTCCTCTTTCTCGAAGGCGCACCCGAACAGATCAAGTTTGACCGTGACTCCGCCCAGGCGTGGTGGGAGAAGTCCGCGACCCGCTACACCACTCACTGGTCCGACGCCTACTTCCCGTGGCTGTGGCAGACCCCACAGGAGTTCGATCTCGACGATCGGCTCGACGACTGGCGCCGTCTGCTGCGCGGTCACGCCCTCGCTGTGCTCCGGCACGCCTTCCAGGTGCAGCCGCATCACAGCGGCCGTCGCTGGCGCGCGCGGACCGATGCCGAGCGCGTCTTTTTTGGTGCCTTCTACAAGCACTTCCCACACTTCAAGGAGGACGATCATGCCCGAACCGCAAGCGCCTGAGCAGCCCACGCTCGCAGCCGCCATCGGGCGGGCGGCGGGGACCATCTGCAGCGACGGCTTCCCCACCGGCGACCGCGCCAAGCTGCGCCGCATGGCGCCCGGGCAGCCGCTGCCACTGGTGTTCACCCGCTTCGCCCTGGCCCACCTGCCGGAGGGCTGGGAGCGGCAGCCGGACGACTGGGCCGCGCTCCTCGCCGGCATCGCCATCATGGCGCCGCACGCCCATCGTCCGCGCCACGGTCTGGGGCGGGCATTGGCCGAGGCCGGCTACTCGGAGGCGCGGCTGGAGCGGCTGCTCGACGCCGACGGCGAGACCCGCCGCACGCTGTTGCTGCGCGCGGTCCGCTTTCTCGCCGCCAAGGCTGCGCCCTTCGATTGGCACGACGCCGCGCAACTGCTGCTGACCCGCGACGAATCCAAACGCGAACGAATCAACCAGCGCATCGCCCGTGACTTCTTCTCGAATCTCAAATCCGAATCACCCGCCGCCTGAAGGAGGGAACCATGTTTCTGCAGATCCACGCCCTGACCAGCTACCACGCCAGCCTGTTGAACCGCGACGACGCCGGGCTCGCCAAGCGCATCCCCTTCGGCGGCGCCGAGCGGCTGCGCGTCTCCAGCCAGTGTCTGAAACGACATTGGCGCATCTGGATGATGGAGCGGGCGGCTCTGCCGTCGGGAATCCGCTCCCGCTTCTTCTTCAGCCGTGAACTGAAACCGCGGCTTATCGAGGGCGGAATGGACGCGGAGCTCGCCCACGAACTCTTGCTGGAGTTGGCCAAGAACATCTTCACCACCGCCGGCGAGAAGGATGCCCTGGACAAGGAAACTCTGCAGATGAAGCAGCCAGTGCTCTTCGGCCGGCCGGAAGCCGACTATCTGGTGGGACTGGCACAGGAAGCGGCACGCCAGGGCGACAAGGAAATCGCCAAGACGTGGCTCGCCGCTCGTGTGCAAGAAAACAAGAAAAATTTCAAAGCGATGCTGCGCCAGGCTGGAATAGCCAACCCCGCCGCCG
>JASFKW010000202.1:0-5410 GCA_050118435.1 Gammaproteobacteria bacterium | reverse complement strand
CAAAGAACTTTGGCTTCAAAGTGGACTCATGAAGCACCCAGGTCTGGTCACCCTGTGGGCTAATCTCCCATAGGGAAAAGCCGGATTCGAAACTCGAATATTTGGGGACGGTAGTCATGTCAATGCGTTGTCGCCGGCGTTCTACAACGTCTCCGGCCCATTCGATCTCAAAGGCGAACATCCCGACGTAATGTGTCGAACGGCTCACCACCCTCGTTACATCGTCGCGCTCGGCAGGCAGAATTTTGACGGAAGTGATCGCTGGATTGATGCGGTAGGCATTCCTGTAATCGGTAATGACCTGATACACGTAATCCGCGGGAGCGTTCATCACAACCACAATCCGCAAGCTATACTCACCTTCCTTCTCTCGCACCGCTAATTCCAATAGCTCGCCCGAGATTGAGGGCCCACTGAGCAGAATGCTTATGCACCCAAGGTAGACCGGTATCTTTGCCCTGCACAGGCTTGAAAGCCACTGTGCCATGCGCCCTCCGTGGAAACACCGTGAAGGTTGTAGAGGGGCGACGTCGAACGTCGTTCGAATCTACGTCGGGCCCAGCGGCGGGGCAGCCGGCAGATCACTGGGCGACAACAGACCTTGCCATCTGGCACCACGATGAGTGCCCGACACGACGCACAAATTACCCGCCTGCGCAGTTCTAAGAGCGACGCGTTAACAGTCGTCGTCGGAAGCCACTACGACGTCGTCAGGCTGCTCGCGCCTGATGTTGATGAACATCATGTGCTCTACGCGCTCAAACTCCTCATCGAGGGCTTGTTCCACGAGGTCCTCGTGGAGGCCGTCGTAAATCATGACGCGTCCTGTGGCTTCAGCTCGCAACTGAGCTTCTGATGGATCAAAAAGGGCGTTCACCTGAAACTCGTCGTCGAGGCTGTCAGCGGGGTCTGCGGCCATCGTCATAGAAGCCAGTGAGGTACTGCAAAGCAGCGGCAGCAACATCGATCGTCCACTGATCATGCGGTTATCTCCTGTGTTTGCGGCGCTACGGTGCCATACCATCAGCGTAGGTCTCCGACTCAGGTCCTGCCATCAGGGTTTTCCTCAACGAGGATTCAGGGATGGCTAGGAACGGCCCGTCGACGAGTGGTAGGCTGACCTCATTGGCGACAATCCCAGCGGGTCACCGTCTGAAAAGCCTAGACAGACTCGCCTCGCGGGTCGCGTGTCTAGGTCAGGAATTGGCCGATTTTCACCGTTGCCGGCCCTATCGGCAGTCGGGGTTCTTGGGTGAGTTGAACAGCAGTTTGCTGGCACATCCCGGACATTTAGTCGACGCTCATATTGGCCGTCGCCAAACGGGGGATACCGACCCGAACCGGAAGATCACCGGCGTAACTCCAATGTCATCGATAAGGCAGTCCGTAATTCGTTCTCATGATTTGACCCAGATCAAACAGCCCGCATTTTCAGGTTCCACATAGTGGATCCCCTGATGGCACTCACCGCTTTGGCTGAATACGCTCAGCCATGCTCGGACAGAGTAAATATCAGCACGCGGCGAGAAATGCTTGGCAACGGAAACAGACCGTGCTCCTGGCGTGGCGATATGCGTTGTATCGATTCAACGCAGTTGCCACGGCCAAGCATAAAAGAGCTTGATACAAGTGAACGACTAAGGAGGAAAATAATGATGAAATCATCGCGAAGATTAGTGTCTGCCACAGCTGCATTGGCTCTAAGCTTGGCAGGTTCCGTGGGTAGTGCGGTAGGCGCGTCCAGCGGAGACGGCATCGAGCAGGTCGTCATCTCGATAAAGACCAATCCAGTCATGGACCCTGAACCATCCTGCGTCGCCCTTCAAATTGGCATCAACCTGTTACTGGCTACGGTCCCCGTGGGCGAGCGCCCTGTTTCCGTCACACCTGCTGACAGAGTCGTTCTGTTTCCGACTGTTGATGGTGTTGAACTCGTTAACCCGAATAACCAGATCAACAAACGCAAGAGGCCGAAGCTTGTCTGCGATACGCCAAACGGGGAAAACACGGCGTCACTGGCGGGTCTGCTGCAGAATTTTGTCAATCTTGGCGGTGAAGTCCTGATCTGCCCGCTATGTGCGAACAGTCGTGGTATTACCGATCCAACGCAGGGAACAAACGCCAATGCGGAACAAATCCACAATCTGTTCCTCTTTGCTGATAAGGTGATTGATTTTTAGATAAAGTCTCTGTGCAAAGTAGTCTTCTGGAACTGATAGGATTAGCCAGAAGAAAAAAGCGACGCAGCAGTTTCAGCAGAACAACAGCGGCTCCTGCAGGAGCCGCTTTTTCTCGGAAGGTCGCTTTGTGGCCGATTTTCACCGGTTAATGGAACTTCCAGAATGTTAATCGTCAGGGTCCGTGATTGGGGTAACACCGGTCGTTTGCCGAGCGAACAGCAGCGTTAAGGGTTGTACGACGCCTGCCCATTGAGTACTCGCGTGTTATTGATAGGCCTGCGGCTGAGGGCAGGCATCGTACAACCCTTAACGATGTTCACCGTTCAGCGGCCGTACCGCAAAGCTATTGAAATACAGCGGGATGCAGGGTGGACGCTACCGCAGAAGGCAACCTGAAACTCAGGACGGCGTCGTCGCCAATTACAGCCCCGTCGAGTGCGGGGCTTTTCTTTCGCCTGCGATAATAGCTGCTTAAGATGCCTAACCCCGATGAGCTCAAGTGTCAATTGACTCAGCTGGACATTCAGTTCGCGGGGTTGCGATGACGAACAGTGGGTTCACCGCGCGCCTTTCCCTTGGAAGTATCTGGCCCCATTCACATGAAAGCGTCCGTTAGTAACGCGCTTAACGCTTCCATCACGACTTTGCAGTTGTCCCCGGAAGCTGCCTGCAAACTCGGAATTCCCTTTCTCAATTGCTTTAATACTGTCTACCCTGATCTCACCGGGACCATCACTCATATCAAACGTTGTCGTGTAATCCTTCCAGTTTGCCTGCAAGATGACCGTCGCCGGTCCTTCGCCTCGACCAACTGGCAGATCGTAGCTGAGCGCCTCTGTTCCGGTCGGAAAGCCGAAGCTTAGGGTGAGCACGGGTTGTGCGTCGACGGGCACCGATGCACCGGTTGTTGCGTCCTCAACAAACTTGATATCGGGCGCTGAGTATGCGCCGATGGCAGCGGCGCCTCTTCCCGGCCCCATAGGAACCCACAGCGCTGTGGGTAGCAAGTGGCCCGGAGGCTGCAGAATGTACCAGGATTGCGCCTGACCATCGACGCTCAGTTCTATCGTGCCGATGACGCGATTCTCCGCGTGAGCAACCGTCGCGGCCAACCAAAAACCGGATACTGACTGAATAGTAGCAGAAAGAAGAATAATGACTATCTTTCGAGTTATTTGTGGCATCAACGGCATCAACATGTTTCCTTTATTCCCATCTCTCTCACAGACTCGGCCAAGCGTTTTCAAGCTAATCCTGCAAAGCCGTCCCGACCTTCCCCGCCGAACCATCATGCGAGTTCGCTCGGCCATCACCCCTTCACAAGCGTAGACGCAATTTTTCGAATGGACCAGCGGAGCTGTTGGGACAACGCATAGTGTGGTTATGCAGAAGCGCCTAGTTGCACAGGTGACGCGCTGGAAAGTTATCAAAGCCGTGACTATGCTAGTCAATCGATCTAACGATTAGCTTGGTCTCTGGCCGGATCGCGGTATAAATGCGGAACCCGCTTACCACCGGGTGACCCGGCAGACCGATCTGGATCGCGAGGGCACAATGCGATTTACGCGCGGTATTGCGGAGTCACTGATACGCGCCGGGTTCATCGCCCTTCTGGGCGGAGGTGTGTTCTTACTGCTGCAATTCTATACAGAAGCGGAGATCATCGCCGCGGCAAGGCGTTTCTGGGTGTGGTGGTCTTCTATTTTCACTGGTGATCTGGCGCCCTACTGGAATCCAGTCGGCGCTGGGGTTGTGCTGACAATCATCGTGATATTCGTTCTGAATCCCGTCCTGAGACTGTTCCGTACACGTCGCTCTGGCGGTCGTTACTCCGACAGTGATCACCATGATTATTCGAGCGGGGATGGCGGAGGCGATGGCGGTGACTGAATCTGGATACGCAGCGTAAGGTTTGGTATGAATCCAGTCAGCCTGCGCGTTCGCTGTCCTGCTGTTCGATGGTCACCGGATATGACTGGTACGGGGCCGGTTTTTCCCGTTGATGGCCTCAAAATCATTCCGTATTCATAAGAACATACAACGGCAGATTACCGCCGGTAGTGGTCGTTTAGTGTCCCTAAATATTTGCGACTGATGAAAGTCCGCGCACACCGAAGCCGGTCATTCGCCACTTAAAGCACCCGTTCCGGCGGCTAGCTCTGGTTGTCAATCAACCAATATCTGCTGCGTAGAGCGGAGCAGTAGCTACTATCAGTACTGTCCTGGATTCCTTACAGGCGTTTACTAGACTTCGGATCGTTAGCGTGTCTATGTGCCTAAACAGAGCGGCCATCGGCCCAACGGGCTGATCTTAGAAAGGATACCTTTTGCACTGGAGGAGAAGTCGACATGATTAGCGAAGTGATATTGAAGCAATCGATGGTTGTCGTTTTAAGTGCAGCGACATTTTCCGGTACGGCGGACGCCTATGCGTTTGACATCTGCGGAAACAGGTTCGGCAAGAGCAATCAGTCAGCATGGAGGGACGACCATAGATACCGCTACCATGGTTACGCTCCGGTGGGTTACGGTTATGGTGGTCCCGCAGTCCGCAGTTACCCGTATCGGAGTGAAGGGTCTGAATCCGCCTTGAAAATACTCGACAAGCGCTATGCCAAGGGGGAAATCGACAAAGAAGAGTATGAGGAAAAGAAAGCCACGATCACTCATTTTAGGTAATTCTCACGCAGCCACAGGGTCCGGCCAGCTCTGCGGGTTCTGAGGCTTTCTGCGAGTAATCGGGACGGTTTGTCTGGCCGGTTTTCACTGTTGCGGGCTGACCGAGAACCTGTATCTGCGGGTGTTTCGAAACCCGCGAGCTTTGGTTGATCAGGGCGAGCTTACGGCATCTCCACAAGTATGGCGGATCTCCGTCTTCGACGGCGATTGACACCGAAACCTCTGCTCCGGCGTGGGCGTATTACCTGAGATAGACTCGCAACTCGCTGATTGCATGGTGCCGGAAAGAGGATTCGAGACTCCCACCCATTTGATTAGGAATCGCTTCCGCAGCTTGTTCAGAGAATTGATGCTGTGCGTTTGCCAGAACATACCGGCGCACGAATTCATTCGAGAATTCATTCGAATGGCGCGGTGGACCCTGCCCCCGCGTAATGCCACACCGGGAGACTCGAGTCTCTCTGTCCCAATCCCATAACGCCATGATTTCGAGTAAGGATGGTGGGCCCGCCAGGACTCGAACCTGGGACCAAGGGATTATGAGTCCCCTG
>JASFKW010000201.1:0-5460 GCA_050118435.1 Gammaproteobacteria bacterium | reverse complement strand
TTGCGAATCGGCGGCAAACGCTGACAAAGAGGTTAATCCGATGAGATTTTCAGTTGCGCTGGCGCTCGTATTCCATCTGGCCATGGGTGGCACATCGTTCGCGGCCGCACGCGCCGAAGCTTCCCAGGAAGCTTCGACAGGTGATGTGATCGCCAGGGTCGGCGATCAGTCCATCACCTTCAATCAGGTGAATACCATGCTGAACAGCTCGGCGGTGGTGGGGGTCTCGATCCCGGCCATCGGCACACCCGAGCGTGATACGGCGCGCATCGTGGTGCTGGACAAGGTCATCAGCGCCAATCTGCTCTATCTCGATGCCCTGAAGCAGGGACTGGACAGGGATCCGGGTTATCGGCGCGAGGTCAAGGGGTTTTCGGACGGCATACTGGCGGCCCTGTACCTTCAGCACCATCTGGCCGGTGACATTCCGGTGAGCGACGAAGAGATTCAGACTTTCTTCAAGGAGACCCTCCAGCCGGGCACCGAGCTGACCGATGCACTGCGCATCCAGATTGAGGCGACGCTGCGCAAGCGTAAGCTGCAGGAACGTCTGGCGGCTGAGCGCAAGCACCTGCGAGAAGGCGTCGATGTCACCCTCTACCAGGGCAACTTCAAAGCCGAGGGGGACGACGAACGCGCCGATGCCCTGCCGGTCGCTGAGGTCGGTGGGGAGGTTATCAGCTGGGGCGAGGTCAAGGCCGAGCTGATGGCGGCGGGTGTCGGTGCGCAGCAAAGGGATCCGCTCGCCATGGAGCTGGACGCGCGCATGAACGCCCTTCAGGCCGAACTCGACACCCGCATCATGGCAAAGAAGGCGCGGGAGGCCGGCCTCGAGCGGGACCCGCTGTTCCAGGCCCGCCTGAACGAGTTCAAAAAGACCCGCCTGATCAACCTGCACCGGGCCAACCTGGCGCGGGAGATGGATCCCTCCGACGAGGAGCTCAAGGCTCATTTTGACAAGAACCGTGACCGTATCGTGTTGCGCGAGATGCGCAAGGTGCAGGAGGTGGTGGTTGGCGGCAAACAGGAGGGCGAGGCGCTCAAGACCAGGCTGGAGACGGGCGAGCTGACTCTCTTTCAGGCCGCCGCCGAGTACTCCATTGCCCCGGGCGCCAAACAGCACCTGGGCGAGATCGGCTGGGTCACCCAGGGCAGGGCACAGCCCGCGCTGGATGAGGTCATCTTTGCGCTTGGGCCCGACGAAATCGGCGGCCCGGTCCAGTCCACCGAAGGCTGGCATCTGCTGAGGGTGCTCGACGTTCGCGAGGCCCAATACGCCGATCTGGATGATGAAGCGACCCGCAAGCACGTGCGGCGCCGGTACATCCACGAGCGGCTGGACGGCTACGTAGCTGATCTGCGCAAGGACCGGTTCGAGGTCCAGGTCTACGAGGACGTACTGGTGAGCCTGGCCCAGCGCGAGGCCGATATGGTGAAGCAGCTTGCCGAGAAGGCCGGCGAATCCGATTCCATGACAAAGCAGCGGGTCCGGGAGCTCCAGGAAATGTTGAAACCGGACGGAGGCTGACCATCCCTGCGTGAGCTCCGGTCCCGAGGCGCTGGCGACCTGATCGCTCTGGGGCTTCGGTGCGCCTTCGCCGTGCTAGCGTACTGGTGAGCCTTTGGTATAGTGTGTCCCGAGCCGCCCCGAGTGGTGTGACCGCAACAAGAACGCAGGAGAACCGATTTCATGGCAATCAGGACAACCATGGCCTCAGCGCTGATGGCCCTGCTGGCCGGCCTGGCCACGGCGGGCGAGAAGGTCGAGCTCAAGAGCGAAAACGACAAGCTGAACTACAGCGTCGGCTACCAGCTCGGTGGAGACTTCAGGCGCCAGGACGTCGAGATCAACCCGGAGATCGTGGTCCGGGGCATGCAGGACGCGATCGCCGGTGAGAAGCCCCTGATGACGCCCAAGGAGATGCGCAGCACGCTGGCCGGCCTCAGCCAGCGGGTCGCCGCTGACAAGCGCGATCGGCACAAACAGGTGGCCGAGCAGAATCTCGCCAATGGACAGGCATTTCTGGCCGAGAACGCCGACAAGGAGGGCGTGAAGACGACCGCCAGCGGACTGCAGTACAAGGTGATCGAGGCGGGTTCGGGTGAAAGCCCGAAGGCGAGCGACAGCGTCACGGTGCACTACCGCGGCACGCTCATCGACGGCACCGAGTTCGACAGCTCCTATAGCCGCAACAAGCCGGCTACCTTCAGGGTCGACCGCGTCATTCCCGGGTGGACCGAGGCGCTGAAGATGATGAAGCCGGGCGCCAAATGGCAGCTGTTCATTCCGCCTGGCCTGGCCTACGGTGAGCGCGGCCCGGGGCCGATTCCGCCCAACAGCACGCTGATCTTTGACGTGGAGCTGATCTCGGTCGGGGGCTGACCGATCGCCTGACCTCGGGGTGGCCTGAGCGCCGCGAGCAGTCGCAGGCAATCGCCTCGACAGGATGGAGCTGTCCAGAGGCCCGGTTCGGGGACACCCCCAGCAGCGGGTTTTATGATCGCGGCGCCTGGCGGACCCGGTGCCACGAAAATCTGCTAAAAATAATCAGGTATACGCCGGAGCCGGCGTGCGGGGCTGACGCCGGCCGGCGCGGGAGGAGAAACCGCCCGGGTTGGCCGGCTGCTCGTCCGGGCGGAGCGCGTGGCGCAATGAGGCCACCGGGGAGGTGTATATGGCTACGGTTCGCGTCAATCCAGGCAGCTTGCCCGATCCCCAGGACGAGCGTGTCATCCGGCGCATCATGCGCCTGACCATCTGTACACTGGCGGGGATGCTGGTGGCGCTGGCGTCCCTGACGATGCTGGTAACCGCCCCTGGGTCGGAGCCTTACGCTCAGTCTGCAGCTGTCAACAAGCCACAGATGTTAGAAGACTTGCCGGCGCCCTGAGCGGGACCGGCGCTGTCGTCACACCGCTACAGCCTTCGGGGCAAGGCTGCGCCTCCTGCGTCGCTGCGAAGAGCGTAGTGTCTCAAACGGTATCCTTCAGCCACGAAGTAATCTCCCACGGCGACGCGAGTGCGAAATCGCCGCCGAGCTGTCTGCCAGGTTCTGTCATTTCTGTCACTTCTGTCATGTCGCCTGTGTCAGGGTTGACCCGAATGTGAGACAGGCAGACCACCCAAAGCCGCATCAGGAATTCTCCTAGGTCCCAGCTTCAACAACTTAGCGGGCCGCTAGTTACTGGCCTGTATCTTGCTCCCGCGTCTGGTGTTGCGTGCGATCTCGAAGCGCAGCCCGGGGCCATGGCAATGATGGCAGTGACCTTGGCCACGGGAAGTCAGTCCTCGTTCCGCCGAGAGATGCTGAACGTTTCGCTGACGATGGCCTGAATGTTTCCCCGAGACGGGCTAAAGGGTTTCACTGACGATGGTATCGGTGTTAACCTGACAGACCCTCAGGTTGGCTACAACATGGATCCGGTCAACCTGTGATCGACCTGTACCGACGTCTGTCGGGATCAGTGATTCGAGATCATAACTAGACGCTGTCGAGGCCATGAGCCTCAAGCGCTTTTTGGAGAGAGGAGAGGAGCGATGCCTAAACCCGAGCCGTCTGGGCATGGCAGGGTCAGCAGCAGTGAGCTGATCTGGCGTGCCATGTTTCTGTTTCTATTCGCCGCTGTAACGTTCGGCCTGACCTTCAGCCAGGCGTTTGCCGCGGCCAACTGTAGTATCACCACCGTGCCTGACCCCGCCGTCATCGACGAGGGGCAATCGGTGGACTTCACCGGTAGCGTGTCAGGTAAGCCGCCGGTGACCTATAGTTGGACATTTGAAGGCGGGACGGGGGATGGTGATCTCACCGGCGAGACCGAAACGGTCAGTTACCCCGACCGCACGCTCTGTGATCCGGTTGGCGCGTGCGAGGCCACGCTCAACGGCCAGAACGACAAGGGCGACCAGTGCTCAGCCAGCGTGACGGTTACCGTCAATGCAGCGGGCGGCGGCAACTGCGTACGCAGTGCGCCCACCTTCACGATGGGTGATGACCAGACCATCGCGCCCGACGGTTCTGCCGTTTACACCCTGAGCCTCACCAACAACGACACGGCGGCCTGCGCGGATTCGACGTTCAACTTCGCCATCAATAGTGAGACCGGAGATACCGGCAGCTTTGTCCTGCCCTCCACCCTGTCAAACAATTCGGTAATAGTGGCGCCCGGAGCGACTGATACCACCGTGACCCTCACGGTTACAGGCAACAACGCCGGTGCGGACGGTGACGCGTTGACGTCCGCTGTGAACGCCAGTGATGCCGTGGATCATGCCGGTCAGGATCAGGCCGATTCCGTGACCACAACCATTACGGTGGGCGCCGACACCCCCGTTGCCCGTGGCGACGCTTATGCGACGCCGGTCTACAACCCCGACAAGGGCGAGCCGGGCCTGGTGGTGGAAGCCTCACGGGTGTCAGGCGTTCTCTATAATGACTTCGGCGGTACGCCACCACTGACCGCCCAGCTGGTTTCCGATGTGACTAGCGGCACCCTCGTCCTGAACGCCGACGGCTCCTTCAGCTACACGCCGGATGCGACCCTGGCCGACAACGACAACGACAGCTTCACTTACATCGCCGTCGACTCGCTCGGCTTTGAGTCCGACCCGGCGACGGTGAACATCAACATCCTGCCCGACCAGCCCGACTTCAAGATCATGATGAACTACGAGCTGGGCATGCACTGCACGGGCTTCGAGTTCGCGTACTGCTGCGTGCTGCCGCCGTACAACTCGATCCTCGCGCAGGTCGTCAAGCCGCAGGCTGCTGGCAACCCGGACAGCGGGGATGATTACCCGCGCCTGCTCGAGGGCAGCCACGAGGTCGGGCTTGACGGGTTGAACCGGCCCACGGTGGTACAGGCCGGGGAGCTCGACGGCGGCGGCAATTATCAGACTTACATGCTGGAGTATTTCCACGACGCGCAGCCGCGGCGTGAGGGACAGGGCAAGGCGCAGACGGCCGGTCCCGTCCCGGCCGGTTATGCTGGTCACGAGGAAACGCTGATCAGCGCGGTTGAAGGCAACTCGCTGTTCTATCACTCCACAATTTACGACTCGGCACAGCCTGATCCTGTCACCAATGCGCTGGTCTACGGATCCTACGAGGGAGCAGGCGATGTGGTGCAGGGCAGTGGTGTCATTGGCGATGTTTCGACCGACAACTATGCCAACGGCTGGCTGAACCACTTCTACATTTACGTGGATCCGGCTCATCCAACTCCGATTGGGCCCAACCTAGAAGGTCATGGAGCCACCGGCGCGGAGGGTGACAAGATTCGCCTCGGTGTAGCAGGACAGGTGGCCTACCCGGCCGACGTGGGAGCTGCGCTGCAGCCGATGGGTCCCACCGGCAGCGCGGCTGGCTTCGACAACCTGCTGGCGTTCTCGGGTGATACCGGCACCGTGGTGTACACCCAGATGAAGGTGCTGGAAGACCTGCCGGTGATGCTGACCTCGCC
>JASFKW010000200.1:0-5558 GCA_050118435.1 Gammaproteobacteria bacterium | reverse complement strand
TGCGTTAATGCACAAGCCCCCGATGAACGAACCCCGGACAGGGTCGGCCCTAACGGAAGCGGAGTCCTGCGCACTTCCTGGGATGACGAAAACGCTACCTGCCGTTACCTCTATTGAGGGTTGCCTCACGGCGATCACCAGCAGTCCGACAAGATCGCCGGTCCGCGCAAACTGATGCGGAATGCCTGAACGTCGTGCCCGCAGCAACTGTCCTTGGCGCCCTGCGCAGCTTCGCCGGTACCGGCGCCAACCGTACCGGCCATCTGGAGAAATGGGTTTCCGGTATCGGCGGTCTTGCCGGAATTCTGGGCGTGCTGCTGATCAGCCAGACCTACCTGGGCCTGGGCAGCGGCGCGGCGCTGGTTGCCTCCATGGGAGCTTCCGCAGTGCTGTTGTTCGCAGTGCCGCACGGACCGCTGTCCCAGCCCTGGGCCGTGTTCGGCGGACACCTGGTATCGGCCGTCATCGGGGTCGCCTGCAGCCGCCTGGAGCTGGATCCCAGCCTGACCGCCGCTCTGGCGGTTGCGCTGGCCATCAGCGCCATGTACTACCTGCGCTGTATCCATCCACCAGGTGGCGCCACCGCCTTGACCGCTGTCGCGGGGGGCGAGTCCGTCCACGCGCTCGGCTTTGATTATGTGCTGACACCGGTGTTGCTGAACGTACTTGTCATCCTTTCGGTGGCTATCCTGTTCAACCTGGCCTTTCCCTGGCGCCGCTATCCGGCGGTGTGGGCGCGCAGAGCCGGGGCCCCTGCGACACCGGATGCCAGCGAGCAAGCCGATGAAGCCTTCTCCCGTGAAGACCTTGCCACCGCAGCCGGGGCCATTGATCCTGCACCGCGGTTTGGCAACAATCACTTTGAGACGGGTCGCAGCTTCGCGCGCTGTAATGCCGAATCCGGCGACATGGATCCTGCCGATATCCGTGCTGGCAGCTACTACTGCAATGGGACATTCGGTCCGGACTGGCAGGTGCGCCGGGTGATCGAGTGCACCCCTTCGGGAGCGAGTGAACCCACTGGCGAAGACACCGTGACCTATCGGGTGGTGGCCGGCAACAGGCGCCGCCAATTGGGTATCGCCAGCCTGGAAGCCTTCGCGGACTGGTCCCGCTATGAAGTCTGGCTGAACGAAAACTCCTGGCAGCGTATCGACTCGGCGCCCTGCCCCGTCGTGGCGGATAAGCCGCTTGAACCTGCAATAACCGGAGAGACGCATGAACAATCCGTATGATGACCGTAAACGACCGGGCCGCGCAGACTTTCAGCAGGCGCTGCAGAGTATGGACACCTATATGGATATCACCGTTGACGACCTGATGACGCTGACACAGCGTGCGGAGCAGTTGGCCAGTCGCCGTACTACCGAAGCTATCGGCGTGGCCCAAGTTATGAGTCAGCCAGTACGCAGCGTACACCCGCAAACGCCGTTGACCGATGCGGCACATCTGATGGTAAGCGAACGGATCAGCGGCCTGCCGGTTGTCGACGACGCCGGTCACCTGGTCGGCATCATTACCGAGGCGGACTTCCTGCGCGCGCTCGGGGTACCGGCCCAGAAGCCGCACCACAATCTGTGGCAGACCCTGGAATCCCTGTTCAGCCACCTGACCCACCACGGCGAACTGGAGGCGCCGGACGACCCGGTCACGGCGCATATGGTAAAAAACGTGGTTTGCGTGGCCCCCGAGAAGGATCTGCACGATGTCATCGAAGTGATGAAGCGCAACAGTGTCAAGCGTGTCGTCGTTTGTGATAAGGACCGTCGGGTCCTCGGCATGGTCACGCGTTCGGACCTGGTACGGGTTTTCTTCGACCGCTATACCGAAGCGCGTCCGGGTTGAGACGTCAATCGCTTTCTGCTGACAGACAAACCTGCTAGCTCTACGAAGCCATCATGGGTACTGATGCTCGCGACAAATCCGCATCACATCCTGCGCTGTTAACGGTTCTCCGGTCAGGCCACAAAGGTAGTGCCCTTCGCGCCCCTGATTGAACCGGCAGGTATGACAGGGTGCGAAGGATTTGAAACTGTTTGCCCTCTGAACTGAACGCAACAATACACGCAGGGCCTCTACAGTCGCCTGTCGCTCAGACTCCGAAAGCTCATCGATTCCCAGCAGCAGCGAAGCGGAGGGTACTGCGCGTTCGACCAGCCGCCGTCCTTTCGCGGTGGGCTTGAGATGCACCAGCCGTTTATCGTTACCATCACTTTGTTTACGCAACAATCTTTTCTCTTCCAATACCTTGAGCGTCTGGGACACGGTCCCTTTGGTCAACCCCAGATATTCCGTGACCGCGTGCGGCGTGTCGGAATAGCGATTGCATTGTGCCAGATAATTCAAGGCCTCCAGCTGAACCGGCCGCACGCCATAGGCATGACATACCGCACGCACATCGGCTCTAACCAGGTTACCCAGGCGTTCTATCAGGTCGTGCACTTCACTGGTTCCTGTCAACATAACCTAATAGTAGCGTGTCGATACTTTCTTGACAAACACGAATAGCCGCTCTATCTTGTTTCGTGTCGATACTTGTTCGTGCTGACATCATATCGGAGTCTGCATGACAGGGTTCCCCGCCCCGACGTATAAAGACACACGACAGGAGAAAGACGATGAAACAACACCTGCTCCACCTGGTAATGTCATCAGTGATGCTGGTTGCAGCCACTACGCACGCCGACGACAACATTGATTATCCGGATGACTACCGAACCTGGACCCATATCAAGACGATGGTTCTGCACAAGGGACATCCGCTGGAAAACCCTTTTCTGGGTATTCACCACGTCTATGGAAACGAGGAGGCTGTGAAAGGCACACATTCGGGGAAGTTCGACGATGGCGCCGTTCTGGTCTTTGATTTGCTCGAATATCGGACGCAAGACGAGGCTTCGACAGAAGGCGACCGTGTACTGCTGGGCGTAATGGTCAAGGACAGCGCCAAATACCCTTCGACCGGCGGCTGGGGCTTCGAGGGCTTCAAGGGCAACAGCCACACAGAACGCCTCGTCAATGACGGGGGACGATCCTGTTTCGCCTGCCATAGCTCACAGAAAGACAACGACTATGTCTTTACGCGCTGGCGTGATTAAATTCAGGCCTGCCTTTACAATCACCGTCAGACCGTTGAAGCGCATCCGAAAGCGCTCATGACCTGAATTTCATCACTTTCCCCGACTCTCTCTCGCAGGCTAAACACCAAGGGGGGACCCGGGGTTTGCCTTTGTCGAGACTCCTTGATTTGCAACGGCGGAAGACTGAAGCGCAAGGCACTACTCGACGGCGGCTCATGGCATATCGCCTGCTGTTCCCCCTGGCGACCCTATTCGCACTCGCCGCAGTACCACTGTGGCTGGGCGTTCGACAAGCCCATCCAGTTCTAACCGGTACCGAATGGCACGGCCATGAGATGCTGTTTGGCTTCGCATTTGCCGTAATTGCAGGATTTCTCTCCACACGCCCGGCACGCGCCGCCACCTGGATCATGGCTGCAACCTGGATTGCCGCCCGAATTGCTGCGGCTATGGCAAGCGGTCCGCTGGCGTTCATTGTCGGTACTGCATTTCCGGTAACGGTGTTCATCGTGACCGCTCCGCCCTTGTTCGCCGGCGCCAAGCGCCGGGAAAACCGTATCCTCCCCGCCATACTCGGCGGCCTAGTCGCCGCTGATGCGGCCTGGTGGGCGGGCAAGGTATGGTTCGGTCCGCTGGTGCAAACCCGGGCATTACTGGCTACCACCGATCTGATCGCATTACTGCTGTTATTTGTTGGCGGCCGCGCGCTGCGTGCCGCGGTGGGCGGTCATCTCGTACGGCGGGGCGCTGCGCGGCGCGATTTCACGCAGCCCCGCTACGAACTTCCACTGGCGGCACTGGTAGGCGGTGCGGCGGTGTGTGATGCGCTTGCACTTGAAACTGTCGCTGGTGCACTCTGCATTGGTGCAGCGATCCTGACGCTGGTGCGGGTTATTCCATGGCAACTTCACCGCGCACTTTCACAGCCGCACCTCTGGGCGCTAGCACTGGGCTATCTCTGGCTTGTGCCCGGGCTGGCGTTGAAAGGGATCGCTCAGCTTGGCGGAATCATTCCTGTGACAGGCATGCTGCACGGTGTCGGGATCGGGGCACTCGGTACGCTGACGCTGGTTATGATGGCTCGGACAACAGCATTGCGGGCACGCAAGCCGATCGTTAATTTCGCTGACATCGGTATTGCGGCGTTGCTGGTCAGCACGGCAGCATTCGCCCGCCTCATTGTACCCGTAATACCCACTGAACAACACGGGCTACTGTGGCTGGCAGCAGTCGCCTGGACCAGTGCTTTCCTGGTTCTGCTTGTCCGCTTGTGGCGGACGGCGTAGATCGCCAACACCTCTCCGAGCACGCATTGGATATGCGCTCTGGCAAACCATGCGCGCGGACCCGAATCGCATTGATAACGCCCTATGCGGCCAGCTCGCACAGCTCCCCACGACGCAATATTTTGTCAGCCACTCTCCTGATGGAGGAAAGCGAGCACCGCAACCTGCATCCGCTCACCTGTGCGCGATCGGCACAGCCGCACCCATGGTGAGGTAGTAGCAGGGAAAGACCTGGCGAATGAGAGGGCCGGCAACCTTGAGCGGCAGTTTGGCGAACACCAGCGGTGACATGACCGCCGAAAAGAAGGTCATTCGCCCGAAGGTCAGGGCCAGAGCCAGTGTCGCGACAAGGTAGCTGAGAGACACGGGTTCCACGGTCGGGGCTTCCTTTAGAGGTTCCGATATCCGGTCCCGACGCAGATCTGACAACGTGCCGCCGCGCCGGTTCCGCGCCTGTCGGCCGAACTGCGCTTACAACCAGCGCCTCCTGCGAAACATCAGGAGCAGCACTAGTGCGATGCCGCCCATCACGCTCAGGAGAATGAAATAGCCCGACCGGGAGTGCAACTCGGGCATATTCTCCAGATTCATCCGGTAGATGCCGGCCAGAGAGCTCAGCGGCACAAAGATGGACATGACGACACTGAGGAGCTTCATGATCTGGTTCAGATGGTGGGATGCGACCGATATAGAGCCGTCGGCCTGGCAATACACCGACACAGCTGCCGCACATCCAACCCTGCGCGCCTTGCCGACGGGTTCAGTGATCTTTCAGCCGGATCCACTTTCGAAGGACGATTGTACAAAAACTGCAACAACCCCAATCTGCCAGTTTCACTGACTGAGAAGTGAATTCATTGTAAGACACTGATTCTTAACCGGTGCTTAACATACAATCCAGTCATGAGTTATACAATTACTTGACGCCTTACAGGAATAATGTATAACTTCTGTGTAGCACGGCCCCATAGGCCGACGGTGGGAAGCACTTCGCCCTACCGGTGACAGCACTTGCAGTTCCAGACAGCGCGACGCGCACATTTTGCAGAAGCGCATCGCTTCATACGACGGAGGTACGGAGGATGGCAATTAAACAGTCAATGATCTACGCGCTGCTTGGCGCGTTCGCATTCGCCCTCGTCGGCTGTGACGACGACAATGACAACGACGAAAGCACCACACAGGCGGAGGT
>JASFKW010000199.1:0-5606 GCA_050118435.1 Gammaproteobacteria bacterium | reverse complement strand
CTGCCCACCAGCACACCCCAGGTCAGCGAGGCGCCGACCAGTATCGCGCAAAGTATGCGCAAACGCCGGCCTCTTTCGTTGCGCCCCATGCGCGGCCAGAGCGCAGCCAGTAACAGACCCAACACCAGGGCATAGCCGGCATCCGAGAGGATCATGGCGAAGAAAACCGCAAATGAGAAGAACACGACGCCTGACGGATCCCAGCTGCCGTAGGCGGGCACCTGGTAAAATCCGACCAGGTCTTGACCGGCCGCCAGCGGCGTGGGGTTTTCCAGCAGTGTCGGCGGCTGGTCGGCGGACGCCGGTTCTTCCAGCAGCACGGCGAGGCCCTGCTGCTCGGCCAGGGTGTAAACCGCCGCGACTGCCGCTTCGGGTGCCCAACCCTGCACCAGAAACAGCTCTTCGGTAACCCGCGTCTGGGCCGCCGCGTGGCTCAGTGCCGCCTGGTCTTCAGCCCGGGCCAGATGTTTCGACATCAGATAGATCCAGCGTGTCAGCGCCTGGCGCTCGGCCACCGCATCTTCCACTTCCAGCTCGGCCTCCTCCAGGCGCTTGCGCAGCTCGCCGAGACTGTGCGCCCCCGTATGGGCACGGGGCACCGGCAACGCGTCAGCGGGTGGCTCGTCCCGGTTGATCACCACCACCCAGGACTGGCGGTTGTCCTTGTGCACCACTTGCCAGGGCAACGACAGTCCGTCCAGCAGGTGCATCTGGCGTTCGGGGACAATATAGAACCACAACTTGCGGCCATTCAGCGCAGCGTTGTCCGGCAGCTCGAAATCACCCCACGGTGTCAGCGCCTCGATGTGCTGAACTAAGCTGTCGCGCCGGTCGTTCGCCTGGCGCAGGCGGTCTTGACTGGCTCGCACGGTCGCTACAGTCCTGGCTATGTCAAAGTCCCGATCGGAGCGGACCTGATGGCGTTTGTCGGACACATCACTGAGGTAGCGCAAGGCCTTGCGGGCGTCGACCGCACGCTTCGGCGGTACGGTCTCCGGCTCTCGCGGTGTCTCGATCATGGATATCAGGTGCAGGCAACCCAGCGTCTGGAGTTGCTCCAGGACCGGCATCCGCTCTTTGATCAGGCCGGCCAGGGTGAGCTTCTTGAGACGGACAATACTCATGTGGAGGCTTCCGCTGCTCGCTTGCGCTTGGCGATCTTGGAGCGCACCACCGCCGCCCGCTCGGCATCGCCAAGATAGATCCTGATCTGCCTGATATTCTCTTTGGTGCGTGGGATGAGCACCTTCTCGAACAGATTCACCCGTTGGGTAACCTTGCGAACGGCTTCATCCAGCAGGGTTTCACGGCGCTCGTGCACAACGAGTTGCACCTGAAGCTTCAGCATGCGTGTAAGCCTTTCCACCAGACGATCCACCCAATGCGGTTTGGCCAGATAGCCGTAGTGGCGCGCCAGCACCTCCACGCCTTCCAGCCACGGCAGGCGTGCGCCCACGACGTTCTGTTCGCCCATTCTAACCTCCTTCACCTTGACCAGTGCCGATAGGTCAATCTCGCGGTTCGCAAGCATGGGAATCTGCGTAGCGATTGACTCGCGGAGTTCCTGGCTGGCGCGCCGGGTGCGCGCCATGGCGGCACGCTCCCTTTCCCGCTCGGCCATCAGCTGCCTGCGCTTCAGGTCCAGGGAGGGGAGGTAGCGTTCGAAGGTCTTAAGCTGTCGGACCTGCTGGGAAAGAGATGCCTTGTTCAGAGCGAGTCGCGCCATGACTCAGCACCCGCTGTCTGGGTCCAGGGCAACACACATGTCAGGCCGCCTCCCCACTGCCTGCAGTATCCTCCGTGCGCGGGTAATACTTGTCGACGAGATGCTGCTTCATAAGCAGCTCTTCAGGCGCGAAGCACTCCGCCATGGTCTTCCAGCACAGGTCGAGGGCATCCTCCAGCGACATCGAGACATTGATATTCATGAAATGCTCCCGAAACAGCCGCCCGAACTTCAATAGCTTGTGGTCGAATTCGGACAACTCGAAGGCCATGGCTTGTTTTTGCTCCGCATCGGTAGCGCCGGAGTACAGGCGGATCATGGTGTTCATCACCTGGCTGTGGTCCTCTCGGGTTACCTTGTCGACGACGTGCTGCTTGAGCCGGGAGAGGGAACCGAAAGGGTCCAGCATGCCACCGTGGAGATAGAACTGACCCTCGGTGATGTAGCCGGTGTTATCCGGCACCGGATGGGTGACATCGTCGCCGGGCATGGTGGTGACGCTGATGATGGTCACCGAGCCTCCTTCCTTAAAGTCAGCGGCCTTCTCGTAGCGGCGTGCCAACTGCGAGTAGAGGTCGCCCATATAGCCGCGGTTAGAGGGCACGCTCTCCATGGCAATGCCCACCTCTTTCATTGCGTCGGCGTAGGCGGTCACATCGGTGAGGAGCACGAGTACCCGTTTGCCTTCCTCGACGGCGAACCGCTCTGCCACTGCCAGGGCCATGTCCGGCACCAGCAGGCGTTCTACGATGGGATCGGCGGCCAGGTTCACGAACATCACCGTGCGTGCGAAAACACCTGCATCTTCGAAGCGGCGGCGGAAGAAATGATAGTCGTCGAAAATCAGGCCCAGGCCTCCAAATACCACGATGTCCGCATCAGCTTGGATGCCGATACGCGCCAGCAAGGCATTGTACGGTTCGCCCGCGACTGAGAAGATTGGAATCTTTTGGCTCTCCACCAGAGAATTAAAGACGTCGATCATGGGCACGTCCGTGCGGATGATCTTTGAGGCCAACGACCGCCGGGCTGGATTCACGGTCGGGCTGCCGATGGGCAGGTGGGGGTCCTGGGACAGGTCCGGACCGTGATCCAACGGTGTTCCATCACCCCGGAACACGCGGCCGAGGATGTTGGTGGAATAGGTGACTTGCATAGGGTGGCCGAGGAATTGAACCGAGGCCTCATTCGAAAGACCTTTGGTACCCGCGAATACCTGCAGCGTCACAACTTCACGTTCCAGCCTGATTACGCGCGCAAGCGAGCAATAGCCACCGTGGTCCTCCACGAGAGCCAGGTCATCGAAAGCGATGGAGAACTCACTGTTCCCGCTGTGCTCGGGAACCTGGACCTTTAGTATGTCGCCCACAATTTCAAGGATGTTTGAATAGCGTGCTAGGCTTTGGGACACACGATTACCCTCGCATGGTTTGCCTACCCGTAAGACGCCTGCAGCGTTTCACGGCTGTTGGGTTGATTGCACACGGCCGGAATGATCCGTCGTTACTGTCCATGGGGCAACATCGACGAGGTTGAGCATGCCACCCTGCAGTGTGTGGACATGTTCAATCACCGGCAACTGGTTGAACCCATTGGCATTATTCTACCCGCCGAGTTTGAACAGGCGTACCGTCGGGAAGAGTCAGCCATACTGCCCGGCCTGACTCGCTAGATAGTCTCCAGAGAAAACGGGAGCGGTTCAATCACTCAAATGAGCAAGAGTTGACCGCCGCGCACGGGCGGTGCACGTCGCGAAGTGAAGATTCAATGTTCGCAAGAAGAAGGAGAAATAATATGTCTAAAACAGCAAGTTGTATGGCTCCCCATCGTGGACACATATCGAACTCTCTGTATCGCGCCGCCGCCCGCAGTCAGGATTGTCCTGTAAAACATTAAGCATTTTAATTCAGTGGCTTAGAGTGGCCAGATCTGCTCAGGATCGGAGGCCGTGGCATCCGAGCCGGAGCGTGCCGCTGCTACGCGGCCACGGTGTCGCCCCGCGTCACCGGTTCCCCTGAAGCTCAGCGTGTCCTGCCGGACCGCACGATAATTGTAGATGTGCAGCGCACAGGTAAACGGGCGGCGAGCTCCATCAGGTGGTGTCCGGTGCGGAGGACAGCATCCCGGCGTGCCGGTCCTGGATGATCTGCACCGCCTCTGCGGCCGACTCGGCGGGGTGTATAAATTCCGCGTCCTCGGGACTGATCACCCCCGCGGTCAGCATGGTCTCACGCATGAAATCCCCGAGATGTCCCCAGAACTCTCTGCCACCCATAGCCACCACGGGAAAACGGTCCAGCTTGTTCGTCTGTACCAGGGTAATCACCTCAAAGGCCTCGTCCAGAGTGCCGAAGCCGCCGGGCATGACTACGAAGGCGTTGGAATACTTCACCAGCATGACCTTGCGTATGAAGAAATGTTCGAACTCGATGAACTTATCGAGATAGGGATTCGGCTCCTGCTCGAAGGGCAGTTTGATGTTGCAGCCGAGACTCAGGCCTCCGGCTTCTCTGGCGCCTCGATTGGCCGCTTCCATGATGCCGGGCCCACCACCGGTCATCACTGCGTAACCGGCACCGGCGAGCGCGCCACCGACTTCACGAGCGAGCTGATAATAGCGGTGATCCTCGGCAAAACGTGCCGAGCCGAAGACCGTCACGCAGGGCTGCTCGAAATCGAAACTCTCGAAACCACGCAGAAACTCCAGGAAGAAGGTGACCGCGCTTCTCTTGACGGGGTGTGCGGGTAAGGGGCCCTTCCAGATCGATCTCATGCCGGCGCCCGACGTGTACGAGAATGGTGCTGTCGATCCGTTCGTCGACCACGATCTCATTGCGAATCTCCCCTATGGCGGGGTCCTTTTTGCCACCGACCGCGAGCCCGCGGACGAAGCACACAGAGAAGACTATTATCTGAACAGGTGTGGACATGTGCTGCGCCTCGGTGCTGCAAGCGTGGAGCTGGGTGCCGAGGGCCTCAGCTGGGAGGAGGCACGCAGAACCTCTTTGGCGAAAATCGCACCGAAAAGTATCCGCGGCGCGTGACTGGTGTAACGGATTTCGGCGTGTTGGAAAGCACGGTTCCGTGGTCTTTCGTCGAGTCGGCCGAAATTCCACCGGACGTCCTGGATGGTGATGAGGGGTTTGCAGGGGCGATCAATGACAAGCTTGCCTCATCGGTACGCAAACAGGTGTATATCTATGTTCATGGCTACAAGGTCGTTTCTGAAAACCCGGTCCTCGTCGCCACTGAGTTGTGGCACTTTCTCGGCTATGACGGCGTTTTCATCGCTTATGCATGGCCCGCAACCCCGAAACGTCTTGCGTACGTCGCCGATGTCGAAACAGCGAGCCCCTTATCACAATGAGAATTCAAACCGCTGACAGGGATTTGATCGGGCTCGGGTGTGTGGCGCTATGGCGCACCACATCGCCGTCGCGGAATAGCCACAGCGAGCCGGGCGTCATCACGACCCAATCCTCATTGTCGGTTAGCGGCTGGGTGGCGACTACCGTCACGCGATCATTCGGAGTGGTCACTTCACTGAAATCCACCATCACGTCTTCGTCCTTCAGGTGCGCGGTCTTGAACGGCGCGCGCCGCACGATGTAGCTCAGTTCGGTGGAACAGTGGGCAAACAGACATTCGCCGTTGCACAGCAGGAAATTGAAGATACCCATGCTGGAAAGTGGGTAAATCAGTTCGTGCAGCGTGGCGAACAGCTCGTCGCGTGTCGGCGGCGCATCGCCGAACCGTTGCCGCAGATTTTGCAGTAGCCAGCAGAAGATGTATTCGCTATCCGTGTCGCCGACCGGCAGAAAGCTGCCGTCGAGTTCGGGCTGAAACTGCGGCAGGTTGCCGTTGTGCGCATACACCCAGT
>JASFKW010000198.1:0-5618 GCA_050118435.1 Gammaproteobacteria bacterium | reverse complement strand
TGGCGTAGGCTTCGCCACGTTCCTTGCCCAGGGTCTGGTGACGTTTGCCCACCATGTCCTTGGTGACACGGGCAAGGCGTTTGGCTTTCCAATCGGGAAACGCGACCTGAACAATGCGTTCGTAGTCGTAGGCGGTCTTCGGCTTCAGCGAGCGGACGTTCAGAAATTCCCTGAAAGCGTCCTCGAGGGTGATGCGTTCGGCCGCTTCGCGGGTGCGATTGGCAGCGGGGTCTTGGCCGGCAGCGATTTGCCCAATGGCAATTTTGGCCTGATCGCGCGCCTGGGCCGGGGTCAGGTCCGGGAACCGGCCGAGTTTAATGCGTTTGGGCCGGCCCTGGACGCGTTTGTACACATAATAGGTCTTCACCCCTTTGTCGGTGACCTGCAGTTGCAGGCCGGCGACACGGGTATCGTTCACGTACACGCGTTTGCCGGTCGGGGCCGCCTCCAGGGCGGCGAGGGTGGCTTGGGTAAAATTGAGCTTCATGGCGCCTTGTAGCCCTCAAATTCGGGTGTCAATAAACAATCAGTCGGTTTGCCCGTGCTACGCCGATGCTACGATTTTGCCGAAAAATAGGGCAGAGTGGTGTAGCACCGTGAACCAATGCTACCGAGTAAGGGTATGTTTAGTAAAGGCGAAGGAGAATTAATGAATCAGTGTGAATTGAACTTGAAGATGATTCGTAATCAGTAGGTCGGAGGTTCGAATCCTCTTTCCGCACCAAAATCAGAGGTTTCAGCAGCGATCCAAACATTCGTAAAATATTCGTAAAATATTCGGAAAACGCTGTTCGCATTGGCTTGACGTCCATCAAGTGCCCAAGAGCGTGAAGGGTCTGCTATACGAGCTCTACACGGAAGGCCCGGATGGGATCTACAGTGAGGAACAGTCGACACAGATCGTTGCCGAGCGGCTCGGCCCGATTTACGGGATTTTCCCACTCAACTACACAGGCAAAAGGAGTTGCCCATGCTCGTCATCACCGCCGTCCCGGCGAATCCATCGTTATTGAACTTCCCACCGGCGAGCAGATCACCGTCTCCGTGGCTCGCATCCAGGGTAATCAAGTGCGGCTGGCGACCGATGCTCCGAAGCATCTGTCGGTGGTCCGAAAAGAGTTGCTCGAACAGCGGTCCTTAGAGGATTCCTCGGCGCGCGCCTGGCACTGAACGGCAAGTTCGACACCTACTCCGTCATTCAGCTAAAGCTTATATTGCTGATCACTAAACGACAAAAAACGACCCGAAGTTGCCGTTTAGGCGCGTCAAATATAGGCATCTAATTGCCCGTTCGATGTTGACCCAGATCATTGTTCCTCGACTTTTTCAAAAGACGCGGGTTTTCCCCGATGGTGTCGGCGAGCCTTTGTACTACAAAGCCAATTGTAGGTCCGGTGATTTAACGCTAGAAGGAGGAGACCTGATCATGAATATGTACACACCACTCCTAGTTGCTGCTGTGAGTGTTTCTTTCAACCAGTATGCGGTGGGAGGACCATGCGAACCTAATACAGACAGCCCACTGTCTGTGTATCCGGCCGTTCTGAACTTCGATCCTCAAAATCGGCAAGAGCAGACCGTAACCGTCACGAATAACTCGGACACAGACATGGAGATCTATGTCTCTATTCCCGGCGAGTGGCTTGACTACGGGTGGGATGGTGACAACCCTGGCGGCGGCCGTGGTCGGGGCTATGGCCGAGGCTATGGCCGAGGCTATGGTTACGGCTATGGCCGAGGCTATGGCCGAGGCTATGGGCGGGGTTATGGCTACGGCTATGGCCCCTACGGCAACGCCGGCCCCCCCTCCAACCCTCCCTACGGCTACGGGGGGTTTGAAGGAGGAGGCTGCGACGGAGATATGCTCTCTAGCCAAGAACATTGCGTTGTCACCGTAATCTTTGTACCTGGAGCGGGCAGTGAACAGCGCCAATATCATCAGAAAATGACAGTTGGCGGTATCACAGCTGATGGACACTACTCCCAAATGGTCTGTCTTGATGCTGCGACTACGGACCGGTGATTCCCGCCATATGGCAGCCTTCAGGTGGCAGGATCTCGCTTTAGGAGCCCCGCGCAAGCGGGGTTCTCTTTTTCCAGGGATGACTGGTTCTGGCCGGTTTTCTCCGTACCCAGAGAATGCAGACGGTGAGTCGCTTTCTCTCGCGAATGGCCGGTTAGTGGTCAGCTACGGTCCTACATGCTTTCCTAATATTCGGTTTCACTAACAGGCCCTTCACGACCCAAGCAAGACATTCGTTCATAGCTCTTGAAAGAGACATAGCCGGCCATTCGTTACACACCGCATTAGTGAGCGACTTCGAGCCCCAGCATAGACCGTCGTATAGCTTCGTTTGCTTCGGTGAAAAATTATTTCTCTAAGTTATCTGATATGGATCAGTGAACGTTTTCTTCGCGGAGTTTAATTTCCCCGCTTGAACTAGAGTTTTAAATGTAAGTTTCAAAATCTGGTTTTGCAGAGGAGGATAACTCATGGAACCGCAACGCGTAGCGAACATGTGGACGGCTATGCACAAATGCTTCAAATCTGTGCTGTTCGTTGGTTGTGCCGCAACCCTCAACTACGGCTTTATTAGCACGTCTATGGCGTCGACGATCCCGATTACAAATGCTGGTTTCGAAGACCCGGCGGTAGCACTGGGTAGGTTCACAACTTCGGACATCCCCGGGTGGACAACCATATTTACTGGATCACCCGATGACCGAGTTGGTGTATTTCATCCTCCCAGCGATTTTCTTGGGGGTGTGCCGGAAGGAGACCAGGTTGGCTATAGCAACGGACCCACATTGTCGCAAGTCGTTTCTGAGAACCTCGTTGCTGATACACCGTACCGTCTGACAGTAGACATCGGCAATAGACAGCTTACGCCAATTGATGGTTACGAGGTTCAATTGTTAGCTGGGAGTACCGTGCTTGGATTCGTCGATGAAACGATGATATTGCCTGATCTGGAAACTTTCCGTACGGTGACGGTCTCATTCAAAGCCGATTCTGCCAATCCAGCTATAGGACAACCATTGGAGATTAGGCTTTTTTCTGATGCAGCACAGGTGATTTTTGATAACGTAAATCTGGAAACTGTTCCTGTTCCTCCCGCGGCATTGCTCTTCGGCTCCGGCCTACTGGGATTGGTCGGAATCGCGAGGCGAAAGAAGGCAGTGTAATTCTTCTTGAGAAACGGCCCTTCGGGACCGCTTTCGTTTGTGCTATATGACCGGAGTTGGCCGAACTTCACCGTACCCAGATGCAGAAGTCGGGTGGGTCGCTCCCGGTCGCGAACGGCAGGTTACTGCTCCGAGTCGGTCCTACAGGAAACACTTATATGCGATTTCGCTAAACGACAAAAACCGACCCTAAGTTGCCGTTTGGCTGTCTAGAATAAAAGGAACTGCTGAACAAGATATTTTCGACCTACTTCCGCCGTTCAGCCAAAAATTCTGAAGGGCCACAACGTACTTAATCAGTTATTCAGATTCAGGCATCGAACCTCGCATTCACATGTTTTGATTCTCTCAAGATCAGCAGCGTTGCCCACGGACCTAGGGGATTACCTGATTGCATTGGCCGCAGCCCTGAAATAGCCTTTGCCATGTCCCAGTGGACTAGGGTACGCCGCAGCGTTGGAAAGGGATGTTCTCCAGCATAACGAGTACGCAGGACATTGGAGGATGACTCATGGAACCACTGCAGGGCTTGACTCGCTCTATTCTCTATCGCGCAGCTGTTGCTTCATTCGCATTCGGACTGATTATTCCCTTGGCCGATGCACACACCGAGGACGATCCGTTTATCACGGATTTAATCGCGGGCGGCGGCAATCCGGCATCCGCAATTGATGTGGGGGATGTTCTGGTCTGGAACGACGGTGAACAGCTTTTAGTGCGGTATCATGTCACTGCACAGGACTGGTGTCTCACCGAGACACATAGCCACGTCGCCGCATCCCTCGATGCAATTCCCCAGACAAAGAAAGGCAACCCCATTCCGGGGAAATTTGATTTTTCAGCAAAGCTCGACTGTGTTGCTTCATACACATTGACTGTTCCTCTTTCGTGGGAACCCGGGATTGAACTCTCAATTGCAACCCATGCTTCGGTGAAGAACCCGACTGTTGTGTACAGCAATGGGCCGTGGACAGAGACGGCTTGGGGGGGCAGGCTTTGACTTCCCGGGCGGAAACTGGGCTACGTATTTCACCTACACTGTGCAGGAACCGACAGATCCCTGCGATCCGAATCCCTGCGACGATTTTAACTCCTGCACGCAGAATGTCTGCACCGCTGATCCGGTCGACAACGTTGCGGTCTGCTCTTATCCCGCCGAGCCGGACGGGAACTCGTGTGACGACTTCGCGCCGGATCCGGGCATCTGCGTTAGCGGCATGTGCACCACCGTGGTACCGTAACGGAATCCTCGACCCGGGTGAGTATTGCGATTTGCCCGCGGCTGACCTGCCTCGCCGACTGCCGGAGCATCTGATCCCGCCCGGCCGCCGCTCACCGAGCGGCGGCCGGGAGGTCGTTGAGGTCACCTGTAACTAGAGGGGTTCCTCTCAGCACACAAAAGGGCATGCCTGCTTGGAGAATCCCGTAAGCGTGTCAGTAGGGCTGGCATCACTGGGTGCGGATATGAATATGCTGCAGCCCTTGGCCAGTGGCGATGCGGCGCTCTACCGAGCGAAGGCCGCTGGACGGGGCACGGTGTCTCAGTAGGCGCGCAGATCCTCTACTTATGGTCCATAGCCAGCGGCTCGCCCCTTACAACGCAGGAACAGGCAGGGCGTTGTCGGTTGGGCGGCGGTGTCTAGCGGGGCTTTGTTCCTGGGCGGAATCAACAGCAACAGGGATTCAGCAGGACGACGAACGGGAGTTTACTGGCGTGCGCCGCGCAAAGGTGGCGTTTTCCCAGTGGGTGAGAGACCCACCCGGCAATCGCTCCAGCCGACAGCAGCAGCTGGGACGGCAATCATGCCGCGCACTTGCTCTTCACTGGCTTCGGGCGAAGGTCTTTTTCTGGCCTTTTCACCCTTCCCGGCCTCGCAAAGAATCTGAATCGACGGCGTATTGAATGGCGGGTTTCTGACCGAACCCAGTCCTACACCAAACGCTTATATGCGATTTCTATAAAGGACAAACGACCCTTTTAAGACCTTGGTCGAGCCCTGCCAACCTATCAGGGAAATCCCTAAATGCATGGGCGTCTGACCGGCGTGAATCGACCATAACCGTGAGCAGGGAACGCACGGGTGACCAAGACCTACTACAATGGGTCTTTGGGCGGACGCGAATCAGCACCTTCTCTTTTCTAAGCTCTTCGCATTTGCTGGTTGCGTCACTGCTGTGCAGGGACCTATTCATCCTCATGATTTTCTGAGGATTAGGTGATGACACGTGCAGCTGGTGGTCTTCGCTCAACGGTCGCGAGAATATCCAACAACTGAACGCATGGAGGGCCTGTCATGAAGAAACGGTACCTACCGACTAGGAACATCAAACCCTTCCCGTGGTTATTTATTACAGCATTACTGACGTTGCCGGGTATTGCCGGTGCTGCTGCAACCACAGATGAGCTGGTGAGCATCTGTGACTCTCTCTAT
>JASFKW010000197.1:0-5667 GCA_050118435.1 Gammaproteobacteria bacterium | reverse complement strand
CGATCAGGATCCTGGGGTGCAGAACCGACTTATCCAACAGCTTCAGATCGTCGGGATTACTCTCGTCGATGAAATGCCAGGTGATGAAGGTGCCGGGCTTGTTCTTCTGGTAGTCGGCGAGCTGTTCCTCGGTCATGCGCCTGGTGCCAAGCTGGAAGTTATGGGCGGTAGACCCCATGCGTTCGCGCCAGCCTTCCCCGCTGAACATCGCGGCCCCGACCACCGTACTGGCGGCACCCCAGGGATACGCACCGACGCTGATGTTGACGCCCCTCTCGAAGGCACCATCGACCAGCTCAATGGTTGCGTCGATGTCTTTGAGCGAGATGCTGTTGATATGACAGAGATGCATGTGCGCCCCGGTGATCGCGGCATTGGCAATCAGCTCCTGGACCGCCTCGAACGAACTGCGGGGCTCCATGTTGCTCGCGTAGCGGACGTGCGTGAAAGTCGCCACGCCGCGCGCGGCGGCCAGTTCGGCCAGGGCAAAGTATTCCTTGCGGCCGTAACCGGGTGCGTAGCCGGCGTTGATGCCGATGCCGAGCGCGCCCTCATCCAGGCCCTGCTCGACCATGGCCAGGATCCGCTCAAGCTGATCCGGCGTGGCGAGGTTCATTTTCCAGTCGGTACGGGACTGGGCGTCCTGGAAGTACGCCGGCGTCGACACGGGTTGCTCGCCGCCGAAGGTGGCGATACGCGCGAAGGTCCAGCCGGCCGCCGCCCCGTAATGGATCGGCAGCTTCTTTTTGGCCTGCTTGTCGTACCACTCGCTGATCGGCAGCACGCCTGACTCCAGCTCCAGCATGGTCGTCACGCCCTGCATGGCCTGCATACGGTAATCGCCGATATTCTGACCGTGGGCATGCAGATCGATGAAACCGGGTGCAACCACGTGACCTGTGGCATCGATGGCCTTGTTGCCCTGGATTTTCTTCGCGGTAATGGCAACGATGCTGCCATCCCTGATGCCGACATTGCGCACGGCATCGAACTCAGTCTCCGGGTCCAGAACCCGGCCGTTGAGAATCACCACATCGTAATCCTGCGCCTGGGACGGGACGACAGCAAAGGCGCCGAAAATCGCCAACACCAGGACTGTCAAGATTTTCGACCGCATAGACATCTGCCCACTCCTGAAAAGACAAGTAACATTTGTGGAAGGTTGAAGCCTTGAATTCGCTTTGTGTTCCGCCACCTTAGGCCGCGCTTCATTTCGAAGTCACTCGCTGGGTGACTCTCCTCGTCCCGTCGTGCAAGGCGCCGGCACGGCTGATCGCCGCAAAACATTAGCCTGCTTGAGCGATATATGGTAGATGTAACTAACACCCAGATCGTCACCTCGGGCGAGCCCATGACCCCCGATTCCAGTACCGGGCAATCCTCGGAGCTTCGGCCAACAATACATGGCCCCGAGCAAGCATCTGACGGCCCGAGTACCGACGATGTAGCGCGACAGTTGTCCGTGATCCTCGGCAGTTCCAGGTTCCGACGCTCACCCATCCTGCGGCGGATACTCAGGTTTGTAATCGAAGAGACCGTGCAAGGAGGCCGGGGCACACTCGACGCATCGGCCATAGCCAGGGGTGCCCTGGGCAAGGGGGATAGCTTCAGAAGCTCCAGGGACGCCAGCGTGCGCGTCGCCATGAACCGCCTGCGCACGGCGCTGGCGCTTTACTACGCGACTGAAGGCGCGGCGGATCACGTTGTCATCGAAATGCAACCTGGCAGCAACCGCCCTGTCATCGCGTTTCGCTCCACAGACCAGACTGCAGATGCGGCCTGCGAGGCCATGGCAATCGTCGAAGCGTACCAGGAGATTATTACCCCGAAAGCGAGTGCTCTGGCACTGCGCGCGCTGCGCGCCGCCCTGAAAGCTCAACCCGACAACCCGCAGCTGCTGGCGGCCTACACCGACATCTGTCTTGACGCGTACAAATTCCGGCTGGGCACCGTGGAGCGTCCGCTGGAAAAAGCCGCCGCGGCCCTCGAGCGCGCTGAATCGCTGGACCCGCAGAATCCGGCCGTTCGATTTCAATGTGGAATGTTTGCCCTGGTCCACGGCGAACTCGGCGCCGCCGCCCAGTGCGGGCGCGAACTGGTTCGCGACTGCCCCACGGATCCCGCCATCGTGTTGGGGGGAGCATGGCTGCTCGCGCACACTGGCGACCCGACCCAGGTCGCACAAGATCATGACCTGCGTCTACCGGAGGACACCAGCCTCCCAGGCTGGATGAATCACGCTAGCTTCCTCGCAAGCTATCACGCCCGGGAATACGAAGCGGCGCTCAGCGCGGCAATCGACTTTGGGATGCCGCACTTTTTCTGGGGAGCAATCGATAAGACTGCGGCGCTTGCGCAGCTTGGCCTCCTGAAGGCTGCAAGACGACAGTTGACCAGGCTGCTGGACCTGAACCCGCATCTGGTCGAAAATCCGCGCTGGCATCTCGGTCACCACATCAAGCACGAAGACACCCTGGAGCATGTACTCGACGGGCTGGGCAGGGCCGGCCTCGGAACCCGGTCCTTTCCCACTGCCCAGCGTCTCTGATCAAGCCTCGTGGAGGAGTTGGCGTGTCGACGGGTTTCAGCCGGTTGTGAAAATTTGGTTCACGCGCTCAGCCTCCTTGCCGTCTGAGCCGCGTTAACGGGCCGGCGCACCCTCCCCCAGCAGCCTGCCGTCGGGCTTCTTCAGCTTGCCGTAATAATCGTACGGACTGTCGTGGAACTGCTTGCGTGTCTCGGCCAGATCGCCGTTGAAACGGGGGTCCTGCGGGCGCTCCTGCGCGTTCATGTAGGCCGCGACATCCCAGGCTTCCTGGTCGCTCAGCAGGGCCTTGCTGCGCACCGGGTCGGCCAGACCGAAAGGCATATTGAGCTTGATGAAGCCGGCCGCCGTGTTCACACTGTGCATGCCGGCACCCCAGTTGTACGAGTCCGCGCCCCACAGCGGCGGAAACACCACCTGCCCTTGGGCAAGCTGACCCTCGCCGTTATCGCCATGGCACAGCGCGCATTTGTCCCTGTAGACGGCCGCGCCGCGTTTCGGGTCGAAGCCCTGGGCCGGCTCGGGCAACTTGACGAAGCCGCGCCCGGCCATGTGCTGATCGCCGGTCGGTGCACCGCTGGCCAGCCAGTAGACGTAGCTCACCAGGCCGACGATGACATCGCTTTCGGCTTCCGGCGCATGGCCGGTATCCGAGCCCTGGGCATTCATGGAATACGTAAAGCATCCCTGTACACGCTCGATGAAAGTATTCACTTTGTCGTTCTTCTTGCGATAGGCCGGATAGGCCACCCAGGATGCCCACAGGGGTGCGGAATTGGCGAGCCGCCCGGCATCCAGATGGCAGCCCGAACAGACCTGTTTGTTGCCCACGTAGGGCGCCGACAGCGGATGGCTGTGGGTAGCGCTGAACATGGCCTCGCCGAGGCGCACCACGTCGCCCATCTTGCCCTCGGGATATGCCCCGCGCGCCGGCGGCTGGAAATAGCCCTCCGCGCCCGGTTCCCGACCGGGCTCCGCTTCGCCGTGATGCGCGGGCAGCCTGGCACTCTCAGCCTTGCCGGGGGCGGGCTCATCCGCACTGCCGGTTGCTGGCTGCGCGGCAGCCTGTTGCTGGGCTGGCGGGTTGTCTGTTGTCAGCGGCAGCGCCGCCAGATAGGCGGCCACGGAACGGGCCTCGGCGTCGGTGAGCTGGTCGGCCACCGCCTTCATCAGGCCGAGCGGCCCGCCGCTGTGGCGGCAGCGTCCGGCGGCTGGGCGTGGGATACCGGCGTGAGCGCCGCATAGTAGGCCGCCACGTCCCTGATGTCCTGGTCGGTCAGGGGCGCCGCCATGCCCGCCATCACCGGATTCTTTCGCTGCCCCTGCTGATAGGCCCTTAGCTGGCTCTCGATATAGGCCGCGTCGAGACTCGCCAGCCGCGGAAAGCCGGCCTGCTCGTTGCCGCCGCCGTCGGGCCCGTGACAGGAGGCGCAGGCCACCGCGCCCGGTTGGGACGCGCCCTTGCTGGCGATGCGCTCGCCTGCGGTTTCCGCAGCCGCCGAAGTTACCACCAGCATCGCTGCCAGCAGGATGCCACCGGGATTCCCGGTCAAACGCCGCCGCACTGGCACCAGACGCGCGCGCCATTGTCGATGTGCCCCCCGACTCGTTGGTCATTCTTTTTCCTCCGCTCTCGAATCCGACGCGCTCGTCGTGTACCTTAGCAAAAAGTGTCGCAGCAGACATGCACTGTGGCCCGAGTACGCCGCACTGGCCGTTGCAGACAAAATACAGAACCGGCAACGACCGCGGGGGAGTCGGCCTGGTCCCCGCCATTCGATGCCGCGCTCAGACCAGGAGTCCGATGTTCGTAGACTGTTTTCGACGCGCCGCAGCTCTGCCTGCGCGCAGATAGCCTGCCCCACGCCCGCCGGTAAGACACACACCGATTTGCCGTGGACTAGCGCGCCTGCAAGGGAAATCTCGCCTAGGCACTCCCTGACTCAGCGGCTATAGTGTTACCCGACACCCTGTATACAGAGCGTGACAGCAGCCGGTACCAGGTCGTGAAGCACTGCTCTGGCGCTCATTTGACTAACTCAAAACAAGGGAGATAGCATCATGGGTCACGGCAAGAAAGACAAGAAAAAGGGCAAGAACAGCGTAAAAGACAAGAACAAAGCCAACGAAACAGCCGCGACGGATGCGCCTGCCGAAACCAAGTTAAAGACCAAGGAATATGAGAAAGAGCTGGCCAAGCTGCACGTTGAGATGGTGAAACTGCAGCAGTGGGTGGTGCACAAGGGCCTCAAGGTCTGCGTGGTGTTCGAAGGCCGGGATGGCGCTGGCAAGGGCGGCACCATCAAGGCCATCACCGAGCGCGTCAGCCCGCGGATCTTCCGGGTGGTTGCGCTGCCGGCACCGACCGAACGCGAGAAATCGCAGATGTACTCGCAGCGCTACATCCCGCACCTGCCGGCCGCCGGTGAAATCGTCATTTTCGATCGCAGCTGGTACAACCGCGCCGGCGTCGAACGGGTGATGGGGTTCTGCACCGAGAAAGAAGCCCAGCGGTTTCTGGAAGTCGTTCCGCAGTTCGAAAAACTCATGGTCGAATCCGGCATTATCCTGGTCAAATACTGGCTGGAGGTGAGCCAGGAGGAGCAGACCCGCCGCATGGAGAATCGCATCGGCGACGGGCGCAAGATCTGGAAGCTGTCACCCATGGACCTCGAGTCCTACAAGCGCTGGTACGACTATTCGCGCGCCCGCGATGCCATGTTCGAGGCGACCGACAGCGGATGGGCACCCTGGCATGTGGTGAAATCGGACGACAAGAAGCGCGCGCGCCTCAACGTGATCCATCACCTGCTCAGCCTGGTCCCATACAAGGAACTGCCGCGCGACAAGGTCGAACTGCCGAAGCGCCAGTCGCCCCGGGGCTACACGGAGCCGGCGTACGAGTTCAAGTACATTCCGGAGACATTCTGAGCAGAGACGCCTGGCGTCAATGGGCCTTTTGGATGCGCAACGCAGTCTGAGGTAGTCTTTCCGGTCGCAGCAAAGATGCTTGCGCTCCGTGCAAACCTGAGCAAGCCGCTGACGCGTTTTTACTCTGACTCCAAATAGCCTGCTCAAGCGCACGCACCGCCATGGCCACGACCTGACCGGCAAACAATAAA